>JAUNGL010000190.1 GCA_030524665.1 Lachnospiraceae bacterium | reverse complement strand
CCCGCTTCATTCATGTCTCACATGGCGCAAATCACACATGAATCACAACTTTATGCCCGCTTCATTCATGTCTCACATGGCGCAAATCACACATGAATCACTATTTTATTCTCACTTCCAGTTGTGCCACTACGGCACAAAGCTCACATGAATCACGATTTTTATTCTCACTTCGGCTCATGCCTCCGGATACAGACAGCACACATCTCAAGGCGGTCGGCCCTCACTTTACACATCGGAAGACTGACTGATGATTCCACCTTCGGCATTCACAGACACTCTCTCAGCAGTTCACCAATATCCTGCTTCATTTGCTGCTCTGATTCTCTGCTGCCCAGTATCCGTGTTCCGGCTTCTGCATGTTCTGCGGCTTCTGAATCCTTCTGCAGCGCTTCCACGGTCTGTTCCAATGCCGCTATCAGCGCCTGCTCTTCATAGCGGCAGCCTTCCCAGGCGGCCGGAAGCGCACCCACCAGCTTCGGGTTCATGCCGTCTGAAAAGACATTGACACTTTTGATGATTCCGCCGTCCACCTGAAACTGCAGCTCCACATCACCCCAGCCAAAGCGCCGGGACGCGCTGTATTGAAACGGAATCCTTCTTCCATATTTCCATTCCCAGGAGCCGAATTTCTGCTCTTTTTCGTGCACATCCTCCCAGTCAATCCGATCCTTCGAAAGAACCTGTGTCTCCAGCCCGTAAACCATCCCGAATGCCTGCACCAGCTTCTCCTGCATGAGCGGCACCGTGATCTGCGGGTTAAACTCTATCAGGTTCGCTACGCGGGAGCGGACAGAATCCACCCCCTTCGACTGCAGCTTTTCCCGCGAAACATTCAGATAACGCGACATGTCTTCTTTATTTACATCCAGCAGCAGTGTTCCGTGATGATAGCAGAAATCGCCTGATTCATAAAATGCATTGCCGGAGAACTTCCGGCCTTCAATGGTGACATCATTCCGCCCGGTCTTCCGGGCATCCAGTCCCAGCAGCCGGGCGGCCTGCAAAATCACCTCAAGCTGTCGGTCCACGTCGTAGTTCTCTTTGCGGACACAGAACGTAAAATTCAGATTTCCCAGGTCATGAAACACGGCTCCGCCTCCTGAAAGACGGCGCACAAGATAGCCTCCGTCCTCTTCCAGACAGTTGACCTTGCATTCCTTCCAGCAATTCTGATTTTTTCCAATCACCACGGTCCGCCGATTCTGCCAGAGAAAGAGAATACACTCATCCGGCTCCGTATGGAGTGTCAGATACTCCTCGATTGCAAGATTCCGGTAAGGCACTGTATTATCTGTAATGTATGTACTCAATTTCGTGATCATAATTCTCCACCTAACTCTTTTTTCACAGCAAACTTGCACCCACGGATGCTTATGCTGCCGCCGTACCGCGACTGTCCGGCGCAGGTTTGCTCTGCTGCCGGACCATCCCTGCCACTTAGCGGTTCTTTAAAATTCGTATCTCAATACCGGTTTTCTGGCCGCCCGCACTTCATCAGGCCTTCTGATATAAGCATTGACAGGAGCTTCGTGCATCGCTGCCGGGTCTGCCTTCGCTTTTTCATAAATCTGACGGAATACTCTGACCGCCTCATCCAGTGTTTCCCTGCTCTCCGTCTCAGTTGGTTCAACCATCAGCGCCTCGTGTACGATCAGCGGGAAATACATGGTCGGCGGATGAATCCCGTAATCCAGAAGTGCTTTCGCAATATCCATCGCCGATACATCGATCTCGTGTTTCATCTTCTCCAGCGTCATGACAAACTCGTGCATACAGGTCTCATCATACGCCATCGGATAGAGATCCTTCAGCTTCTCCATCATATAATTGGCATTCAGAACTGCATTGGAGGAGGCTTCCGGGATTCCTTCTTTTCCAAGCATCAGAAGATAAGTCAGCGCACGCACCACAACCAGGAAGTTGCCGTAGAATGCTTTCACATCACCGACAGAATCCGCGGGGATCACAAAACGATAAGTACCATCTGCGTCTGCCTCTGCCAGCCTGCCCGGCAGGAATTGCTTCAGAAATGCTTTGCAGCCAACCGGGCCGCTTCCCGGACCACCGCCGCCATGAGGCGTGGAAAAGGTCTTGTGGAGGTTCAGGTGAACGACATCAAAACCCATATCACCGGGGCGTACAATTCCCATCACGGCATTCAGATTCGCGCCGTCATAATAGGCCAGGCCGCCTGCCTCATGGATGATAGCGGTAATCTCCAGAATATTTTTGTCGAACAGACCCACTGTATTGGGATTCGTCAGCATCAGGCCTGCCGTGTCATCCCCTGCCGCTTCTCTCAGCTTCTCAAGGTCTACGCAGCCATCCTCGCCGGACGGAACGCTGACTACTTCAAAGCCTGCCATCACTGCACTGGCAGGATTCGTGCCGTGTGCGGAATCCGGAACAATGATCTTCGTACGCTTTGTATCCCTGCGGCTGTCGTGATACGCCTTAATCAGCAGGAGTCCTGTGAATTCTCCGTGTGCTCCGGCGGCCGGCTGCATGGTGATGGCGTCCATCCCGGTAATTTCACAGAGCATCGACTCCGTTTTTTCCAGCACCTCCAGGCATCCCTGGACCGTATCCTCCGGCTGCAGCGGATGGATTCTGGTGAAGCCCGGCAGCGCGGCTGCCTTTTCATTGACCTTGGGATTATACTTCATCGTGCAGGAGCCAAGCGGATAAAATCCATGATTGACACCGTGCACCTGACCTGCAAGCTCCGTATAGTGGCGGCTCAGCTCGTTCTCCGACACATGCGGCAGATGCATGGCTTTCTCTCTCTTCGGCACATCCAGAACCGCCTCCGGCACATCACACGCCGGGAGAATGGTGCAATGCTGCCCTTCTTTTCCCCTCTCAAATATCAGCTTCATGCTTCACACACCTCCTTCACAATGGATGCTGCCAGGTCGATCTCAGCCCTTGTATTTTTCTCAGTCGCACACCAGAGAATCTCATACTCTCCGATGGGAAGTCCTCCAAGAATCCCTTTTTCTTCCAGAGCTGCCAGAATTTTTTCTGCCTTCACCTTAGAGACAGTGACAAATTCATGGAAAAACGCACCAGTATGCTTTCTCGCAAGTCCGGCCTTTTCCAGCTCTGTCTGCAGATAATGAGATTTGGAAAAACAAAGATTGGCAGCCTGCGTCAATCCATCCGCACCCATAGCAGAAAGATAAACCCCTGCAGTCAACGCACAGAGCGCCTGATTGGAGCAGATATTGCTGCTTGCCTTCTCACGGCGGATGTGCTGCTCTCTCGCCTGCAGTGTCAGTACGTAGGCACGCTTTCCCTCACGGTCCACAGTTTCACCGACAATTCTTCCCGGCAGTTTACGCATCATCTTCGAGGTGGCTGCCATAAATCCCAGATATGGACCACCGAAGGCAAGTCCCATACCGAGCGGCTGCCCTTCTCCCACCGCGACATCTGCGCCGCATTCAGCCGGTGTCTTCATGATGGCAAGAGCTATTGGATTGCACCCCATGACATACTTAGCGCCAGCCTCATGTGTGATCGCGCCCAGAGTATCGGCATCTTCAAAATTCCCATAGTAATTGGGCTGCTGTACATAAAAGCATGCGCTTGTATCGTTCAACATCGATTTCAGTACGTCCTGATCTGTCACACCGTCCTTCTCCGGTACGATTTCCATCTTTGTATTGCTTCCGTAACAGTACGTGCGGATGACAGAAATCACCTGTGGATTTGTGGTCGCGGAAACATACACGGTATCCCGCTTCCGTTCCTTACACATAGCCATCGCTTCAGCTGCCGCCGTAGCCCCGTCGTAAACAGATGCATTGGAAACATCCATTCCCGTCAATTCGCAGATCATCGTCTGATATTCAAAAATAGACTGCAGGATACCCTGGCTGATTTCCGCCTGATACGGTGTGTACGCCGTAACAAATTCTTCCTTTCCGACCACACTCCCTACAATAGCCGGAATGTAGTGATCATATGCTCCCGCACCGCGGAATATATGCTTAAATACCCGGTTCTTGTCCGCAATCGTCTCCAGTGCATCCATCGCTTCCATCTCGCTGATTCCAGACGGAAGATTTAATTCCTTTAGCTTTACCTTTTCCGGAATATGTGCAAAAAGTGCATCCATGGAATCAAATCCGATTTCCTTCAGCATCTCCTGCTGTTCCTGCTTTGTGTTTGGTAAAAAAGATCCCACAGCACATCCTCCTTCCTGCTGCACGGTCAGTCTTATCTGACAGGCATTCTCCTACTCTCTTTTGGCTCTATGCTTCCTCGCTCTCAATCAATTTCAGATAAGCGTCCGCATCCAGAAGCTCCTCTGTCTCCGTCACATTCTCAACCTTGATCAGCCACGCTCCGTACGGATCCTGATTCATCATCTCCGGCGCATCCAGAAGCTCCTCGTTCACCTCTGCCACCGTGCCTGTTACCGGTGAAAATACATCAGACACCGCTTTGACGGACTCTACATCTGCAAAAGCTTCCCCACCGGTCACCTCGTCCCCCGCCTCCGGCAGGTTCACAAACACCAGATCTCCAAGTGCATCCTGCGCGTAGTCAGTAAGCCCGATCAATACCGTCGTCTCATCAAGAAACTTAACCCATTCGTGTGATTTGCTGTACTTCAATTCTGCTGGATGATTCATAATCAATTCCTCCTGTTTTCTTATTTATCCTGAATTATTCATGACAGTAGAAGCCTGACAAAATAATTCTGTTTTC
>JAUNGL010000189.1 GCA_030524665.1 Lachnospiraceae bacterium | reverse complement strand
GCTCTGGGGCATCGTATGAAATGTTCCGTTCGTAATCAACTAAACACGAATTGAATTAATCTGCCAGTGGTTTTGCGCATGCAACTGCATACAGAAAAATTGCTTGATAATGCCGCGTCTCTATGGTAAGATGCTGACATAATAAGTGGAGTATACGCTTTATGGAGGAAAGAAGACGAAAATGTTAAAAGGGAAGACGGTAATCCTCGGGATAACAGGGAGCATAGCAGCTTATAAGGCAGCAAATCTGGCAAGCCTTTTGAAAAAACAGCATGCGGATGTTCATGTGATTATGACGAAAAATGCAATGCAGTTTATAAACCCGGTCACTTTTGAGACTTTGACAGGGAATAAATGCCTGACGGACACATTTGACAGGAATTTCCAGTTTGAGGTGGAGCATGTCGAACTGGCCAAGCGCGCAGATCTTGCAGTGGTTGCTCCGGCTACGGCCAACGTGATGGCGAAGCTGGCACATGGACTGGCTGATGACATGCTGACGACGACACTGCTGGCATGTCAGTGTCCGAAGTTGATTGCTCCTGCGATGAATACGCGGATGTATGAGAATCCAGTGACACAGGACAATATGGTTATTCTGAAAAAGTATGGCTGGAAGGTGATTGAACCGGCAGTCGGACATCTGGCATGTGGGGATACGGGACGTGGAAAATTCCCGGAAGAAGGACTGATCGTGGAGCATATTCTGAATGAAATCGCCTTTGAGAAGGATATGGAAGGGATGAAGGTTCTGGTGACGGCAGGGCCGACAATGGAAGCGATTGATCCGGTTCGTTTTCTCTCCAATCATTCGACCGGAAAGATGGGATATGCGATCGCCAGAATCTGCTGTCAGAGAGGTGCCGAGGTAACACTTGTGAGCGGAAGAACCAGCCTGAAGCCGCCGGTCGGGGTCATAGTAGTTCCTGTACGTTCCGCACAGGATATGTTCGAGGCAGTCGCTTCACGTTCGGCGGAGCAGGATATGATCATCAAGGCGGCTGCTGTCGCAGATTACCGTCCGGTGACTGTTGCAGATCAGAAGATCAAAAAGAGTGATGATGATATGAGTATTGCTCTGGAGCGGACACAGGATATCCTGAAATGGCTCGGGGAACATAAGAGAGAGAAGCAGGCATTGTGTGGTTTTGCGATGGAGACAGAACAGATGGTAGAGCATGCGAAAGCAAAGCTTGAGAAGAAGCATCTGGATCTGATTGCTGCGAACAATGTTAAGGTGGCGGGTGCCGGATTCGGTACGGACACGAATGTAGTGACACTGATTATGCCGGACCGGATCAAAGAATTGGAATTGATGAGTAAAGAAGAGGTATCTGTGAAGCTGGTGGATGAACTGCTGCGGATCAGAAGTGAGAAGAGGTAAATTCAGGTTACTGTTCATGGGACAGTTGTCCTGCAAGGTGTTCCGGTGCAATTTTGCAGCTGGATTTCGAATTCGAAGCCACAGGAGGAGAGATATCATGAAATGTTATGAAACTGTATGGGAGATTTTTAATCAGTGCGCGAATAATCAAATGCGGGATGTCTTCATTGATGAGCTGGAGATTGAAGATATTGAAGAATTCCTGAAGCAGAAATTCAAAGGGAAAAATGTGAAATTCGAAAAGACCGTTCAGGCAGATGGTACAATAATTTATGATATTGTCGATTCAGGCATTCATGAAAGGTATTCTTTTACAGAGATATAGAAACTAAAATCAACGATTAACAGAAAGGCTGCAACAATGGAAAAGACCATGGAAGCACTGAGAGCGCAGGGAATAGATTCAGACCTGTTGGAAATGATCAGAGAATTCAGAGAAAAATATCCGGTGGAATCATCGCTTCAGAGCCGTGTCTCCAGACCGATGATTCCCTATTATGGAAAAGAGATATTTGAAATGGCGGCTTATGCCCTGCTGCAGGGACAGCATATTTTGCTGACAGGAGCGAAAGCGACCGGTAAAAATATTCTGGCGGAGAATCTGGCATGGGTGTTCGGGCGCCCTTCTTATAATATTTCGTTTCATGTCAATACGGACAGCAGTTCTCTGATCGGCACCGATACATTCCGGAACAATGAGGTACAGCTTCGGACGGGACCGGTCTATGAGTGTGCAGTGAACGGCGGATTCGGTGTTTTTGATGAGATTAATATGGCGAAAAACGATGCTGTGTCCGTACTTCATGCGACGCTCGATTACCGGAGGGAGATCGATGTACCGGGATACAGCCGGATCAGACTGCATGACGCTGCTCGTTTTATCGGTACCATGAATTATGGATATGCGGGAACGAGGGAACTGAACGAAGCGCTTGTATCTCGTTTTCTTGTAATCGAAATGCCGTCTGTGACAGAGGAAACTCTGGAACAGATTCTGCGGGAGCTGTTTCCGGATATGAAAGCAGAAGGAATGAAGCAGATTTGCGGACTGTTTCTGGATTTGCAGATGAAGGCGGGGAATAATGAAATTTCTACCAAGCCGCTTGATTTGCGGGGGCTGATTGGGGCGCTGCGCACGGTACGTGCCGGACTGGCACCGCTCCCGGCGATCCGCATGGGAATTGTGAACAAGAGCTTTGATATCTTTGAACGGGAGCTGGTTGAGGATATTGTAATGACAAGAATTCCCGAGAACTGGACGTCAGCAGAGCTGTTTGGATAGGAGAATAAGGAAGAAGGAGATTCAGACCTCATGTTCACAGAAGACGATCTTCAGATGGAGGCAGAGAACCGTATCCGCAATCTGATGTGGACGGTCAGCGGGGATTATAAACTGAATACGAAGCTGGATGTGGCATCGTGGTCGCATTCCAAATATATCTCCCTGTATGATGCGGTGAAGCAGGGAGCTTTTGCGCGCTTTTTTGACCAGAATGAATTTGCGCTGTATCTTGTCAAGAAGGTGTACTATGGAGCGGATGAACAGCCGCTGACGGAGATTGCGCAGATGTGTGTCGATCTGGCGGTATGGAAGAAAGTTGCGGTAGAACGACCGGGCGTGCCGGAACTGAGACGGAAGGCATTTGAATCACTGCTGGATGTTGCATTCGGGCGCATGAGTGTATCGCTGACCGGAAGGATGAAGCTGATGCTTTTGAGGGGAAGCCTGTATGGAGACTGGACTGGGGAACAGAAGCTAATGGAAGCAGTCGGCAGGATGCGTACACTGGAAATGGCAGGAGAGACGATGGAAATCATCCGTGTCGTGGATGAATTGTACAATCACTGGATCGATCGGAGTTTTGAAAAGAAGCACGGGGATCTGGAACATGTGCTGGCCGCGACAGCGGAGGACCTGAAGGAATTTGACTGGCGTGATTTTCTGAATGAAGATGCGTATGAGAATGTTCTCGAACAGTATCTGAATCAGATGAGCAGCCGGATGACCTCTATGGCGGAAGAGCAGGAAGAAGAAGAGGATAGCCAGAAGAAACAGGGGGGACAGCGGATCGTCGTGCTGGATGAAGCGGCGATTGCAAAGATGTATTCCTACATGGAACTGAATTATGGACGGTCCTACCTGAGTGAACGCGAACAGAAGCGGATAAACCATCGGCTATGCCGCGGGGCACACGCGGACTGCAGTCTGTTTTATACGGATGGAATCCTGCAGAATCATGTACTGGTCAACGCGCAGTATGTCAATGCGAAGCGGCAGGCAGAAAATAACCGGCGTCTGTACCGCAACAGTCAGAATTTCCTGAAACGAAGTATTGAGATTTTGACGGATGAGCTGCGTCGTTCTCTGTACCGCAGAAATGAAGTGGAGTATATTAGGTCGGACTATGGGACGATTGTACCGAACGTGTTGTGGCGTCTGGGACGTACGGAGGATCCGGGAAAGCTGTTTATCCGCAAGAATAAGCAGAACAATTCCGAATTCGTTGTGGATATCCTGATGGATGCCAGCGGTTCCCAGCGCGACCGTCAGGGGCAGGTGGCACTTCAGGCATATATTCTAAGTGAAGCACTCAGCAATCATCGGATACCGCACCGGATTATGAGCTTCTGCACTTTCTGGGATTATACAGTAATGCAGAGATTCCGGGAGTATGATGCTCCCCGTTCAGAAAATAAAAGAGTATTGGATTTTACAACTTCATCTAATAATCGGGACGGGCTTGCAATCCGTGCCGCCGGAGACGCCCTGCTGCAGAGACCGGAAGAAAATAAAATTCTGATTGTGTTAAGTGACGGGAGGCCGAACGACGTCATCGTCAACCGCCCGAACAGCCGGAATCCACAGCCATATTTCGGGGAATATGCTGTCCGTGATACGGCGTTTGAAGTGCGGAAGCTCCGCAGCAGCGGAATTCACGTACTTGGGGTATTTGCCGGGAAAGAAAAGGATCTTCAGGCAGAGAAAAAATATTTGGGCGTGACTTTGCTTATATTCGCAACATCGAGAACTTTTCCAGAAGTGCGGGGCGTTACCTGAGAAGACTGCTGGAATGGGATGCGGAGGATTTCTGAGGGAATTAAATTCGTGTTTAGTTAATTACAAACGGACGCCGGAAATCCGGGGTTTGGCTGCTTGATAGGTATCAAAAAGGCATCGAAGGACAGCGGCAGGGGGCACAGGTGGCGCACCATTCACGGAGACCTGCTAAGGCGCTGGCCTTCCCCTCCATAGCACCGTTCGCCAATCAAAAGGTATTGCGCTGAAGCGCAAGCAGGTCGCAAGTTTTCTGCGAAAACTTGTGACAGCTCCTCGTTCGCTGGCCTGATGCCAGCTCTCTCAGACAACGGCTCACTTAAAATCCGG
>JAUNGL010000188.1 GCA_030524665.1 Lachnospiraceae bacterium | reverse complement strand
GTCCGCCTCCTGCAATGAGAGGCGGACTCTGAGCTTTCAAACATTCTCTATTCCATATCCCATATCAAACAATGCTCTGGAATCCTCTGTAATTGTCTCTTTGACGCGGCAGTCCAGTATCAGCTGCTTCAGCTTTTCTCCATTTGGATAAGCAGCAAAACGTTCCGATGCCTTCACCAGCGGATCAACTGTCTCATACATCTCTTCCAGGTTCTCACTGTTTCTGATTTTCTGCGCTTCTTCTCTGGAAACTCCCATCACCTTCAACCCAAGTCCTGCGGAATAGCAATATTCGTGAACCGAGATCAGCGGACACTGCTGTTTTGATTTCATCTTGATCTGCACTGCATCTCTGGTTAATTCCCTCACCATATCATCTCACTCCTGTTCTTTTGCTGTACATTCTATTATTTTTCTGCTTTTAAAAAAATAAAACTGGAATGCCGTGCCAGAATGCAAAGCAAGCTGTACGCCTATTTCGAACATCCGGCTGTTCAGTCGGTGATATATCACTCTCATCGGCCACGGGATTCCGAGAAGGTATTCCCGTTCCCGCCCAGTGAGACATCCGAACATTTGTCCGATCCGTCTTTCCCTGTCCCTCCGTATCGTACCGAACATACAGGCGACATAAGAATTTTCTTCTCCGTCTTCCTCCAGCAGCTTTCTCAAAAAGCGTATTAGTTCCCTTTCTGCTGGATGTTTCAACGTGATTTTTTCCATCTCATCTTCCGGCACTGGCAGTGTTTCCAGTAAAATCCCGCTCTCCAGCATATACCTGTAAACAGTTGCTTCCACACGTGCCCTCGGCGAAGGGAAATCCAACTGCCGCATGATCTGTTCTGTCGTATATCCCCGGTCAACCAGATGGCGGATCGCCTTCCCACTCGCCACATCGTATACAAAATCTGACAGTGCTTCCTCAAAATATTCCTGCTTTTCCTTTTTTTCTTTCGGCATACGCCTGACACCTCCCGCACAGCCCAATGCAGAATTACTGCTCCTTTTTCCCAACAGGCGCCGCGTAAAGCGCAAACTCATACTCACACTCTCCCGAAGGCCCTGGAGCAAATCCGAGAAGCTCGTCCAGTAAATCCTGATCATAAGCGCCGACCGCACACGTTCCGCATCCAATCGCCTCGCACGCCAGATACAGGTTTTCGCAGACATGGCCTGCATCCAGCATGATATACTTGTGCGCCTTCAGCCCATATCTCCACTCCGTCCGGTACGGCACCGCACTCCAGACAAATGTGACCGGAGCCACAGCAGCAAACTTCTGCCCGCAAAGAGCCTCTGTCAGTGCATCCTCATATTCCGGCAGATCCTCCCATACTTCCAATGCATGACCAGATGGCAGATAGTGATAGACTCCCGGCCTGATTCCTTCTACTCTGCTGATGAACAGATACGTCTCCAGCGGATGTCTGGAACCGGCTGACGGTACATTCCGAAATGTCACCTGCCTCTGTCTTCCTGCAAAATGCCGGATTCCCTGCGTCGCCCACAATAAAAAAGAAAGCTCCTTCAGGGACAGTGCCTCCTGCCCATAGCTGCGGCAGCTCTTCCGTTCCTGCAGCAGCATGAACAGATTAATATCCCGCACAACCTCCTCAAAATCAATGGGCAGTGGGATTGTCTCTGTTCCCTTGCCCCGCTTCACCGGAGCCGGAAACGGAAGTTTCTGCTGCTGATCTGTCTCCTCCGCACCGACATCAGCCGCATAATAGCCCTTCATATTTTCCCGCCGTCTCAGAATCTCATACTTTGTTTTATCGTTCATATTCCGTCTCCATTCTTTCCCTTCTGTTTATCAGTATCCTTCCCGATAGGATACGTTGCTATCGTTTCGGGTGAAATCCCGCGAGCGCGATTTCCTTCCGATACGATATACTATATCCGAAATGAACTCTATTTTCCAGTCCCGTCACGTAGGATTCTCAAAAGAAGATTTTTATAGTATAATTGTGTATAGGGAAACTCCGACAAGGCTGTCTGTCCGGAAAATGAATTTATCTACTATATGAAAGAAGGGAACCACTCATGAGTGTCAATTACCATGCATTCCAGAGCCGCGGCTATCTGTTTTCCAATTCCGAAGCCGTCTGCGAACAATGGCGCACCGCTTTTTCTGATTATGAACCATCAAAGATTGCACGGATCCTCAAGCTCCGTGCAGACGAAGTACACCTGTATCTCTCCTATTTCGAGGTTCCTTACCGTCTCTGTCTGAAGAATGGTATTCTCAAAAAATCTCCAGACCATGGGCAGATATGGACGGATGAACTGTATTTCAATGAAACGATGAGTATCTATCATCTTCTGTATTATACCAGGGATTACCCTCGCACCGCAAATGTCTGGGTACCAAACACCCAACTGGACGGCGTAGTTTCGCGCAATCCCAGGGTGCCGGACCCTCTGCTCTCCCCGTTCGCACGTGAATTCACCGGGCGCACAGAAGCCCTGGACAAAGCCTGCCGGAAACTTAACGGGATCCGTCTCGACAAGGGAGATGTATCATACGAATTTGCTGCGTTTCCTCAGATACACCTGCAACTCGTATTCTGGGATGCCGATGAAGACTTTCCCGCTCAGGTGCAGATATTGGCAGACAAATACGTGACCGATTACGTACATTACGAAACAATCGGATGTATCATTTCAGATCTGCTGGAATTACTAAGCAGTGCTGCTTCCTCTGAAATTCTCGAATAACTACCCGAATTTCTCTCTAACGCTAGCGCCGATATAGGAAAAGCAGTATGGAAATACAGATATCCCCTGTATTTCTATACTGCTTTTATTATTTGTGATACTGTACGTGCTATTTACCAGTTCTCCGGCCCCGGCCATCCTTCAAATTCATATTCTGGACAAACCCTATCAACTGTCCTGACAGAACCACTGTCAAGAGCGAATAAACCATCCTATTCCACGGGATATAACTGAAGGACAGCGCCAATACAATCAAATCGCTCATCAGATAAATTCTCTGAATCTTCCAGCCTGTCAGATGTGAAATGCTCATTGAAAGTGCATCATCACCTCCCGGCGCTCCTCCCGCACGTACACTCAGCCCTACTCCGATTCCCACAAATAAAGCCCCCACCACAGAAGCCAGAAGCGGAAGCTCGGCAAGCCCGGGCCAAAAGTGCGGAAACTGTTCAAAGATTGCATAAAAAGCAGAAAATCCTCCGCCGGCTATAATCGAATACAGGATAAATTCCTTCCCCAGAATATGCCATCCAAACAGATAGCAGGCACCGTTCATCACAAAGCTTGAAACGGCCGGAGATATCCGGAACCAATGCTGGAGCAGCAATGTCAATCCCAGAACACCGCCCTCTGTCACTTCCGCAAATGAATGTACCTGATAAAGTCCAAACGCCAGAATCGCACTTCCCACTAAAGCCATGATACATTTTCCGGCTTTTATATTTGAAAACAATCTAACAAATCCTTTCTTTTGCAGCTTCTAATATGTTACTGCCCGGCCATACGGCATGCAAGCCGCAGCACCGCGCCTCCATTTTAAACCGCTGCGCGATGGAAGGCTCCCCGCAGACTATCCACTGCTTACGCAGCTCCTGTCTGTAGCCGAACCATAACCTTAATACAACAAAATCCCCTCTCTCTGTGTTACAGAAAAAGGGGAAATATCAACGCTCATAAATGCATTAAGCGAGTTTGCTCTTTGCCAGCTCTGCCAGTGATGCAAATCCTGCTGCATCATTCACTGCCATGTCAGCCAGAACCTTTCTGTTCAGTTCTACACCTGCCAGCTTCAGTCCATACATGAACTTGCTGTAGGAAAGACCATTGATACGAGCTGCTGCATTGATACGTGCAATCCAGAGCTGTCTGAACTGACGCTTTTTCTGCTTACGTCCTGCATATGCACTGGTCAGCGCACGCATAACGGACTGCTTTGCTACTCTGTACTGTTTTGATCTGGATCCTCTGTAGCCCTTAGCCAGCTTCAATACTCTGTTATGTTTTTTCTTAGCGTTCAAACCGCCTTTAATTCTTGCCATGTCTTAATTCCTCCTTCGCCTCTACTTACAAATACGGTAAAATCTTCTTCATGTTCTGAGCATTCGTAGAATCTGTGATTGCTGCTTTTCTCAGGTTTCTCTTTCTCTTGGTAGATTTCTTGGTTAAGATATGGCTCTTATAAGCTTTGCTTCTCTTTAATAATCCTGATCCTGTCTTTTTGAAACGTTTCGCAGCTGCTCTGCTTGTTTTCATTTTTGGCATCTTGTGGTTCCTCCTTATGTTTAAAATATGAACGTAGCTCTCCCGTCTTCCCTGGAAATCCATCCGGATGTATCTGTTATTTATGACGGACAGCTACAAATAAACTAACGCTTTTCTCCCAGGAATAAGGTAAGGCTGCGGCCTTCCTGCTTAATCGGCTTATCAACGACTGCCACATCCTCAAGCTGCTTCGCAAAATCCTCCAGGATATAGCGGTTTGCCTGCATGTGTGCCATTTCACGTCCGCGGAAGCGGAGACTCACCTTCACTTTGTTACCCTTCGATAAGAACTTTCTGGCACTGCTTACCTTCGTATTCAAATCGTTTACGTCAATGTTCGGAGACAGACGAATTTCTTTAATCTCAATCGTCTTCTGCTTTTTCCTTGCTTCCTTTTCCTTACGAGCAAGCTCATAACGATATTTTCCATAATCGATGATCTTGCATACCGGCGGTTTCGCCGTAGGAGCAATCTTCACAAGGTCAAGCTCTGCCTCTCTGGCAAGCTTCATTGCATCCTTTGCTGACATAATTCCAAGCTGCTCTCCGTTCTCACCGATCACGCGGA
>JAUNGL010000022.1 GCA_030524665.1 Lachnospiraceae bacterium | reverse complement strand
CGTATATCTCCCAGCTTCTTTTCTGTACACAGTGCCGCCGCCGTACCTGCTGCCTGCCCCTGCGCCATGCAGGAAACGGTATTGCGCGTTGACATATGCGCCTCGTGATTACTTGTAATCATCATACCAATTGCCATGAGGTTATTCAGAGAAGCTACCTGAATTGCCCGGTACGGTATTCCATACGTACTTCCCTGCGCAATCTGATATTTCGGAGCATAATCATGGAAGCCATAGGCAAACAGGTCATCTGAAAAATGCGTAGCCCCGATAATTTCTTCATTCGCCAAATCATACTCACATTTAATGCAACGTGCTCTCCGGATCGATATTGCGGGACTTGTCCTCGTAATAAATGCATGTTCTGCTCCCAGAATGGTTTCCTGCACGATTTTCAACACTTCCTGTTGCCTTCTCCTCAATTCAAATTCACCTGCGGACAACACATCCCGATTCGTAGGTGAAGCTTCCAGATGAAGGTTTACCTTCAGGAACATGAAATAATTGTCGTACAACGTTGTTGTCGGAGTCTGAAGACCGATGCTGAGTACTCTCCTGTTTAATTCAGGATCAATTTCATTCCACCTGCCGTCTACGCGCACTAACCCCGGATGTCCGGATCTGGTTCCATAAGCATACTCTTTTACTGCATTATGCTCTTTTAGGAACTCATAGTATTTATCAATATCTACGCCGGCAATTCCAATGCTGTTCGCCACCATATAATCATTCGGCTCCGTATAGTCCGCCCCTGCTCTTGCGGACAGATCGCCATAGCCTGTAGCATCAATAAACATTCTGGCAGCTAAAGCTTCCGAGCCTCCATGCGATTCTGTGATCACATACTGTACAGTGCCATCCTTCGTTACGGCATCCGTCAGCATCGTATCAACCATAACATCAACTCCGGCTTCCAACAGCATTTTATGCGCAAGATATTTATATTTTTCAACATCAACACATAAGGTATCCGAATCATAATCATAACCCACCACTGTTTCCTGATGGCCCGAAGCTCCTCCCAAAGCAGTGAGACGGTCAATGAACTCTTCCGGAAGTCCTCTGATTACCTTTGTTTTTTCTGTTCCCGGAAATGCCTTCCAGAGATTGTAAAAGCTGTGCAGCCCGCATCCGCCCTCAGCAGCGATCCCGCCTACATATCCCTTTGCCTCGACAAGAGCCGTTCTGGCGCCGTTCCTTGCCGAAGCAATCGCTGCAAATACACCGGCTGTGCCTCCGCCGCAGACTACTACATCATATTTACGCACCGCCACCTTCGCTTCCGGTCTTATCATATATTCCATTACCTCTTATCTCCTTTCTCTTTATTCACCGAGGAAAACGCCCTGCTCCCTCAGGGTTTTCTGAAGCTCTTTCATATCCACATTCCGGACCGTAACCCCGGCCTTGCTGCACAAGGCTGCCGCCGTACCGATCGCCTGTCCCTGTGCCAGACAGGAACCCGTATTTCTAGTCGACATATGAGCTGTCCACTCCGTTGTGATCAGCCGTCCCCCTACAAGCATTCCCTCTATTTTTACCGGAATAAAAGCCCTGTACGGTATGCCGTAGTATCCCGCATCCTTGATGCGGACTCTCGGTGCACAGTCATGAAAACCATACAGCATTACCTCGTCCTCAAATCTGGCGCAATTCACAATCTCATCGTTTGTCATGTCATGCTCACATACGATTGCACGTGTATATCTCACTCCCGCACAGTCAGGCGTCCAGCTGATATACGCATTTTCAAATCCCGGAATATGCTCCTTCAGCATCAGCCCCAAAGTAGTAGCCTGATGTCTCAAAATGATCTCTGCCTTCGAAAATTCCAGCGTATTGGTTGTATCCACGTTCTGAAGCGCAGCCGAATTAATGTAATTATAGTTTCCCGGATGCAGTGATACTCCGAGAGGACCCCACATTCCGTTTTTATCCATAAATTCTTTGAAAACAGGGATCTTTTTCAGCTCAAATCCCAGCCTGATAATATCATCATACTCATCTCCCTTATCCGCATGAATAATCTGATTTACCATATCGTGCTCTTCCAGAAACTTTACCAGCTTCGGCATATCTACATTCGACATGCCAAATGGGAATCCGACATTCGTGGTGTCATGCTTTTTGACAAACTCCGCACCGGCAAAAGCCGCGACATCTCCGTCGCCAGTCGTATCGATTACAACTTTTGCAGAAATAACTTCCCTGCCGGACTTTCCTTCAATTATAACGCCGCGTATTGCATTGCCCTCCATAACCGCACCAGCCGCTACAACATGCAGAAGCACCGTTACCCCCGCTTCCGACAGCATTTGAAGCGCTGTATCCTTGAATCCCTCCCAGTCAATCAACGTAATAACAGAATCGTAGCTTCCGCCCTTCTCCATTTCAAGATGTCCCGGGCTGAGATTCTTTTCCGCCATCCGGTCAATTAATTCCTGCGCAATCCCTCTGACAACCTGTATACGCTCTGCATTCTCAAATGATTTATAAAGATTAAAAAAGCTATGGATCGGGCCTGCCCCATTAATCAGGGCGCCGCCGACATACCCCTCCCGCTCGATCAGGATCGTTCTCGCGCCATTCCTCGCCGCAGCCAGAGCCGCCGTAAAGCCTGTTGTCCCGCCGCCGCACACCAGCACATCACATTCATAATTTACCGGAGTCTTTAATGTTTCAACAATATATTTTTCCATAGCTTATTTCTCCTTTACTTCAATTATATGATACGGATACGGAAACTTATCGTGATAGATACACGGGAATATCCTGCATCCTTTTTCCTCTGAGATTCTCGAAATATACACCATCAAATCAAACTCTTCCGAGATATAATCCGCCGGGACAGTTGCTTCATAGACACCGTTCAGGTTCTCAAATGCTGTTTCATGGAACATTCCCTCCGTCTGATCCAAATGCCTGTAATGCAGAGTCAGCGTCTCCTCCGGTTTCAAATTAAGACGTACCTGTACCCGGAGCTCTTTCCCGACCGGAATCCATTCTGCCAATTCAGCTTCAAACGACTCCGGCATACTACAAGCTGCCGCGTCTGCAGGAGCCCCCCCTTCTCCAACCGCATCCTTCAGCGTCTGCAGATCATCCAGTATCTCTTTTTCTAGTATTTTCCAGTTACCGCGTCTGCTGAGCGAACCAGCAGAGCTGAAATCCAGATCCTCATAGTAGTATTTTTCTCCCATCTCGGCCAGACGATGCCAGTAGTCAGCGGCAGCCTGCATACTAGAAAGCGCTTTTTGCAGATACCATTCCTTCTCTCCATACCTTGCAGCTTCCACATAGAGCGCGGCCATAATCTTCATGGCATGATAACGTCCGAGATGGATCAACATCTTCAGATCCGTCTGGAAGGACAGCTTTTCTGCTTCCTCTGCTTCACAGGAATCTTCAAATGTCTCAAGCCATTTTTCGGCTGTATCCGCAAGCTGTCCAAGCCATGCCGAATACTGGATTGGTGTATATTTTCCCTTCAAAACGCCGTTTTCCCGGTCACGGACGTATTCATCGATCCCATAAAAAAGCTGGTGATCACTCGGCTCTGTCGATCCGTATGTTAGATGTGTATAATAATCGTACGCTTCTGACTCTTCCATATTGTTCTCTTCAAAAAGCGCCCATCCGGTGTTCATTTCCGGCCAATAACGAAGAGATGGGTGAACAGGCATATGAACCGTGGTAATCATCGGCAATATCCTGCTTGCCGATTCCAATGCCTTTTCCGCTGCTTCCGCACCTTTCCCAAAGTGTACGGCAAACTCACTTTTCCAGACCTCCGGGTCTGTTTCCGTATTATAACCAAGCCTTCCGTATATTGTATACCAATTCCAGAAACGGTCTTCCTCCCATCTCCCGTAACGCATCTTTTCATCTTTAAAGATATCCCAGCGCTGCCTATGAGACAATTCATGTCCGTATTTCAGGGAAAGAGGCGCATTCACCTGATATCCGGCCGCTCCCCCGATTGAACAGCTTTTTGCAAAACGTCTTGCATAATCGGCATCGCCCCAGAGAAATAAATTCACAGAGCCATAATTCCACAATCGGAATATTACGCTGTATCGTTTCGGTTTTCTCAGCATGTCTGCGTACGAATATCTTCTGGAATGATTATAATTATCAAGGTGCGCCAGCTCTTCCGTTCTCATGGCAGTAATATGGTACGGCAATGCGGCATGCTCACACCAATACTTTGTCGGCACCTCAACCTGTAAGCCGTCATTCAGCGCATGTGTGACCATATCCTCTGTCAGACCTTTTGCACGGAGATCCATAATAAACTCTTTTCCGGCCAATTCCCCGGCATCAGCTACTGCGTCCACACAGCGATTCCAGAAATCTGCAGCGGAAATCTGCGTGCCGACACCAGATTCATGATTCACACGAAACTGTACGATATCTATTTCCGGCACTGCACACAGCAGCGTCTTTAATCCCTGATAACAGTATTCACTTAGTTCCGATTCCCCTTCCGGCAGACCATCTACCATTTTATCCTGTTCGGTTGTCCAGGGTCTTTGCTGCCACGTAGCAAAGACAAATTTTAACCCATGCTCATGGCACTTCCGTCCGATTTTCCTAAGCTGTTCACAATTTTGCGCAACTTCCTGCTCCGTTATCTTCAATACTCTGACCTCCGGATATTCCGGAAGCGGTGGCAGGAAAAACGGATACGGGGGCGACATATATGCAGTATCAAATCCAACAATCAGACAAAACCGGTTAAATCTTGCATATGCCAGTTTTGCCATATAAGAATCCCAGAAATCATCGTTTAAAAACCATTCATTGTCCAGATGTCCAACGATATACCGATCCATACAGCGCACCCGATTCTCAGGGGCTTCACTGTAATTCTCTGCTTTTACCAATGCGTCCATGCCGTACAATTTAATCCTTCTGGCCATCTCAAGGAGTACATACATAACCCCCGCCGCATCTCTTCCCGAAAGAAGAAGTACTTTTCCGTTTCTTGTCCTGCACCAGTGGCACAACAAGCTTTCTTCCTTCAGAGCCAGTGATTCCAGACCGTTCGCTTCCAGCAGATCCTTCACCCGCAGATCACTGCCCGGGCCCGCAACCACCTGGATATCCCTGTCCTCCGCTGTCACCTGGTCTGGAACAGGACTGCAGGCCACCTCGGCACCGCGCGCTTTAACAGCCTTTTCAAATTCACTTATCCCATATATTGCTTCATCAGAAATACCAAATTTACTTAAATAAATTGTCATCTCTTATCCTTTCCAACATACTCCGCGTTTTACTCTTTCATACCGGAGGTTGCAATTCCAGCAACAAACTGCTTCTGGAATATTAAAAATACAATAAATATCGGTATCAACGAGCAGACCGATGCCGCCATAATGGCACCATAGCTCGCAGCATTCTCATCACGGAAGAAATTCAATCCCAACGGAATCGTTGCCAGTACCTTGTTCCTGATATACACCAGCGGCGCTTCATACTCATTCCATGAAGTCACAAACTGAAAAATAATCAATGCACTGAAATTTGCTTTTGAAAGAGGGCACACAATCCTTGTAAAAACAGTAAAATGACTTGCACCGTCGATCTTGGCCGCCTCGCAAAGCTCATCCGGGATTGATCTGAATGCCTGTCTCAGCAAAAAGGTCCCGAATGCGGTAAACATTCCCGGAAGAATTAATGACAGGTGTGTATTTAAAATCCCAACCTCCTTAAATAATACATATCTCGGTATCAGCATCATCTGTGCCGGAAAGGCCAGCGTGGACAAATAGATCAGGAAAACAAATTCTCTTCCTTTAAACTTGATTTTTGCAAAAGCATAAGCAGCCAACGCACTGGTGCACACTTCCCCGATCAGAGAAATTCCTGATACCTTGACCGAATTCAGAAAAAATGTTGAAAACGGAACATCCGACGCCCATACCTTAATATAATTATTCAGAGTCGGTGCGGAAGGGATCCATTCGATCGGAAAATTAAATATCACATTATCCGATTTGAATGATGCTGACAGCATCCATGCAAAGGGCAGCAGCATGATGATAGAAATAATTCCCATCAAAACAGTCATTACTATTTTAATAGTCAATTGTTTTTTTCTTCTTCCCATAACTGGCCTCCTTAGTCTTTCTTCTTCGATACAATCATTCTGACTGCAGAAGCTGCAAATACCAGTGCAAAAAGAGCCCATGCCATTGCACTCGCATAACCGATCTCATTGTTCATAAATGCTGATTTATAAATATAGTAAACCAGTACGGAAGATGAGGTACCCGGACCTCCCTGAGTCATAACCTTTACCGGGGTAAACACCTGGAAAGAATTGATGATGGACATAATTGTCAGGAAAAACAAGGTATTATTCAATCCCGGTATTGTAATATAACGGAACTTCTGTACGACATTTGCTCCGTCTATCTCCGCCGCCTCATACAGTGACGTGGAAATCCCCTGTAATCCGGCCAGAACTATGATAATGTTGTATCCAATCCTCTGCCATACTCCAACAATTACGATAGAAATCAGCGAAGTTGCCGTCCCATTCAGCCATTTCGGTGGATTGTCTACTCCCAGTGTACGCAGAAAATTGTTAATCGGTCCATATGACGGCAGAAAAAGAATCATCCATACAATAGACACTGCCACCATAGAAGAAATATTCGGAAGATAAAAAGCCAATCTCAGCAATCCCTTTCCGAAAACATATTTATCAAGTATCACTGCAAAGATCAGAGAAAGAAAGATCGCAACCGGCACCATGATGACGGTGTATATCAGGGTATTTTTCACGGAGATCCTAAACACGTTATCCGAAAACATTTTTATAAAATTATCAAAACCCGCAAACTTCAGGGATGAGATATCCGTCGCAATATTCCACTCGGAAAAGCTCAGCACTCCCGCGAGCAAAATAGGAATCAGCTTAAATAAAAAATAGCCGATCAGATTTAATGAGATAAACATCCAGCCTGCTATATTCTCTTTTTTCTCCATAGGTGACATTTTCTTTTTAGTTCTGCTGCCTGTAAATGTCATTGTCATATTCACGCCCTTTCCATAAAGAAGTGTAAAATAATAGCGGCTCCTTCGGGAGGTTCTCAGAGCCGCTATCTATTCTTATTCCAGTTCTGCCGCTATCGCAGCATCCCCATCTGTTTTCAGCTTTTCAAGCGCCTCTTCTACCCCCATTTCACCAGTGAACACCAATGACATTGTCTCATTCACCAAATCTGTGATCTTAGTCTGTCCTGCACTTACTGTACAGTCTTTGCTGACCAGCGTACGATCAAGAAACATCGTGTTCATTGCCATATCCTTATCCAAGCCAGGCTTTTCATCAAAAATAATGTTATAAAATTCTTCTTTTTCCTCATCTGTCTTCAGAAGATATCCTGGGTTCATAGCTTTTACACCTGCAAATAAATCTGCTCTCTCAAAACAAATATATTTTATAGCTTCCCACGCAGCTTCCGGATTTTTACAGTTTGCCGGTATGCTGACTGTAGAAGTATAGCAGGTTGTCACAGTTTCGCCGCCTTCCAGCGTCGGCATATCAACCAGGCCAATATCCGTTCCCTCCGGAATCTCACCGTAGCTTGATTTCAGATACAGGCATCCGTAAACAGGTGCAATCCACATAGCATACTTCCCATTGTAAAGACCTGCCATTGCGGTAGTATCATTGGAATACTGCAGCGCCATATACTCGTCATACGGTACGATACATTTATCTTCCATTGCCAGATTATAGAAGTATTCCAGACTTGTCTTGAACTCAGGAAGCTCAAACTGGGTAGCCGTAAAATCATCATTATAATATACAAACGCTCCCAGCTTCTGTCTCGCAATCAAATCCCAGTAATTATCACCGCCACCGCCGCCTGTTCCGGCAACATCGATCATCGCCCCGTATACCTTATTTGCCCCTTCACCTGTTGTCAGCGCCATCGCGGTGTCACGGAAATCATCCCATGTCCATCCGGATTGCGGATAATCAATGCCGGCTTCGTCAAACATCTTCTTATTGAAAAACACCATATTAATGTTGTTATTATATGGAATCGCATAATAATCGCCGTTGATATTCATGGTTTCCTCTACAGAGTCACCCATCATCTCTGCGTAATCCATACCATCCTTATCAAAGAACTGTTTCAGCCCAAGATACACTCCATCATCTACACGATCCCTCAGGTCTCCTGCGCTTGCCTGAGACATAATGTCGATATCTTCCCCGGATGAGAGCGCTGTGTTGATCGTCATAGTATCCGCATTCGCAATTTTTTCATATACGAGCTCATACTGTCCTGCGTAATCCTCATTAAAGGCACCAACCAACGGAACCATATTCTCCTCATTCGTCCAGGCATAAAAATGAATCTGCTGCACATTCCCTTCACTCGCCTGCACTGTTTCACCTAATCCTGCCGTCATAGTTATAATCATTGCTCCTGCCAGCAGCATGCTCGTTACACGTTTGAATGACATTGTTTTTCCTCCTTAATTAATTTTTGATTAACATAATCCTCCCTAATTACATTAAATTTTCTTTAATTTCATTTTATGAAATTTATATTTCATTTTTTGATACCAGAATTATAACATAATAGTATATCTTTTGCAAGTACTTTTTGGATCATTTTCCACAAAAAAAGTTATTTTTAAATTTATTTTTTGTATTATTTTGCAGTGATACCTGTCTTTTCGTTTTTTATGCTGTACAAAAAGAGCAGATATTTAAAAATATCTGCTCTTTGTTTCATATCATTCACTATTTAGCCTAAAATCTCTTGATTTTAATATTTAAAATCATATTTTCATATATAGAGTATAACAGCCAACCCTATGCTCACATCTTCGGAAAGATCCTGCTGCCATACTGCGCTCCGATCACATGACCTTCTTCATCCCGGACAGCAGTCAGATACACATCTGTGTATTTTTTCCGCACCACGCCCAGCCATGGATATGCGCCTTCCAGAGGCACAGGTTTTCCCTTCACAGACATACGCAGCTCACCGTCTTCATCCAGGGTCAATGCAAACTGCTCGCCTTCGCCGGACACATACTCCCCGATCAGCTCCTGCTTCTCTTCTTCGGTCCACTTCCGCGGATGGCCGAACAGCCACACATCCTCTGCCGGCAGTCCGCAGCAGATTCGCATTGCCATCTCCGAGATTGCGTAGACCGGTACATCCATAGTATTGCAGAGTACCACAATTCCCACGCCTGCCTGTGTGCTGAAGGAGAAGTTCGATGATACTCCCGGAAGGCTTCCTCCATGCTCGATGACGGTCATGTCTCCCAGCAGGCTGCTTTCCAGGCCGTATCCGTAATAAACTCTCGGCTTCATCAGCTGACGCGGCTTGCACATCTCCTGAATGGAATAACGGTCAATGATCCGCACGCCGTTTGCGCCGCAGCCCTCGTTCAGATACATAGCTGCATATTTGAGCATATCACCCAGCGTCGATTTCATCCCTCCGCCTCCGTGCAGGACAAATGCATCATTCTGGTAATCATGATCTCCTCTCCAGACACCGTCCTTTTTATAGTAGAGAACGGCAGCATTTTCATCCAGCGTGTTGCGGATGAAGCTGATGTTGCTGCGGTTCATTCCGAGCGGCTTCAGAATATGGCGGTCCAGATATTCCGCAAAAGAACTGCAGTCGGAATGACGCCGTACGATATCCGATAACAGCCCGAATCCATCGTTGCAGTAGCTCAGGCGCTGGCCTGGTCTTCCGGTAAAACGTGTCTGATTATCCAACCGTTCAGCCACACGTCGGATTCCTTCATCGGCAAAGTCATCCCGGTAGATCAGCTCATTTTCCAGAGAATCCTCGATCCTCATCTCCTGTGCGGTTTTGTCGACGACAATTCTTGGCAGAGGAAAATATCCTCCGCTGTGGCACATCAGGTGCCGGATTTTCACCAGATCCTTCTGATTCTTATTCGTAAATTCGGGAATATAATCCTTCACCGGATCGTCCACAGAAAGAATACCCGCCTGCTGCATCTGCATGATGGACAGCGCAGTAAACGATTTCGTCACAGATGCCATTCCAAAGATGGTATCTCGGTTAATCGGAAGCCTTTTCTCAGCATCTCTCCATCCAAAATAATGTTCATACAGAATATTTCCTTCTGCGTCGGTGATGCCCACGGCTATCCCGCGGGCATCATTTTCTTCCATAATCTGTCTGGTAAGTGTCTCAAGTGACTGTACTTTATCTGGTGTCAGATGTTTCATTGAAGCATATCCTCCCTGAGGCCGCTTAATCCCAGACCTGGGTTCTCAGAAAGAATCAGATGTCTGGTATCCTTCACTGTGAAGCCGCCTTCATACGGAAGCTCGGTCAGAGAGAAGCTTGCATCCAGATCAGCTCTCGTGATATTTTTCAGTGCCGCACCGAGTGCCGCAGCCGCATTGATTGCGATACCGCTCTCTTCTGACATACAGCCGAGCATACATTCTACACCTGCTGCCTCTGCGATATTTACGATCTTCTTCGCCTCGTAGAGACCGCCGCACTTCATCAGCTTGATATTGATAAAATCTACGGCACGCTCAGACACCAGCTTCAGCGCATCCTTTGCATCCCAGCAGCTTTCATCCGCCATAACCGGAACACTGCTGTGGCTGGTTACATACTTCAATCCCTCAAAATCATATCTCGGCACAGGCTGTTCTATCAGCTCAATATCATATTCATTCAGACGGTCAAGCAGCTTTACCGCTTCCTTTGCATGCCAGCCCTGGTTTGCATCCAGTCTGATCTTCACATCGCTGCCTACTGCTTCACGGATTGCCTTCACACGCGCCAGATCACTTGCAATATCAGTGCCGACCTTCGTCTTGATCACATTGAAGCCCGCTTCTACATGAGCCTTCGCTTTTGCTGCCATGACCTCCGGCTCGTCAATACCAACCGTCATATCTGTCTCAATCTCGGAGCTGAGTCCGCCAAGTACTCTGTACAGCGGCAGATTGCATGCCTTACCGATAATATCATGGCATGCAATATCAATTGCGGCCTTAGCTGTACCTGCATATGCGATGGAACGATTCATCACCGTATAGACCGCTTCGATATCTCTCGGATCCATGCCGATCAGTTTTTCCTTCAGGACATGGATACTCGCTACGGTTCCTTCCAGATTCTCCCCGGTGATCAGCGGTCCCGGAGAACCCTCGCCGTAACCTGTGATCCCTTCATCTGTCTCGATTTCCACGAGGCAGCTCATTGCATGAGTGATGACTCCAAGTGAAATCCGAAATGGGCTCACCAGAGGTACACGCATGATATGCGTCTTAATATCTGTGATCTTCACATCAATTCCTCCTAAAACTGTATATTTTTTATAGGAAACGTCTCTTTATGACATTTCCTGCGCCGATTTTGCTGCGTATAAACGCAGAATCCTCTATGCAAAAATCGTGCGCATCCCCCGGAGGGCTATAGTAAACGGCAAATTTGTCTGTCGTCACTATAGTATGAAAACAGTGAGGCAAGTACAGACAGTTCATTATGCAGGCATGCTGAACTGTCTGTGTCTGGCGAACATGTTTTCATTTGTGAAACTGCCTGCACTGCAGACAATAAACATTTACAGCTTATTTATAATACAAAATTCGACATTTTGCAATCATTACAGTTCAGCCATGCTTAAAAAATGAAAAGACAGGCCGTGCAAGTTTACTTGCTAAGGACTGTATTTTCATTTTTGAACGGCGTATGGCCAATGAAAAGACAATATTACTGTTCACAGGACATCTGTCCCGCAAACAGTAACAAAGTCAAACCACCGCATAGCATACAACTAAAGCTTCCCCGAATCCCTCCTAGGCATTCGTATTACACTTCCCGCAGAAATGGCACGCGCAAAAATGGCCATCCCCGAGATCCTTCAGCTCTGGCTTCTGTGTCGAGCAGATTTCCTGTGCCATGAAGCATCTGGTGTGGAAGATACAGCCGGACGGCGGATTCGCCGGGCTTGGCAAATCTCCCTCCAGAATAATTTTCTTGCGCTTACTGTGGCGCTCCGGCATCGGAATTGCGGACAGCAGCGCCTGCGTATATGGATGGCTCGGGTTCGCAAACAGCTCTTTCTTGTCCGCCATCTCTACTACATGACCAAGATACATGACCATGACACGGTCTGAAATATGCTTGATGACGCTCAGGTTGTGCGAAATGAAGATGTATGCCATTCCCATGGAATCCTGCAGCCTGCGCAGCAGATTCAGTACCTGAGACTGGATCGATACGTCCAGTGCGGACACCGGCTCGTCGCAGACTACCAGGGACGGATGCAGCACGATTGCACGCGCAATTCCGATTCTCTGACGCTGCCCGCCGGAAAACTCATGCGGATAACGGTTGTAATACTTCGGATTCAGTCCAACGACCTCCATGATCTTCAGGACCTCCGCCCGCACCTCTTCCCTGGAGGAGTATCTCTTCTGGATATTAAGCGGCTCTGCGATAATCTCACCGACTGTCATTCGTGGATTCAGGGACGCATACGGATCCTGGAAAATAATCTGCATGTCTGCACGCATTTTACGAAGCTCCTGTCCGTTGGCATTCCGGAAATTCTGTCCCTTATAGATAATCTCTCCGTCCGTAGGCTCAATCAGCCGCAATACAGAACGTCCCATCGTAGACTTTCCGCAGCCGGACTCTCCTACGACACCTAACGTTTCCTTCGGATTCAGGGTAAAGGAGACATCGTCTACCGCTTTGATATAAGTTTTTTCCTTTGACAAAAAGGATGACTTCGCCGGAAACAGCTTTCTCAGATTCCTGACCTCCAGCAAAGGCGTCTGGCTCATATTCTCACTCATTCGGCATCCTCCTCCCATTCCTGCGTATACTTAAAGCAGCGCACCTTACGGCCATCTGTCTCAGCAAGCTTCGGCATCTTCTCCTTGCAGATATCCATTGCTTCCGGACACCGCGGACAGAATGCACAGCCCTTCGGCATATCGTCAAAACTCGGTACCATTCCTTCGATCACGCTCAGTTCTTTGGAATCATCGTCATCCAGTTTCGGAATACAGTTCATCAGACCATGCGTATACGGATGCATCGGCTTTTCAAAAATCTGGTCGCAAGTCGCATGCTCCACAACCTTGCCGGCATACATTACCATCACATCATCTGCCACCTCGGCAATGACACCCAGGTCGTGTGTAATCATCATAACAGAGGTTCCGGTCTTCTCCTTCAGTTCATTGATCAATGTCAGGATCTGCGCCTGGATGGTCACGTCCAGCGCCGTCGTCGGCTCATCACAGATCAGCAGCTCCGGATTGCAGCACAGTGCCATCGCAATCATGACTCTCTGGCGCATACCGCCTGAAAGCTGATGCGGATATTCGTCAAAACGCTTCTCCGCCAGCGGAATCTTGACCAGCTTCAGCATCTCGATTCCCTTCTGTCTCGCCTGCTGCTTTGTCATCTTCTCATGCAGCATCAGCGCTTCCATAATCTGCTGCCCGATCGTAAAGACGGGATTCAGGGATGTCATCGGCTCCTGAAAGATCATCGCGATTTTCTTGCCCCGGATGGTTCTCATTTCCTTTTCCGTTTTGTCCAGAAGATTTTCTCCCTCCATGAAAATCTTTCCTCCGACCACCTCGCCCGGCTTCTCCACCAGTCCCATGATAGACAGCGATGTGATACTCTTTCCGCATCCCGACTCACCTACGATTCCGAGCGTCTTCCCCTTTTCCACGGAAAAGGAAACATCATTGACCGCTTTGGTAAGGCCCGCATCTGTACGAAAATAAGTTTTTAAATGCTGTACGTCTAATATCTTTTCTCCCATAACTCGCTGCCTCCCCTAGTTTTTCAGCTTCGGATCAAGCGCATCTCTCAGTCCGTCACCAAAAATATTGAACGCTATTACCGTAATCATAATCGCAACACCCGGCATAATGCTGTACAGCGGGCGGTAGCTGATAAATGTCTGCGCCGCACTGATCATATTTCCCCAGGACGGTGTCGGCGGCTGGATACCGATTCCGAGGAAGCTTAAGGATGCCTCATACATAATCGCATTCGGAATACCCAGAGTGACAAGTACGATAATCGTAGAAAGACAGTTCGGGATCAGCTCTTTCATGATAATCCACCAGGTGCTCGCACCACAGGCACGCGCAGCCTCGACATATTCCTTCTCCTTCAGCTGCATGACAGAACCGCGGATCATACGTGCCGTTCTGACCCAGGTCAGAAGTCCCAGCGCAATGAAGAGGTTCAGAACACCTTTCCCGAGGAAGGTCATGATCGCCATAGCAAAAATCAAATCCGGGAATGCCTGGAAAATCTCCATAATACGCGAAATCACAGTATCAATGATCCCGCCGTAATAGCCGGCAAGTGAACCGAGAAGTACGCCCACAACACAGGCGATCAGCTGTGCCACAATACCAATGCTGATCGACACACGGGAACCGTAAATAATTCTGGCAAGGATATCTCTGCCGAATTCATCCGTTCCGAATGGATGTGCGAAGCTCGGTTCCGCCAGAACTGCCGAATAATCCTGATACGTCGGATCGTATGGAGTCAGCAGCGGAGCAAAGATTGCAACCAGAGCAAGCAAGATCAGAACCACTGCACAGACCATTGCCATTTTATTTTTCTTTAAACGCTTAAAGCTGTCGCCATAGAAGCTGGAATATTGCATGCCGCCATCCATAACTTCCTGTTCAAACTCTTTCTGTTTATTAAAAAAATGTAATATCTTACTCATGCTTCTCCTTTCCCATATCTGATTCGCGGATCCAGGAATGCATAGGACAAATCAACAATCAGGTTCACAATAACAAATATGAATGCAATATACATTACCGTTCCTTCCAGAAGCGGAAGATCACGGTTGGACATGGCATCGACTGCCAGCTTACCGATACCCGGGATCGAAAATACCTTCTCAATCAGCATGGAACCTGTCAGCATATAACCGAAATCCGTACCTACCATCGTAACGATCGGAATCATGGCATTCTTCAACGCATGCTTCATAATCACCAGCATACGTGCCACACCTTTTGCCTTAGCGGTGCGGATATAATCCTGTCCCATGACCTCCAGCATACTCGTACGGGTGATTCGCGCCATACTTCCCGCATACCTGGTACCGAGAGCAATACTCGGAAGCACGTAGGCGATTGCCTTATCAAATCCGGAAATCGGGAACCAGGCGAGCTTCAGTCCGAATACGATCTGGAGAATGATAGCCACCCAGAACGACGGTGCGGACACACCGACAATCGAAAGCACCATAACAACCGTATCAATACCCTTCCCGCGCTTCACTGCTGAAAAAATACCGCACGGAATACCAATGACTGCCGCAAAAACAAAGGACATACAGGCCAGCTTCAAAGTAACCTTGAAGCAGCGGATCAGTGCATCTGATACCAGTTCCTTCGTAAAATAGGATGTACCAAAATCAAGATGGACCGCACCCTTCAGAAAATTCAGATACTGGACATAATACGGCAGGTCCAGCCCCAGCTCATGCCTTACCTTTTCTATAGTCTCAGGGTCCGCCCTCTTTTCCAGCATCAGCGCTACCGGATCACCGGGGACAACCTGAAGCAGAATAAAGGTAATCAGGCTGATACCTAAAAGGACAAACACCGTCTGTCCCAGACGTTTCAGTGTATATCGAAGCATTTTTACCTCCTTGGCTTTCTGTTATGAAAAAAGGGGCTATAAGTAACTTATAGCCCCTTCTATTTCGGAATTTTTTCACTTACTGAATATCAGCGTTCTTCCAGAACATACGGAAGGTAGCATCCATCTCAAAACCAGTAATGCTCGGATTCAGGAGATAGAACTTCGTCTCATTGTAAATCGGAGTCGTAGCCCAGTCCTCTCTCGTCATGATATGCTCAGCCTTTGCGTAGATCTCCTGACGCTCATCTGCATCAGTCGTAGCGATACCGTCCAGAAGAAGCTGATCAAACTCATCATTGTGCCAGAAGCTGGAGTTTGTATCCGTCTTTGTCATCGGGTACAGCATACTCTCCGGATCGGAGTAGTCTACATACCAGTTGGAAATACTGCAGTCAACACCGCCATTTTTCTTCATATCAGACCAAGCTGCGGAGTCTACCTGCTCTACTTCTACGTTGATGCCTGCTGCCTTTGCCTGCTCCTGGAAAGCAGTAGCGATAGCTACATTTCCCTGATACTTGGTATTAACCGTAACTCTCACATCAATTCCATCCGGATATCCTGCTTCTGCAAGCAGAGACTTTGCTGTCTCCGGATCATACTCGAACTCTGGAAGTGTGTCATCATGTCCGATGATGCCTGACGGAATATAAGAAGTCGGAACGGTAGCTGTTCCATGGAGAATACTCTCGCAGATAGACTTACGGTCGATAGAAAGTGCAATCGCCTGTCTTACTTTTGCATCCGGGTAGGTCTTAACATTTACTGTGAGACTGTAGTTACCGGTCGGCTGGAAGCCATGCATCTGCTCTGCCAGAGTCGGATTGCTGGAGTATACCGGATAGATGGACGGGTCTACATCCACGTAGTCTACGTTGCCTGCCTGGTACTCAAGTACCTGTGTATTGACATCTTCGATAAACTTATAATCCACACCATCCAGTGCAACCGCACCGTCATGATAATCATCAAATCTGGAAAGAGTCACACCTACACCTGTCTGATAGCTGTCCATCTTGAACGGGCCAGTACCATACAGTGTCTGCATTCCCCATGCATCCCCTGCCTCTTCACACGCTGCTTCCGGATAAATTGCACAGTATGCAGTGGACAGTACAGATGAAAACGGCGCATACGGCTTGGTCAGCTGAATTGTGAAATGAGTATCATCCTGTACCTGTACACCTGACAGTTCGTCTGCGGTGCCATTGCTCAGTTCTTCATATCCTACGACATTCTCCAGAAGAGTTGCCATCTTTGCCAGCTTTACAAGTCGCTCATAGGAATACTTGACGTCAGATGCTTTCAGAGTCTCACCATTGTGGAACTTCACATCCGGAAGCAGTTCAAAACTGTAGGTCATACCATCCTCAGAAACCTCCGGGAGCTTTGTCAAAAGTGTCGGTGAAAGGCTTCCATCTGCATTCGTTGTAAGCAGAGACTCGGAAACGTTGTCCGTAATCTTCATAACAATACTGTAGGTGTACTGCTGCGGGTCAAGTGCAACCTGCGGGTCAACCGCTGCTACTCTGACAACCTTAGAACCTTCGCTTGCTCCTACCGTAAGTGCGCTGCATACCGCAACAGATGCAGTAACCGCACAAAGAAGCGCTGCTTTTACCAAGCTTCTTTTCATGTTTTTTCCTCCTCATTCGTTGAACCTTTACTTCTCAGCCAGCGGTCTGAACGAAGCCTGTGGAAACAAAAAACGCATATACTCTTTTGGGGCATCTTTGCCTCTCCCGTCCCATAAAGAGCATATGCGAATTACTACCTTCATTTGCCTTCGTACTTCCAACATCGGCTCACAGACACTGACATTTTCACTTATTAATATACTCACTGTGTTCTAATTTGTCAAGTATAGAAAATCATTTGTGCGTGTCCAGCAAACATTTGTATCATTATTCAGTCTTACCTTTGTCACATACAGAATATAGAGCATCTTACATCTCTGCGTCCCTGGTAACACCAGGATTCAACGTCAGGTTGAACGCAGATGACACTTTCGGTATGTCCTTCACAAAACTGTTTGACTGCGGCTGCTTCGGTACCGGAATCTCTTTTGTTCCCGGAATGCTTCCGCCCGCATTGTTGATATGGCCTGGTCTCGTGTTGGAATTTGTATGAGCAACATTGCTGTGTGACGAATGCGAATTACTATGGGACGCATGGTTACTGTGTGATGCATGGTTGCTGTGCGAAGCATGACCGGACCCTGACCGATGAGAAGAATGGGAGGAATGAGACCGATGCGACGAATGAGACCGGTGCGACGAATGAGCCGCAAAGGAATCAATTCCCATAATCATTCCCATTAACATAATGGTAGAGCCGAGTACAACCAGTTTTCCTCTCGGAATATTTCCCTCCTCATCGTTGATCAGATCAGAGATTGATTTTTCTATTATCGGAAACAGTTCATTACTCATGTGATCAATACCCCTTTACCTTTGTGCATTTACCATTTTTCCAGGTAGTTTTATACTTTTTTCCTTTTCTGCTTAAATAGACACATTCACCGGTTGGCTTGTTTTTGGAAAATTTACCCTTGAGTGTTTTTCCTTTTGAACTGGAATGATAATAGTAGGTTCCGTTTCCGCTCATTTTATCATCCTTCCAGCTTCCCTGATAACGTGCTCCATTCTTCCAGGTATACTTACCTGTACCGGATTTTTTTCCATTCTTAAATGTACCGGTATACTTATCGCCATTTTTATATTTCATGGTCCCTTTTCCGGTAATTTTGTTGTTCTTATAGGTTCCCGTATACTTGCTTCCGTTCTTATACTGAATCGTAATCTTTCCGGTATATTTTCCATTTACGACTTCATATTTGTAGGTAGTTCCTGATTTTTTGTAAAACAGATATCCCTCATAAAACCTGTTACTGATGAACTCTCCCTTCAAAATAAAACCGGTGTTTGACGTGTAGGTACCTGAACCTTCGATTTTGTCATCATACCATTGACCGGAATAAGTGCTTCCGTCATTCCACGTGAATACTCCGTCTCCGTAGCGCTGACTGTATTCAAAATCTCCGGAATATGTCCCGATTCCCTGATAAACATATTTCCCTTTTCCATCGAATTCCCCTGCATACCAGCTTCCCTCATAGGAATCTCCATTATTGAATATAAATTGGGCATAATCAACTACCCCGTATGTATCAATTCCGTAATACGTACCGCTGGAAGTTGTAATTTCTTCCATTTCCGCAGCGTCCGCCACTTCAATCTGCGTCAGCTCCGGATTTGCGAGAGACACGAAGGTCAGCATACAGATAACTGCAATACTGACGATTACTCTGCATGGAACTCTGTTATCTTTTTTCTCCAAAACACGTTTCACTCTGACCATCTCCTTAAAATATCTGTATTTTTCTCATCCTCTAAAAGTTCAAAAAGAATATCCAGCATTCCTTCGTATATCCTGCATCTGTAATTTTTATTGCTCCTGCTGATGATATCCCTCTCCAGCGCATAATTCACAACCGGACAGGTTCCGCAGTACGGCTGATATGCGCAGTCACAGCATTTCGGCAGGCTCTCTATAATGCTGTACTTACATACCGTTTTGCAGAGCTTTGAATTCATCAGGCTGTCGTAATCATCTGAGACCACATTCCCAAGCTTAAAGGATGCATCCCCCATCTCAAAGAGCATTCTTCCCTCATCGCAGGTAAACACATTCCCATCGTAATAATAAGCAAGCTGGCCGATTCCCGCGCCGCACGGAGAACGGAGTTCCATATAATTCATGCCATAGCCATTCAGTATCTTTGAAAGAAAAATCGAAGCATGTCCTTCTCTCATAAAATACCCTTTACGGTTGACCTCGAGCAGATAGCAGATACAGCTCCGGTAAAAATCCAGAAATTCCCCGGTTGTATATCCGATTTCCGCCCAGCGCTTTCCTGCATATCCGAGTGGCGTTAAAGGCCGTATAAAAATACTGTCCAGTCCCAGATTCAGATACTCATCGATCATCTGTTTCGACCGGCTCAGCGAATTTCTGGTGGTTGTCTGTATCGCGCCATAGCCTAAGCCGTTTAATTTCAGCAGTTCAAGCTTCTGCTTCAGGATGTCGTACGAATTGCTTCCGTCGCCCAATGGGCGGTTCCATCCATGCAGGGTTCTGTCCCCGTCCAGAGAAGTCGAAATCGATACACTATGCTCCTGAAAAAATCGAACCATCTCTTCCGTCAGCAGAGAAAGATTGCTTACCACGCTGTAATGAATGATTTTATCTGTATTCACTGAATTTGTATATTCCACAATATATCTGATCATTGCAAAATTACTCAGTGGCTCACCGCCCTGAAATTCAAAGCTCAGCTCCTTCTGCGGCGACTGCAGCGCAAGGTCGACAGACTTCCGCGCCACCTCTCTGGTCATTTTCTTACACCCGTGAATGCTGCCGCTCTGCGCCTGACAATAAATGCATGCTGCGTTACAATAATTCGTCACTACAAAAATATGCAGGCTTGTGGCCGAAAACAGATAGCTTTTGCCATACCGCAGCTCCGGTTTGATATCCTCAAGATATCTCTCAGGAGAAGTATCATAGAGAAAATAATTTTTCTTCAGCTTCTGATACAATTCCGACTCAGAATCCAGCTCTCCATCTGCAAATTTCCTGAACTCATCCAAAGATAAAAATGCATACCTTCCCAGATCATTTGTAATAATGATCCTGTCCTTCAGTTTTTTAAAATGAAACGGTGCTATCATTTGATTGCCTCAACAATTCCTTCCATCAAACGGAACGTTCCGGCGAACATTCCACCACAGGCATCCTTTTTGGTACAACTGTCACATTGCGGCAGATATCTGATCTTATAGTCCGTAATGCTCTTTTCACAGATCGGCCAGTAGCCTTTCTCTACACAGCACAGAGGATAATTATAAATGCCAACATCAAAACCCTGGAGAACCAGCTTCTTCACGGCCTCCTTCATATATGGAAAGGATTCTTTGTAATCCACCCACACCTGACTAAAATTATGTCTGGCATTCCCCAGCATTTCCAGCCCCATAAATTTCACCGTGTAAACACCTTTCAGCTCTCTGGCAATGAAATCTGCGATCTGATCCATAAAATCAAGGTTCAGCCGACTCACAACAATTCTGATTTCTACTTTGATATGAGCCGCCAAAAGATTTTTGAGACCTTTCATCGTCTGTTCAAAGCTGCCCCTGGCTCTCGTGATACGGTCATGCGTCTCTGCATCGTATCCATGCAGAGGTACGCCGACAAGCATTTTGTCCGGAACCGATGCTTCAAACTGCGTAAAATACTCACGGTCCGCCAGTATTCTTCCGTTCGTCAGAAGAAGATACTCGGTCTGATTCAGATTCCTTCTGAGATAATCAAACAGGCGGAAAATATCGGTCTTCATCATAAACGGCTCCCCGCCTGTAATCGTAATATGCCTGGTATCACAGGGGATCTGTCCGGCGATTTTCAGCAAGGTATCCGCGGTCTCTATCTCACTGTTTTTTCTGACCGGATCGCTGACAGGACACATGATACAGTTTGAATTACACTTATTCGTAATAAACAGCGTATGATCCGCCGAGCCCGCATCCAGATACAGATATGCCCCTCTGTCACTGAATTCCAGAATACTGTACTCTTCAACCCCGGAAAATGCAGCGGCTTCCTCCACGTCCAGCTTCACAGACCAGAATTCCGGATAAAAAAACAATTCCGCATCCGTAAGACATACGGCACTGTATCCTCTGGCTTTCATATCTTCAAACGCCTTATCACTTTTTGCAAATGATGCAATATGATAGCCATGCTTATAGTTTCTTATTTTCAACATCATAACAGGATACCTCCCGCCAATACAACGATAGCAGCCAGCGATATAAATAATGCAAACGGCACCTTTCTCACGATACAGACCTTCTGCGGAGCACTTTTTTTCTTACTGAAATCAAGGATTGCTTTGATATCCTCTTCCGTCAGCCTGGAATTCAGCGATTCATCTGAAATCTTCCGGAATCCACTGTACCTGTTATTGACCAAAAGCAGAGAACTGGCCGCAGACAGAATCATCCCCTTTTTCAGGCTTCCTGTCTCGATTTCTTCATAATTGTAATTATCCGACATATTTTTCATCAGACCGGACAACAGTACGGCCAGCCAGGTCAGAAGTGTTTGTCTGTTCCAGACCGTATCCAGACTCACAATCCCCAATATCACGTCGGCTGCCAGCAGCACCAGCAGCACACTTTTGTACTCCAGCAGCTTCAGCTTCGCAATCAGAAAAAGTATCAGAATATTCAGTAAAAGCAGCATCCATTGATCCGCCCACGAGATTCCCAGCCACTCAACCGCAAATACAACCATACTATTGACAAATGCCATCGCCACGTAATATTTCAAATAGACAACAAAACCTGATGCGGAACGTTTGAAAACAGAAATCCTTTCCGTATTCTGCTCCGAACCGCCAGGATCCTGTTTCTTATTCCGTATGCCCCGAATCACGGAATCGAAAATAATATACAGATATCCAAATAAAAATGCCAGAATCGGAATATAGAGTCCAAAACCAATCCCCAAAAAGGTCCGGACCGTGATATCATAAGGCAACGCCAGTGTCACAGCCAGGTACAGCTTACAGTCTCCGCCCGCCCATATTTTAACTGCATACAAAATCAGAGCTGCCGCCGCTCCGATTGCGAGCATAGACAGATACTGCTGCCACATCAGTTCCCTGCTCCCCCTGCTCTGATGCAGCCAGAGAGAGACTGCATTCAGCAAAATTGCTGCCGTACCCAGAGTAACAAGATATTTGTTTCTGATGACTCCATCCTTCAAATCCGTATAGCTGCAGACCAGGCACAGCCCCAGCAGGATTCCCACAATCACATAATCAATACTCATATTTTCTGGTAAGACTAATTAAATAATCTTCAAATTCTTTCATCGTCAATCCCCGCTCCGGCACGGTCCTCAGGAAGCGGCAGACATAGTAATTCTGTTCCTCAAGCAGCTGTACCTCACAGATTCCGGAATAATCCTTCAATGCCTGCTGAATTGTGCTCTTTCTATACAGCTCTTTGTTTAACCACAGACTATCATTCATTTTCTTCAAACCAATCTGTCAGTATTTTTTCAGCGCTTTCTTCTGCAAAAACCTTTTCTTCTGCAGGCTCCTCAATCACAGTGGAAGCCATAGCCCTCGCATACATCATTTCCCGTAAATGCATCGTTCTGTCATTCACGATTCTCCTCGTCTCCTGGATCAGCATTTCATTTTGAAATTCCTGCATCTGCGGACCGTCTGTCCCTGTTCTCCGCGGTTCCATATCCACAATGTAATATTCATCGTCGCTGTCCAGATGGAGATAAAAATCATCGACAAAATTATATGCAGCTTTTATGAAAGACTCTTTTGAATATAAATCTTTCCTGAAACTGTATCGCATACTCAACCCTTCATCCTTCCCGACTCTCACACAAACTTTTTTCATGAAATTCTATTTCTTTCTGCAGTTTCATCGTTCAAAATTATTTTACTCTGTATGACAGGAAATTACAATATTGTATTACATAAAATCATTAAAAAACATACTTTCTTTTACAGACTCTTGTCACTGTCAATTTGGGGAAACAGGCAGACCTACTCCCGCACTGCTTTATGCTCTGTGCACCCGTCAGTTTTTCCTGAAAGCTGCTGTAGCTTCTGGCCGTATATCTCCCTCTTTCCATCCGCTTCTTTATTCTCCACGGTCTTCCATTTCCGGTCACGATCCTCCTGCGAGATTCTCAGATACCTTCTCAGCACACAGAGGAGTGCTACACTGATCACTGACACAAAGTCCTGATAGGGCGTCGTATCTCCCACAATCATATGCCGTGCGACCAGAAAGATCAGTACCTCAATAACATTATCCGAATTCGGCCGGCAAAGCATCTGGAGAAACTCAATTCCGATTACAAGTGAAAAAACCTGTTCCAGATAATGCCGGAATGTGGAAATATCATTTAAAAGCTCCCCAAAAATCTCAAAATCCTTTACAAGACTGTATACGGAGAGCAAAATTCCGATCAATACCAACACGGACGCAATCAACTCAAGTCCCTCGCAAATCATCTGCACATACTTTTTGAATTTTCCCATTTATCTCTCCTTTATTTACACACAAATATATGTCTATTCTCCTATAATCGTTCTGTCTCCCAATTTACGGCTCACAAAAAGCCACTGTAAAATTTCCGTACGTCTCAAGCGTAAACCCGGCATCTGAGAAATTTTTCTGCGCCGCTGATTCAACCAGAATATAAACATTGTCAGGATCCGGATTTTCTACATCAATGCCAAAATGAAACCGCCCAAAGGACCGAACCCACCCAGACTTCGGCGCCGAAAACAGCCATAAAGGGGATCATCAAATAGGTATTCAACGCATTCATGCCGCTGCCCCATGCAGTCAGATACACCGGAAAACGGTATCCACTGGAATCGTACTCCCTTACTTCCTTATTCACAAAATTTTATGGCATATTGTACCAAGCATGCGGTAAACATACAAGTCAATCTGCAGCGATTCAGACAAACCACCGTACAGAAAAATCGGTTACTGTTCACGGGGTAGCTGTCCTGTAAACAGTAACCAAAACTCTTATCATTTATAATATTTTTCAATTTTATCTTTTAATTTCTCAAACAAAGAATAATAAACCGTAATGATATCCTGGAATTTTTCTAACGCATAAGTTCCATCATAATCATGAGCAAGCTGGTTTCTGACACGAAGCATCTGCATCCACCGATCATCCTCAATAATTCTATTGATAAACCCCTGCTGTAATGTCTCTCTTGGAGACCCAATTGCAAAATCAAGAATTCCCATCTGCTTTACCAGAATATCTTTTATCACTTTCCACGAAATGTCAAATGTAAGATTAAAATTCAACACGGTCCCTTCCAGCACAAAATCTGCTTTGAGATCAGCAGATTTACTTTTTTCTAAATTTTTCAGACTCTTACAAAATGTATTATAGCGATTAATATATTTGCTTTCCATATTTTTCGATATCCTCCAATAAAAATTTATTGTGAATAGAATCATAGTCAAAAACATCAATCTTCCGAAGTGTTTCTATTGCAGCCAGAGACTCTTCCAGACGCAGGATATCTTTGCATCCATAAACCACAAAATCTATATCACTGGTTGGTGTTGCCGTATTTGTGGCAAAAGATCCAAATAAATCCAGTCGCTTCACACCATTATTCTTACATATTTCCGCAACTTTCTCGATCAATTCTGAAATAGGCATTGTATTCATCATTCACCCGCTCCTGATATGTATTTATCATATTGTACCAGAAATCTATCACAAATTCCATACTAACCTAACAACACAGCTCCCGCAGGCTTATTACAGTTACTGTTCACGGGGCAACGACGCTTCGCGATGCACAGAAATCGCATTTCATGCGATTTCACTCCACAAAACTCGGGATTCAGGTGCGTAACCACACCTGAACACCTCGCGGGACAGCTACCCTATGAACAGTCACCTGTGATCCCCTGATTGCTTCGTTCTCTGAACGATCCTCAGAATCACAGAATACCTGCGGGTGGTATCTTTCTTCTATATTATATATTGGTTGTTTCCTGAACCTGAGAAAATGCCCCGCATTTTCTCACACTATTCTTCCAGACATGCCTGCTTCATCTCACGTACATATTCCTTCACATAGGGAACACAGTCTTCCCCATACGCCGCGCAGATTTTCACAATCGCCGAGCCGACAATCGCCCCGTCCGAAAGTGACGCCATCCTTGCTGCCTGCTCCGGAGTGGAAATCCCAAAACCGACCGCACATGGAATATCATTTGCTTCCTTGACAAGCTTCACCATCGCTCCTATATCGGTCTGGATTTCCTTGCGGACACCGGTAACGCCGAGCGACGAAACGCAGTAAACGAATCCGGAAGCTTCCTTCGCGATCATTGAGATACGTTCCTTCGAGGTCGGCGCGATCAGGGACACAAGGTCAATCCCGTACTGCCTGCACAGCGGATCAAATTCTTCTTTTTCCTCAAAAGGAAGATCAGGGAGAATCAGGCCGTCCATGCCAAGCTCTGACGCCCTTCGGATAAAACGCTCTGCCCCATAGGAAAAAATAACGTTTGCATACGTCATAAATACCATAGGAATCTGCGTCTTCTTCCGAATACGGAATACCATCTCGAAGATGTCATCCGTCGTCACTCCCTGAGAGAGCGCGCGCATATTTGCCGCCTGAATCACCGGACCCTCTGCCGTCGGGTCTGAAAACGGGATTCCAAGCTCGATCAGATCCGCTCCTGCTTCTTCCATTGCATAGACGAGCTGTTCGGTCACCGCAAGTGAGGGATCACCGCAGGTAATGAACGGTATGAATGCTTTGCCGTTTTGAAATGCATTCTGTATCTTGCTCATAAAATATATCCTCCATACTTTTCCAGTGTAACTGTCTGTTCTCATTCTTCACATCCGGGATTTCTGCTGTCACTCGTAGATTTCTTCCCCGCGGTAGCGTGCAATCGCCGCACAGTCTTTATCCCCCCGCCCTGAAATATTGATTACGATGATCTTATCCTTATCCATCTGCGGTGCAATCTTCATCGCATGTGCCACTGCATGTGCACTCTCGATTGCCGGGATAATTCCCTCGGTACGTGACAGATATTCGAATGCCTCCACTGCCTCATCATCCGTCACAGGCACATACTGTGCACGGCCTGTATCATACAGGTGCGCGTGCTCCGGCCCGATACCCGGATAGTCCAGACCTGCGGAGATCGAATAGACAGGAGCAATCTGGCCGTATTCGTCCTGACAGAAATACGATTTCATGCCGTGAAAGATTCCAAGCCTTCCAGTTGCAATCGTTGCGGCTGTCTCTTTCGTATTTACGCCGCGGCCTGCTGCCTCGCAACCGATCAGCTGCACTTCTTCATTCTCAATAAAATGGTAAAATGCCCCGATTGCATTGGAACCGCCGCCGACACATGCCATTACAACGTCCGGCAGCCGTCCTTCCTTCTCTAGTATCTGCGACTTAATCTCCCGCGAGATCACAGCCTGAAAGTCTCTCACGATGGTCGGAAACGGATGCGGACCCATGACGGAACCAAGCACATAATGTGTGTCCTCAATCCGGTTGGTCCACTCACGCATCGTCTCCGAGACAGCATCCTTCAGCGTAGCAGTTCCCGTCTTAACCGGGTGAACCTGTGCTCCCAGCAGACGCATCCTGTATACATTGAGCGCCTGACGGATCGTATCCTCCTCACCCATGAATATCTCACATTCCATTCCCATTAGCGCTGCGACCGTAGCTGTAGCTACTCCGTGCTGCCCTGCACCTGTCTCAGCAATCACACGCGTCTTTCCCATTTTCTTTGCGAGAAGCACCTGCCCAAGTACATTGTTGATCTTATGGGAGCCCGTATGGTTCAGATCTTCTCTCTTCAGATAAATCCTGGCCCCACCAAGTTTCTCCGTCATGTGAGCCGCATACGTCAGCCGCGATGGGCGGCCCGCATATTCATTGTACAGCTCCGTCAGTTCTGCATTGAACTGCGGGTCATTCTTATAATGGTTGTAGGCTTCCTCCAGTTCTATCACTGCATTCATCAGCGTTTCCGGCATATACTGCCCGCCATGAATGCCAAAACGTCCTTTTGACATCTTTTTTCCTCCATCTTTCACTGCTTTTTCATTTTTATCAGCCAAATATTCCGCAGCAAGCTTACGGGACATCACACTTGCATCACATCATAGCTGTGATATTTGACCTACGCTTCTCCTCGTTACTTACAGGCGCTTCACAGCCTGCATTCAGAATACCGATCCATTTGGCACTGCCCGCACGATTCTGACAGCTTCCGCTATCTTTTTGCCATCCTTGATCCCGTCCGTCTCTACCTTGCTGCTCATATCCACCGCATACGGCTTCAGCCGCACGATCGCTTCCGCGAGATTTTCCGGTCCAAGACCCCCGGCCAGAAAGAATGGGCGTCCGATCTCCTGTACCAGATTCCAGTCAAAAGTCTGACCGCTTCCGGTTCCCTTGTCAAGCAGAATGAAATCAGCTTCGCTTGCAGCAGCCCGCCTGACATCCTCCGTCTCCGCAATCTGGAATGCCTGAATGACGGGCAGCCTTCTCTCATTGCATCGTTCGATCTGCTTTTCCGTAATTCCTTCCGAATGCTGTTCCTGAATTTCCGAAAGTCTCTTCTTCAGTTCTCTCACATATTCCTGTGTCTCAGAGCCATGCAGCTGTACTGCCCCAAGTGTTCCGTCAACCGCCAGGGAGAGAATCTCCTCCATCGGTTGATTGACGAATACACCAATCGGACAGATATCCTGATTCAGCTCCCTCACTAGCGCTCTCACCTGATCCGGCGTTACGTTCCTCCGGCTTTTGGGAAAGTTGATAATAAATCCGCAGTAATCCGGTTTTGCCTCATTTACATAGGAAATGTCTTCTTTGCGGCTCAGGCCGCAGATTTTAATTTTTGCCATCTGCTATCCTCTCCGCAGCCGTTCAATCATCGCCTTTTTGTCTGCTGCCCGCATCAATGTCTCACCTATCAATACTGCATCCGTTCCGTTTTCATAGAGTGCTTTCATATCCTCTTCGGACCGGATACCGCTCTCAGAGACAAATACACACGTATCCGGAACCAGCGGACGCAGCCGAATGCTGTTTCTGATATCCACTTCGAAGGTCTTCAGATCCCGGTTATTTACACCCACAATCTTTGAACCGCACTCCATCGCCCTGCGCACTTCTTCTTCGCTGTGCGCTTCTACAAGTGCGGACATTCCAAGCCGCTCTGCCAACTCCCGGTAGCTTCTCAGCTCCCGGTCCGTCAGGATCGCGCAGATCAGCAGCACCGCAGATGCGCCGAGCAGCTTTGCCTCATAGATCATATATGGATCTACGGTGAAATCCTTCCGCAGTACCGGTATTCCCACCTCGCCTGCAATCTCCTTCAGGTACGTATCCTGTCCCTGAAAATAATACGGCTCCGTCAGGCAGGAAATCGCGCTGGCACCTGCCATCTCATATTCCTTCGCTATTTCCAGATACGGAAATTCTTCTGCAATCACTCCTTTGGAGGGGGAGGCTTTTTTTACTTCGCAGATGAAGGAGAGTCCCGGCGTGCGAAGTGATTGTTCGAACCGGAAGCTTCGATTCACAGAATTCGTTTTTTCCGGCATTTGAACCGATACTCCCGCTTCCTCCTGCCTTTCGCCCGATACTGCTGCGATTTTCCTTCTGTCATGCGGCATCCCGGTTTCCCTCTGCTTTCTGTCCAGCTGCTCTGCTTCATTCTGAAGCATTTCCAGCGGAACCGACCTTTTTCTCTCCTCGACCCGTACTCTGGTTTTCTCCGCTATTTCATCTAATATCATAAATCTTTCATTCCCTTCCTTTTACGCGTATTCCGGCACGCCATTGATGTTCCCCAAACGTACACCATACATCCAGAACACGCATCACCCGGACTTATCCTCACTCATTTGAATATTTCACGAACTCTTCCAGCTTCGCCAGTGCCCTTCCACTGTCAATCAGCTCTCCGGCCAGCTTCACACCGTCCTGCAGCGTATCTGCCTTTCCTGCAAGATAAAGTGCTGCCCCGGCATTCATCAATACCGCATTCCTCTTCGCTCCCTGCTCTTCTCCGGAGAGGATCGCCTTTGTAATAGCTGCATTTTCCTGCGGAGACCCTCCGGTCAGCTCCTCCTTCGTGCATCTCTCAAAACCGAACATTTCCGGTGTAATCGTATAGCTCTCATATTTTCCGTCCCGGATCTCGCAGATGCTTGTCGGTGCGCTCAGGGAAATTTCATCCAGCTTATCCTGTCCGTATACAACCATACCGCGTTTTACACCCAGATTGCTCATTACTCTCGCAAGCGGCTCCACCAGAGATTCATCATAAACACCCATCAGCTCCATATTCGCTCCTGCCGGGTTAGAAAGCGGGCCAAGGATATTGAACACAGTACGGATTCCCAGCTCCCGCCGGATCGGCGCCACATACTTCATGGCAATGTGGTAATTCTGTGCAAACAGGAAGCAGATTCCGATGTCCTTCAGAAGCTCACTGCTCTTCTCCGGCGATACCGTAATATTGACTCCCAGGGCTTCCAGTACATCCGCCGCACCGCATTTGCTGGAAGCCGCACGGTTTCCATGCTTTGCCACCGGGACACCGCCTGCCGCAATGACCAGTGATGAGGTTGTGGAAATATTGAAGGAATTTGCCCCGTCCCCGCCTGTTCCAACAATCTCCAGCACATCCATATCGTGCAGGAGACGTATACAATGATCCCTCATTCCCTTCGCGGAACCTGTGATCTCATCGATCGTTTCACCCTTCAGGGAAAGTGCCGTCAGATATGCACTCATCTGTACCGGTGTTGCTTCCCCGCCCATGATCTCATTCATGACAGCAAGCGCCGTGTCATATGTCAGATTTTCCTTTTTTGCCAGTTGTAAAATTGCTTCCTTAATCATGCTTCGCTACCTCCAGAAAATTTTTTAATACATTTTTTCCCTGCGGAGTCAATACCGACTCGGGATGAAATTGCAGTCCATATACTGATTTTTCTCTATGTTCCACAGCCATCACTTCTCCATCCTCCGTTCTGGCTGTTATTCTCAATTCCTGCGGCAGTGTCTCCTCCAGCGCCGCAAGTGAATGATACCGGGCCACCTGCATCGTGCTCCCGATTTCTGCAAAGATCGGAGATTCCGTATCGAGTGCAGCCACTGAGGTCTTTCCGTGCATCATACGTTTCGCGTAGGAGACAGCACCTCCATACGCTTCACAGATCGCCTGATGCCCGAGGCAGACCCCGAGGATTGGAATTTCTCCGGCCAGCGCCTTCACAACCGCAATGCAGACTCCTGCATCCGCCGGGCGTCCCGGCCCCGGTGAGAGGATGATAGCCTCCGGCTTCATCGCACGGATTTCTTCTACCGTACATTCATCGTTCCGGATGACCTTCAAATCCGGATTCAGCTCTCCGACTAGCTGATACAGGTTGTAGGAAAAGCTGTCATAATTATCAATTAACAGTATCATACTTTCTGCCCCCATTCTGTCTGAAACTCCTGTTCCCGTAAATACATATTCCCGGCTCATTCCTCCGGATTCATCAGGAGTTTCCCGGTCGTTCCCTGCGGCACACATCAGGCCCCGATTCCTCCCTCTGCCATTTTCAGCGCCTGTACCACAGCCTTCGCCTTATTGATACATTCCTGATATTCTTTCTCCGGTACACTGTCCGCCACGATACCTGCGCCGGAACGGACATATACTTTCCCGTTCTTTGCAAATGCAATCCGGATGGCGATACACGTATCCAGATTCCCGCCGAAGTCAAGATACCCGATTGCTCCTCCGTAGATGCCTCTCTTGTTGCCCTCCAGTTCATTGATAATCTGGCAGGCACGGATTTTCGGCGCTCCCGATAAAGTTCCTGCCGGGAGGATCGCATCCACCGCATCCATGGCATCCTTTCCTTCACTCATCTCACCGCGCACCACAGAGCCGATGTGCATAACATGTGAAAACCGCTCGATGCACATATATTTCTCGACCTCCACTGAACCGAAGCGGCTGACCCTCCCGACATCATTTCTTCCGAGGTCTACAAGCATATTATGCTCGGCGCGCTCCTTTTCATCCGACAGAAGTTCCCGCTCCAGCGCCAGATCTTCCTCCTCTGTCGCTCCGCGCCTCCTTGTACCTGCCAATGGAAAGGTATGGACAACCCCTGATTCCAGCTTCACCAGTGTTTCCGGGGAAGCCCCCGCAATCTCCAGATCATCGCTCGAAAAATAAAACATATAGGGGGACGGATTCGACGTCCTCAGCACCCGGTATGCATCCAGCAGGCTGCCCGACATTTCCGCTTCCATCCGGTTGCTCAGCACCACCTGAAAAATATCGCCCTCCCGGATATATTCCTTTCCCCGCTCTACCATCCGGCAGTACTCTTCCTCCGAAAACAGCGCCCGGAACTCTGAATGCAGCTTCAGCGGCCGGTTTTCCGCATAAACACCTGATTCCAGAAGCTCTTTCAGGCTGCGCAACTCCATCTCTGCCTTATGATATTCCGTCTCCGGGTCATCCAGACGGATATTTTTGATTAGGAAAATCTTCTGCTGGTAATGGTCAAACGCAATGACCTTGTCAAAAAGCATCAAATCCAGATCATGGAAGGATTCCTCATCCTTCGCATCCAGATTCAGCACCGGCTCGCTGTACTTGATATAATCATATGCAAAGTATCCGACCAGTCCTCCGGAAAACGGCGGCATCTCCTTCAGCCTCGGCGCCCGGTTCTCAGCCAGAATCCTGCGGATGATGTGCTTCGGATTCTCCTGATCCGTCACAAATTCTGTTGTACTGCTGATCTTCACGACTCCGTCGAGACATGTTACAGTAAGTCCCGGATCATATCCAAGAAACGTGTACCGTCCCCATTTCTGTGATTGTTCCGCACTCTCCAGCAGGAAACAGTGCCTGCTGACACGTTTCAGGATGCGCACCACCTGAATTGGCGTCAGCATATCCATATACATCTCTTCCTTCACTGGAATACGAAAATACTCTCCGGTCTTTTGAAACTGTGTAACCGTCTCCAGACTTGGATACAACATATCAAATTCCTCCTTTTATACACAAATGCAGATAAAAAGAATCTCGCTTTGCGAGATTCTGCGCCGCAAATGCGCCGCATAAGCGACATATTTCTTCTGCATTTGCGTGCGCATCCCTGCGGAGCGTTTTTTGTTTCATCGGAAATCCGAAGAAATTTCCGATGAAACAAAAAACCCGCCCATGACGAACGATACCATTCGTCAAGGGCGGGTAATAATCTCCCGCGGTGCCACCTTGATTCACAGAAACCTGTGCTCTTTGCGAAATACCAACATATTTCCGGCAACTGACGTATGCCCTCACGTCGCAGAATACTTGGCGCCCGGTTCTGCCATCTCATCGGCATCTCCCGTTACGCTTTTGACTGCGCCCTCAGCGGCCCATTCTGGCAATCTGCGTTCCATCCGGCTCTCACCCACCCGGACTCTCTGTAAGTGCACGAATTGCTTTTACTTCCGCTTCATCGGTTTGACGTATTAAATTAAAATCTGTTACCAGTATATTCGGTTGGGATGGATTTGTCAATCTTTTTTTATTCCGCATGCCTTTTCCCTGTTACCGCTCGGCCAAATTCGTGTTTAGTTGACGATGGACGGACGCCGGGAATCCGCATTTGGGCTGCT
>JAUNGL010000187.1 GCA_030524665.1 Lachnospiraceae bacterium | reverse complement strand
AGCAGCTCGGGCTGTTCATGATGCGCGATGAGGGACCGGGATTCCCGTTCTTCCTGCCGAAGGGAATGATTCTGAAAAATACGCTGCTGGATTACTGGCGTGAGATTCACAGAAAGGCAGGTTATGTGGAAATCTCCACACCGATCATGCTGAACCGCCAGCTCTGGGAGACTTCCGGACACTGGGATCACTATAAGGAAAACATGTATACGACGGTGATCGACGATACCGATTTTGCGATCAAGCCGATGAACTGTCCGGGCGGCATTCTGGTTTACCAGTCAGAGCCGAGATCATACCGTGACCTGCCGCTCCGCATGGGTGAGCTTGGTCTGGTACACCGCCATGAGAAATCAGGACAGCTCCACGGTCTGATGCGTGTTCGCTGCTTCACACAGGATGATGCGCATATCTTTATGATGCCGGAGCAGATCCGCGATGAGATTAAGGGTGTTGCGAAGCTGATCGATGAAGTATACCAGTTGTTTGGATTCAAATATCATGTAGAGCTGTCCACACGTCCGGAAAATTCTATGGGAAGCGACGAGGACTGGGAGATGGCAACCGACGGTCTGCGCAGTGCGCTGGATGATCTCGGACTTGATTATGTTGTGAATGAAGGGGACGGCGCATTCTATGGTCCTAAGATTGACTTCCATCTGGAAGATTCCATCGGAAGAACCTGGCAGTGCGGAACGATTCAGCTCGATTTCCAGCTCCCGCTTCGCTTTAACTGTGAATACATCGGAGCAGACGGCGAAAAGCATCGTCCAATCATGATTCACCGTGTGGCATTCGGTTCTATCGAGCGTTTCATTGGTATCCTAATCGAGCATTTTGCCGGAGCATTCCCAACCTGGCTGTCACCGGAACAGGTACGTGTGCTTCCGATTTCCGATAAGTATATGGACTATGCAGACAAGGTAAATGCAGCCCTGAATGAAGCTGGTGTCCGTTCCAGCATCGATACACGCGCGGAGAAGATCGGCTACAAGATTCGTGAAGCCCGCCTTGCAAAGGTGCCGTATATGCTTGTTGTAGGTGCAAAGGAAGAGGAAAGCGGACTTGTATCTGTCAGAAGCCGTTTTGCCGGAGATGAGGGACAGAAGCCGCTGGCAGACTTTATCGCAGCGATTCAGGAAGAAATCCGGACACGTACGGCAAGGGAAGTCGTTGTGGAAGAACAGAAATAGAGATGTATATTTATCGCTGAAATGGCCATACTGAATGATATAGGTTATGGTTTTGCCGGAAATCATTTTCTGCTGTGCTGCTGTTACAGGAGCAGTAACTGGATACAGTCTGCGAAGCTGACTGTGTCCCGGTGGAAGGTGCCAGGTGGATTTTGAATGTCCGCTTCACACGGAGAATGGCTGACCGTAGCCGAAACAAAACGGCTGTCTGTATTCGCAGCATTGGTGCTGTGGATCGGAATGACCGTTAAAACAAGGAGGTATGGCGATGCCAGCTTTAGTTTGTTCCGCACAGAATTGTGTGTACAATAACGCGATGTACTGCTCCAAAGGAGACATTGAGATCGCAGGTGAAGAGGCAAAGGTCTGTCAGGATACCTGCTGTGCAAGTTTTCTGGAGCGCAAGCATGAAAATCTGAAAAATTCGATGGGAAGCCCGTCGACTCAGATCGCGATTGACTGTGAGGCAAAGAACTGCAAGTATAATGAACACTGCAAATGCCATGCAGAGCATGTGGATATCTCGGGTGCGGCTGCATGCAGATGTGAGCAGACAGAATGCGTCACATTTACAGATCGATAGGCAGACAGTCAGTAAGACAGTGACAGGAATCCGGACGGCCACTCTGTGAGCAGTAACATCCGGACAAAAGAACTGATTCACGCAAACTGCCGCAGTTAAAAACCAGAAAAAACAGACGGATAAACTGTAATAAAATCAGGAGAGGGACTGGAAAGAGTCTTTCTCCTGATTTTTTGTACAGATATTCCATTCAATTAAATTTTTTTAGAAAATTATGCCACCTTTCTGTAAAATATTACTCTAATAATCAGAAATCATGATGATAAAAGAAACGGCCGGATGGTGTTGGTTCCTGGATTGGATTCGCAGAGCATTTTGCCAGAAGCCTGTGCGGAGCTTAGCCATGAAGAATGAAATGTGTGTTGCACACAGGAAAGGAACTTTTATGACCAAGGAAGAATTTGCAGAACTGGTATTGGAGTCGACGGACAGCCTGTACCGTGTTTCCAAAGGAATTCTGAAAAATGATGAGGATTGCGAGGATGCGGTGTGGGAAGCGGTCAGTATCGCATTTGCCAAACTGGATACACTCCGACAGTCGGAGTTTGCAAAGACATGGCTGATCCGCATTCTGATTCACGAATGTTACCGTGTGCTGCGGGAGCGGAAGCATTATGCGAGTGCGGATGCGGAGCTGCTCGGGGAGGAAGAAAAAAGCAGTATGGCTTATTTCGATCTGTATGAGGCTCTGCACAGCATGGAAGAAAAATACCGGCTCCCGCTGGTAATGTTCTATCTGGAAGGGTATTCCATCAGGGAAATTGCACAGATACTCGACAGTACGGAGGGAACGGTCAAAAGCTGGCTGGGCCGGGGACGGAAGATGCTCAGAAAAAGGATGGAGGCGTAAAATGAAAAAAGACGAAACGATGTGGGAGGCTTATCCGAAAACACCGGAACATTTCAGGCAGACGGTAGCGCAGGCGGTAGAAATGCAGATGAGACAGGCACAGAAGTCTGAGGCAGATGGGGGAGCCGCAGAAATACAGATGAGACAGCAGCAGAATGCAGAGACACAGATGGGGCAGTCTCAAAAGCCGGAAGTACAGATGAAACGGATGCAGGACGCAGAAGCGCAAAGGAAGCGAATGCAGAAAGTACGGACAGAGACGGCGGAGAAAGAAGCATCAGCAGACAATCAATTTGTATGCTTTGAAAAAGCAGGACAAGGAAAAACGGAAAGTAAGAGGAATCAATTACAGAAGCAAGAAAGAAAATTCGGCAGAGTAAGTCCCAAAACAAGGAGAAAAAGCATAAAGCTCAGATATCTTCTTCCGGCAGCGGCACTTCTGGCAATAGGAGGAGCTGTGGTAGCTGCGAACAACAATGAGCTGATGAAGTATCTGACGGATTGGAAGCATCTGACAGAGTCGGAAGCGGAGGCTGTGATACAGACGGATGTAAAGCAGGAAACGACAGAGCTTGTGGGGGCTGAATATGCGGGGCAGCAGACCATCGATCAGGAATGGTCCAAACCGCTGCTTACAGTGAAAGAAGCTTACTTTGACGGAACCGACCTCCGTTTTATTGCGGAAGTATCAGATGAGGGGAAAAAGTATGAGCTAAGTATGAAAGATCATGTATATATTAATGGTGAGGACGCTGCGCTAAGCACGCCGCTTTACGAAGTCGAGGAGGAGCCGGGAACCTATTTTGGAGGTGCGGAAGTCAGGGATATGAGCTATCTGGCCGGACAGCTTGAGAATGACAGTGTTGAAGTGAAGATGACAATTCTTGCATTCCCCTCTTATGAAGGGCATCCGTTCTATACCTGGAAAGATGTGCAGGCTTACAGGCAAATTTATCAGACGGGAGAATTTACGGATGAGGATGGAATGCAGTATTATGTGATACCGTGGAAAGATGAAATTACAAGCTATACACCGCAGGTATTGACCGTAGAGCTGGCATTGCCGGAAGGAGTGACAGAACTGTCAGGATATCAGGAAGCATGTGTGGTAAGCCAGTCCGGAGAGTGGATCGAAGAGGCGGAAGAAGAGCAGAGCGTAAGTATGGCAGAATCACAAAGTTTTGAAGATCAGGAAGCGTTACCTGACAGCGGTATTGCCGGAAATGCAGAAAGTGGGCCGGGAAACCATAATGACAATGCAGAGAGCATATCAGGGAATAGCAGCCATGTTTTATGTGATTTGGAAGGAGCGGAAGGGATACTTTCGATAGATGCTGAGGTTATTCAGGAAAAGGATCAGGTATATACCGGAAAGCTGCGTCGGATCGATTTCCCTGTGGATAAAATGGCATCGCTGTATCAGGAAGGAACGACAGACGAATGGGTGCAGGGAAGCGAAGAATACGGAAGCGTTCACTGGCAGTATCAGGACAAACAGATTTTTGCATCCGGCGGATACGATGCTTCCTATACAAATTATGAAGAATTGGGAGAAGAGACTCTTAGCGGAACCGGCGGGATTCTTTCAAAGCTTGGAATTGACGGAAAACTTGAATTAAAGGAAGAAAAAGAAGAACAGGGGAAAACCTGCAAGACTTACCGGATAAGATGGCTCCTGAACGGAATTCCGGCAGCAATGGAATCGCAGATATTCTGCAGTGGACTTATGGTCACACAGGATGATATGCTGACGGATTTTCAGTGGAGCGGCTCATTTGAAATAACAGAGAAGGAAGAAGTATCACTGTTGCCGATGGATCAGGTTCTGGAGAAGCTGGCAGGCTATCTGGAAGAAGGAATGCTGGATGTGCCGGACAGCGGGCAGCCTGTAACGGAAATTGCACTGGAATATTATGTTGATATGACAAGCGAAGGAATTGTATTCCGCCCTGTGTGGAATTTCCAGGTACCATATCTGGTGAGTGAGGAACATCATATTTTTCTGAACAATGATATGTACTGTTATATGGATGCAGTCACAGGTGCATTGATTCGGGATGCGTATGGCTGGTAAGAGAGTGTAGAATAGCTATGAGAACGGATTTTCACTGCTATAGAATGATCCGGGATGCCGTAGGATGGAGATAATTGCTAACCAGTTAAAAATGAAAGCCCCATCAGAGGAATACTCATCTGATGGGGCTGGCGGGGATAACTTTGCATGATTACTATTATGAAGATTATCCTCGCAAGGTATTCGGGGTAAATGCTAGATAGAGCTTTTAGGTCTTATGGTAAAAAATGAGTTATATCAGATAGTAAAAAAGAAAAAAGTAAAAAAATGAAAAAAAATAAAAAAAGTCGTTGACAAATCATGGAAGCAGTGGTA
>JAUNGL010000021.1 GCA_030524665.1 Lachnospiraceae bacterium | reverse complement strand
AACAACTTTTTTTATTTTTTTGAATTTCTTTTTTGTTTTGCCGCCGTACCTCAGCAGCGAGATATATATTACCACCGTGTTCAAAATAAGTCAAGCACTTTTTTCATATTTTTTACTTTTTTCATGCCAGTTGGTTACTGTTCACACGTCTGCCAAAATGGCAGCCGTCTGACCAGCAACGGCGCTTCGCGATGCACAGAAATCGCATTTCATGCGATTTCGCGCCGCAAAACTCGGGATTCAGGTGCGAAACCGCACCTGAACACCTCGCGGGACAGCTACCCAGTGAACAGTAACGCCAGTTGTTACCATTCACATGGTAGCTGTTAATAACAAAAAAAAGTCCCAATATATTCCAGACTTCTCGTTTCACATTCTATGGTTTCTTATAATATTCCCAGAGTGCCGTTTCCCGTATTCTGAGTCCTAGCAGAGCTAGGTGGGCATCCGCAGCCACAGCTTCTGCCTTCCACTGCAAACGGAGGCCTGACATCGGCTGTGCGATATTAGGATTCCCATAAAGGTAATGTAGGTTCAAAATTGCGGGAGTGTCGCACACCCCAGGAATGAAGTTAATATAATTATAACCCAGTATATGCAATTACGCAATCAAATTTTCAGAAATCCCGAAAATTTTTGCTGGTAATTTTTGTTGTATTACAGGAGGCTTTCATATGTAGCACGCACTGCTTTGATAAATTCCCCACTGTTCAATACCTCAACCTGTTCCAGAGATGTGATCAGGGCAAGATCCTTTGTCATCTTTCCTGACTCAATTGTGGTAATTACCGCTTTTTCCATACGGTCTGCAAACTGCTGAAGCTCTGCGATTCCATCCAGCTCGCCCCTTTTTCTGAGGGCGCCTGTCCATGCGAAGATCGTTGCCACGGAATTCGTAGAGGTCTCTTCCCCTTTCAGGTACTTATAATAATGGCGCTGCACAGTCCCGTGCGCCGCCTCATATTCGTAATTCCCATCCGGTGAAACAAGCACGGAAGTCATCATAGCCAGTGAACCAAACGCAGACGATACCATATCACTCATGACATCGCCATCGTAATTCTTGCAGGCCCAGATAAATCCACCATCGGATTTCATCACTCTTGCAACAGCATCGTCAATCAATGTATAAAAATAGGTAATCCCTTCCGCATCGAATCTTGCTTTATAGTCCGCATCGAAAATTTCCTGGAAGATATCTTTAAATGTATGATCATACTTCTTGGAAATCGTATCCTTGGTAGCAAACCAGAGATCCTGTTTCGTATCAAGCGCATAGTTGAAACAGCTCCTTGCAAAGCTGCTGATAGACTGGTTCAGATTGTGCATTCCCTGAAGAACTCCCGGTCCCTTAAATTCAAAAATGGTCTCCCTCAGTTCTGTTCCGTCTGCCCCGGTGTAAACCAGCTCTGCTTTTCCCGGTCCCGGAACGATCATCTCAGAATTCTTATAAACATCTCCATAAGCATGTCTGGCAATCGTGATCGGCTTCTTCCAGCTTCTGACATACGGTTCAATTCCCTTTACCGTGATCGGTGCACGAAATACAGTGCCATCGAGAATCGCACGAATCGTACCATTCGGGCTCTTCCACATTTCTTTCAGATTATATTCCTTCATGCGTGCTGCATTCGGAGTAATCGTGGCACATTTTACAGCAACGCCATACTTCTTGTTCGCATTTGCACTGTCAACTGTTACCTGATCATTTGTCGCATTTCTGTTTTCAAGTCCCAGATCGTAATACTCGCTCTTCAGTTCCACATAAGGATAAATCAGTTCATCCTTGATCATCTTCCAGAGAATGCGGGTCATTTCGTCCCCATCCATCTCCACAATCGGTGTCATCATCTTAATTTTTTCCATAATGTTCTCCTCCTGCAAGTTTCTACCTTGGAATGCGTTTCCCGGAAGGTCATCTCATCCCGGCTGCCACTTTCAGATTTTACCATCTGAAAGCATATTCGTCAAAACTTTTCTAAAAATCCTTCCGAACTATTTCTCGTGCCGCTTATTCCGCATCCTTAGCCCAGCCAAAAGAATACCGGACTGCTTTTTCCCAGCCGCGAAGCCGCTCATCCCGGATGCTCCGCTCCAGCTGCGGCCGGAACACCCGGTCTACCTGCCAGTTCCGGCATACTTCCTCGAGCGATTTCCAGTATCCGACCGCCAATCCCGCCAGATATGCGGCTCCCATCGCAGTTGTCTCGATACATGCCGGACGCAGTACCTGATCCTGAATCACATCCGCCTGATACTGCATCAGGAAATTGTTGGCGCTTGCCCCGCCATCTACCTTCAGGCCTGCAAGTGAAATTCCGGAATCTGCCTCCATTGCCCGTATTACATCATACGTCTGGTATGCAAGAGATTCCAGAGTAGCTCTCACAATATGGTATTTATTTACTCCGCGCGTGATCCCCACAATGCACCCTCTCGCATATTGATCCCAATGCGGCGCTCCAAGCCCTGTAAAGGCCGGAACCACATAGCACCCATTCGTATCCGGCACACGGCCTGCAATCCACTCTGTGTCAGGAGCCGAGTCAATCAGATGCATCTCATCCCTCAGCCACTGGATTGCCGCTCCGGCCACAAAAATCGAGCCTTCCAGCGCATACGTAATCTTTCCATCCAGCCCCCATGCAATAGTCGTCACAAGCCCATTCTCCGAATACACAGGAACTTCCCCTGTATTCATCAACAGGAAGCCGCCGGTTCCATACGTATTCTTCACCTCACCGCGTGCAAAGCAGGTCTGCCCGAACAGCGCCGCCTGCTGGTCACCTGCTGCACCTGCAATCGGGATCTCCCCTCCCAGAAATCCGGCATCTGTCATTCCGTAAACACAGCTGGACGGCACAACCTTCGGCAGCATTGACACAGGAATTTCCAGTTCCTCCAGTATTTCCTCATCCCATGACAAGGCATTAATATTGAAAAGCATCGTACGTGATGCATTCGAATAATCCGTTACATGGACAGCTCCCTTCGTCAGCTTCCAGATCAGCCATGTCTCCACAGTTCCAAACAGCAGCCTGCCTTGCTCTGCTTTCTCTCTGGCTCCTTTTACATGCTCCAGAATCCATCGTATCTTTGTCGCAGAAAAATATGCGTCAATCACAAGACCTGTTTTCCTGCGGAACTTTTCTGTCAATCCTTTCTCCTTCAGCGAATCACAGTACTCTGATGTCCTCCGACACTGCCAGACGATTGCATGATATACCGGTATCCCGGTTTCTTTATCCCATACAATTGCAGTTTCTCTCTGGTTCGTAATCCCTATCGCCGCGATATCCCCGGCGGACGCACCGATCTTCGACATAGCCTCCACAGCCACCCCCAACTGCGTTGACCATATTTCATCTGCATCATGCTCTACCCAGCCCGGCTTCGGGAAATACTGGGTGAATTCCTTCTGGGCAACACTGCAGATGTTTCCTTCCTTATCAAATAAAATACAGCGATTACTCGTTGTCCCGGCATCAAGTGCCATAATATACTTTGCCATACCTTCTCCTCCACGGTTATTTTATCCGGCTTTCTCTTGCAGTCACGCGCTCCGCGTATGGCCTGCTCTCTTCCATGTTTTTATTCTACTATAACTTTTCCGTATACACAAGTTCAGAAACGTCAAAATAAATCTTCACCTGACAACGGCCATGGAAACAGGCAATGGAATATTACATCGTACAAATATCAGCTCACTCTTTCATCCTGCCGGAAGCCCAAGCAGCTTTCTCAGATCCGGGATCCCCCATCCCTGCCTGTTAAACGGCAGTCCAATGTCCGCAGCAGCCTCTTTCAGGCGCATTTTTACTTCTACATTTGTCAGCTCAGGCTCACTGGACAGCAGCAATGCCACACAACCCGAGACAGCAGGCGCTGCCATAGAAGTTCCGCTTTTTTTCTGATAATATTTTCCCCTCTGCCATGCAGCGGAGCACGACACAATGTTGGTTCCCGGTGCCGTAAGCTCCGGCTTGCAGACGCATTCCCGCGTTGGTCCCCTTCCAGAATAGCTTGCATTTCCCTTGAGCGGACGGACCCGAAACTCATCGGATGCCCCCACCGTAATCACTTTCCTGCTGTTCCCCGGTATGGTAATCGTCATTGGCTCTGGTCCCATATTCCCGGCTGCTACTACTACCACCACCCCGGCATCCCAGGCACGTTCTACGGCATGAATCAGTTTCAGTGCTTCGTCATCCTCCCTCGTTGCCCCGGCCGAAATATTCATGATGCGGATCTGATACTTTTCCTGATTCTCGATCACCCAATTGATTGCTGCCAGCAAATCCTCCACCCGTCCCTGTCCAAAACGATCCAATACTTTCAAATGGATCAGTTGGCATTCCGGTGCTATCCCACAATATTTTCCCTGCAGACAGCTTCCGTCGCCTCCCAGTATCCCTGATACGTGGGAACCATGCAATCCATCATCATAACATTGCTTTTTCCCGTTCACAAAATCACGGAAACAGAGAATTCTTTCTCTGTAATCCGGGTGCAGGCAGATTCCGGTATCCAGGACTACCGCTGTAATTCCGGCTCCTTTGATTCCCGCTGCATGCGCTTCTTCTGCATACAATACTTTTCTGACACGATCCATAGCATATTCCCCCATTACCAGAATATGAGAAGTGGTTTTCTTCTCATAGTATGAACCATTCTCAAAAAAGCGACTTGTACCAGACCACTTCAGTTCCTGTGTTTTTCCCACAGCAGGCGTTTTCTGTACAGATAATACAGTATAAATAAAACAGCCGTCACAGTCCATGTCACCGGATAATTAATCACAATCGTATTTAGCGACGGGTGCAGCGGAACGACAAGGAAAATCCACAAAACCCTGAGCAGGCACACCCCGAACATCGTTAAGAGCATTGGAAAAATCACATCACTGACAGCCCGAAGCGTACTGGACAGTATTTCTACGAAGCTGAACACAACATAATACGGTGCTATCATCTGCATGATCCCCGTACCAATCCGGATAACCTCTTCGTCATTCGTAAAGATTCCGAACAATTGCCTGCGGAATGTAAACAGTAAAAGACTTAAAAGTACAGAGGCTGTCTGGTCCATCCCCAGACAAGTACGTACTCCTTTTTCAATACGGTCAAATTTGCCGGCACCGTAATTCTGTCCCACAAATGTCGTAATAGACACACCGAACGCACCGCTGATCATCCAGAAAATCGCATCGATTTTGCCTTGAGTTGCCCATGCCGCGGCCGTATCCGTTCCATAGACATTCACGGCCGACTGTATAATGATATTAGACAGGCTGTACATCACCGACTGCAGTCCTCCCGGTACTCCCAGATAAAGCTGCGATTTCAGGACATTTCCATGAAATCTGATTTTTCTGAGTTCCAGCCGATAGATATCCTCTGATTTCATCAGTGCTCTCGTTACCAGACCCGCACTGACTCCCTGTGCAATTACCGTTGCAATTGCCACCCCGGCGACCCCCAGATCCAGCAACAATACCATCACCAGATCCAACACAATATTTACCAGACAGCAGATGATCAGATAGTAAAGCGGAAGCTTTGAATTACCGAGCGCTCGGAGAATTCCAGATCCAATATTGTAAATAAACATAAACAGAATACCGCCGAAATAAATCCGCAGATATATGGACGAAGATGCCAGCAGTTCTTCAGGTGTATTCATGAACTTCAGAATCCCGGGAGCAAAAAACAGCCCGAAGATCATAAAAATAACACTCCCCGCAATCGAGAACGCATAGGCCGTATGAATCCCGGCATTGACACCATCTGCATTCCTGGCTCCGTAAAACTGGGAAATGATAACCCCGGCGCCCGCTGAAAGTCCGGTAAAAAATCCAACAACGAGATTCACAATCTGTCCCGAAGATCCCCCGACACTCGCCAGTGCTTCTTTCCCTACAAAGCGTCCTACAACAACCATATCAATCGTATTATAAAGCTGCTGAAAAAACGTTCCCAGCAGAATCGGAAAGAAGAAAAAAAGCAATTGCTTCCAGATGGTTCCTTCCGTAATCTGATTTCCCGCACCGACCGTTCGTTTCATTCACACATTCCCCCTTTGTACAGCGTAAAAACAGAACGGAAAATGACCGAAGCTCTTTCCCCTCCTGTTTGGCGATACAGCCCGTCTTTGCCTCTTTGCAAAAAACACGGCTGTCATATAATTGGTTCCTTTATTCCCGCGAGCAACGAGCCAAGTAGCCGCACTTGTGCGGATATTTGGCAACTGCCGCGAGGGTCAAATACCCCGTTGCTTGCAGCGGAGTATTTGATTGTCGGATCATTGTATCACGAATCCGGCAGGCATTCAAGATATCACAGCAGATATTCCAAAACATTTGGTGATGTTATGTTACTGTTCACGGAGGAGCTGTCCCGCGAGGTGTTCAGGTGCGGTTTCGCACCTGAATCCCGAGTTTTGAGGCGCGAAATCGCATGAAATGCGATTTCTGTGCATCGCGAAGCGTTGTTACTGGTCAGACGGCTGCCATTTCGGCAGACGTCTGACCAGTAACGATGTTATTTATCGAATACTTTCCCCTGCTCTTTCATAGGATAACCCAACAAAGCAAATCCTTCAGGAGCAATATGGCAGATTCTCCCGCAATTTCCAACGAATATTCTGATTTAATCTATGCATACCCCGAATCGGAGAGCGAACTTCTTTCCCGCCTCAGCCGCTATTCTCCGCAGATCGTGGACTCACAGTATGCAATTTTACACATCCCGTTCAGCGAGGGGCGTACGACTGTCAGTACCGCCGGATATGCGCTGATTCCCAAGCTGTTTACATACCTGAGTACAGTTAGTCTCGAAGAGTCCGGCATCCTCTCTACCCAGGCCCAGCCCATTCTGGACCTGAAAGGCAGAGGGATCCTCCTGGGCTTCCTTGACTCCGGAATCGATTATACCCATCCTGCATTCCGCAATGCAGATGGCACCACACGTATTCTCGGCATCTGGGACCAGACTGACCAGACCGGAACGCCTCCACAGGGTCTTTTGTATGGAAGTGAATACACAGAAGAACAGATCAACGAAGCATTATTCAGTGCAAACCCTCTCGAGATCGTTCCGGAACGCGATGAAAACGGACACGGAACGGCCGTTGCCGGGATTGCATGCGGCACTCCGCAGGAAGAATCTGATTTTTACGGAGCCGCTCCGGAAAGTCAGATTCTCTTCGTCCGCCTGAAACCTGCCAAACAATATCTGCGTGATTATTTCATTATTCCCCCTGACGCAGATGCCTATCAGGAGTCTGACCTGATGCTCGGTGTGCGCTATCTCATACAGACTGCCCGTCAACTGCAGCGCCCGCTTGTGATCTGCATTGCTCTCGGAACCAACCAGGGGGGACATACAGGGAAAACTCCTCTGGAAGATGTTCTGACTGCAGCCCAGTCATTATCCGGTATCTATGTCGTCGCAGCGGCCGGGAACGAAGCCGGAATGGGGCATCATTATTATGGGAAAATTACTGCAGAAGGCGAGTCCACTACCGTTGAACTGCTGATTGATACAGAGACAAACGGATTTACCATTGAATTCTGGGCAAGTGCACCCGAACTTTACGGAATCGGCTTTACTTCCCCCTCCGGTGAAACTGTAGAGCCTGTACAGCCGCGCCCCCGGACCAGCCAGCAGTTTACGTTCCTGCTGGAAAACACCAGAATCTCTCTGGACTATGAGCTGGTGGAACTGGTCTCCGGTTCCCAACTTGCCATCATCCGTTTTTCCACACCTTCTCCCGGACTCTGGCGCATCCAGATCGTAAACCGCCTGTTTATTAATGGAAGTTTCCATCTCTGGCTGCCCATTACAGGCCTGGTAGATCCCGATATCCGTTTCTACCAGCCTTCACCCGATACCACACTTGTAATTCCCTCCTGCGCTGACAGTATCATTACAGTCAGCACATACAATGCATACAATGGTACCCTGTTTATCCATTCCAGCAGAGGCTACACCAGAAACGGGATTATCAAACCGGATTTTGCCGCCCCCGGCGTCGATGTGACCGCTCCTGTCTCCGCTGCCGCGGCTCCCCAGACCGGCCTGCGTCCTTTCACCGGTTCGAGTGCAGCCTCCGCACTCACTGCCGGAGCAGTCTGCCTGCTGGTCGAATGGGGGCTGAAGCGCGACCTGCCCAGAGTATTTAACTCACAGGAAATCAAAACCCTCTTTCTCTACGGAACCGTACGGAATCCTGCCCTGTATTATCCTAACAGGGAATGGGGATATGGCACTATGAATGTTTTCCGGATTTTTGAATCCATGCTCCGACCCTGAAATGAGCTTTACTAATTTTTCGAAAAACCGGAACACTTCTCTCAGGTACGCATACTATACAGTGTAAAAGTTATTCCTGGAGGAAAACAAAATGAGTGATTTAGCAGCAACAAACTGTGGATGTGACAACAACTGCGGATGCAGCAACTGGATCTGGCTGATTATCCTTCTGAGTCTCTGCGGCAATAACTGCGGATGCGGCAACAATAACGGATGCGGTTTTGGCGGTGACAGCTGCTGCTGGATTATCATCCTGCTTCTCTTCTGCGGCGGCGGATGCGGCTTTGGCGGCAACTTCCTTGGCAACTGTGGCAACAACAACTGCGGATGCTAATCTGACACATCCAGGCGGGGCCTATGACCCCGCCTTTTTCTTGTCCCGCAATACAGAATCAAAAGGCTGCAGGCAAATTACAGTTTTCCCAGACTTACACTGTAGTACCCGTATCTGCCGAAGATTTTCTGTTTTCTGCTGCAGCCATTCCATATATTATTTATCTGCCATTTTTCTTTGGCTTCCTATCATTGCGTTCTTGCCATACCGCCGCATTTTTCTGTGGCAATACACGTTCCTGTTCCTTTTCTTTTATCAGCTTCGCATAGCATTCATCATCTATTTCATAAAAAGCGTTTCCGTCAATCACCGTATGTGTTTTCATTTTATTCCTTCCCTTCTGAATGCAGGCATACATAATGCATCATCTCACAACCTATCATATTCTTTGAGGAATATCTGTGTTCCGTTTTTCATATAGATAAAAAAAAGACAGGGAGACATTATGCTGACTGCATTAGACCAGATTGCTAACCAGAATCACCTCCAAATGATAAAAGCAGCCGTCCCATATCTCAGCACACAGGAGCAGAAATTCATTGCAGTCTATGCAAAGTTGCTGGAGCTCCAGAACATCATGAATTTCTACTCCGGCAGTGAAAGCAGCATAGTATCCTGCAGTATGGAACAGGAGCCTGCCAGTATCACTGATATACTAAGCGATATCCGCAATTACTGTGACCCGTCAGAGCAGGAAATGATTGACCGCTGTCTTCAGATGATCACTGCACTGGAGCTCTATTCCACTATGTCACAGCCCATAGACGGAACCTATTAACTGATATTTTCAATTCCAGTAAATCAAATTAACCAAAAGGAGACACCCACATATGAATCAGTATCAGACACCGCAGCAGCGGCAGTTTTTCCGGCAAAATGCAAACCAGGTACGAAATACAAACCAGACTTCCGGATTCCAGCAGGGGCAGGACGGAAACCAGACGCAGGACTATGTCCAAAACCAGAATATCAATCAGGCGGACAATGGAGGCAGATATCAGAATTCCGATCAGGCAGAGGACTCCGCTCAAATCCCTGGCGGAAGCCAGAACAATCATCCACAGCCCAATGACAGCCAGATTTCTGCAGCCGAACAACCGCAGCCTGAAATGCAAAACTCAAATCAGTCACAAAACCAGAATTCCTGGATGAATAACCCTGCACTTGGCGGGATTGATCCAGCCAAGCTTCAGATGCTGACCTCACTTGCTTCACAGGCACAGGGCAAAAATCAAAATGAGCTGCTGCCATTCCTGATGGCAGCAGCTTCACAGACGCAGTCCAACAATATGTCCTTCAAACAGGATGAAATCGATACAATCATCAATGTCATGAAGCTCGGTAAATCCCCGCAGGAAGTTCAGCGGATGGACCGCCTCCTGTCACTTGTCAAACAATTCCGCGGCATGCGGTAATGCTTCTTTCTGTTACTATTTGCAGCTGTGACCATGAGCTGTAAATAGTAACGATTCAAAGACCTGTCTGTCCCATCCCCAGTAGTTTTTGCGCCATAAGAAGTGCATACATACATGCAGACTTCCGCACTTGTGTTCTGTCACCAGCAAAATGACACTCTTTCACCCAGGTCTTTCCCCGCACACAACAGCCAATGAATACGAGTCCCACTTCTTCCTTCTCATCACCTGACGGCGGACCTGCATAGCCTGTTAAGGAAATACCGATATCGGCTTTTGACCTTCTGACCCCGCCTTCCGCCATTTCCTTTGCCGTCTGCGCACTGACCGCTGTATCTCTTCGCAATGTCCGCTTTCTGACTCCCACCAGATGATGTTTCGCCTCATCGCAGTACGTCACAAACCCCTGATGAAATACGGCTGAACTTCCTGCAACCGAAGTGATCGCCGATGCGACCATCCCTCCCGTACAGGACTCCACTGTGGTTACAGTCATATTCCTCCGGCTCAGAGTATGGACAACAGACTGTGCAGTCTGCTCAATCATGGAATCCATATCTAAGGGCTTCATTTACATCCCGCCTTCCATAACGTTCCAATTCTTTTTCAGATAATCTGCGAGTGAAATCACAGTAAGCGCAAGCGCAACCCAGACGAGTACCTGCGTAATCGTATCAAATGCTCCACCCAGATCCAGAATCATCAGTATTACCATCAGCATCTGGGAAACCGTCTTAAACTTCCCCCAGTAGCTCGCAGCAATCACAACTCCCTTATCCGAAGCCACGAGCCGGAAGCCGCTGATGATAAATTCACGTCCGATAATGATAATGACAATCCAACCGGCCAACATCTGCTTTTCCACCAGGCAGATCAAAGCCGAGCATACCAGAAGCTTGTCTGCAATCGGATCCATAAATTTTCCAAAATCTGTTACCAGATGATCACGGCGCGCCAGATATCCATCCAGCCAGTCCGTGATACTTGCAAGAATAAAGAGAAGCGCAGCCAGATATTTCCCGCTTTCCCCCATACCATCCCAGAGCATAAAAAATACAAAAAACGGCACCATAATCACACGCAATACTGTCAGCTTATTCGGTAAATTCATCTGCAATCTCTCCTATTAAATCATATTCCGCCGCACCGGTAATACGAACCCTGGCGAAATCCCCTGACATCAGATTCTCCCCGGTATGCAGAAACAACAATCCGTCGACATTCGGTGCATCTCCATAGGTACGTGCCACATAGACGTTCTCCCCGGAAACCTCACCTTCTACCATGACCTCCACCACACGTCCCGTCATCTGCTCCGCGCGGTCAAAGGCAATCTCCTGCTGCAGCTCCATCAGTTCTTCCTGACGGTTCAGCTTCGTTTCTTCATCTACCTGGTCCGGCATCACAGCCGCTGGAGTATCCTCCTCCTGTGAATATGTAAATACTCCAAGTCTGTCAAATTCCATCTGGTCCACGAAGTCCATCAGTTCCTCATGATCCTCCTGCGTCTCGCCAGGGAACCCGGTAATCAGCGTAGTCCGAAGCACAATATCCGGAATCTCCTCTCTCAGATTCGTCACAATCCGGATCAGATCTTCCTTCGACGTCCTTCTGCCCATTCGCTTCAGAATCCGGTCCGACGCATGCTGAATCGGCAAATCCAGATAATGACAGATCTTTTTCTCCTGCTTCATTGTCTGAATCAGTTCCGGATAAATCTCCTCAGGATAGCAGTACAGAATTCGAATCCAGCGGAAACCGCTGATTTTACACAATGCCTCCAAAAGCAGATGGAGACATTTTGTCCCGTACAGATCCACACCATAAAGCGTCGTCTCCTGCGCCACAAGAATCAGCTCCCGCACGCCCTGCGCAGCAAGCTCCTCTGCCTGTGCAATCAGCCGCTCCATGGGAACACTCCGGTATTTCCCCCGGATCTTCGGAATAATACAATAAGTACAGCATTTATTGCAGCCCTCAGCAATCTTCAGATAAGCAAAATGGCCTCCTGTTGTCACCATTCTGCCAGTAGATAATGATGGAAGTGCCGAAAGCTCTTCAAGCTCTACCGCACGCTTCCCCCGAAGCGCCTCTTCGATCGCATCCGCAATCTTCTCATATGCAGTCGTTCCAATCACCGCATCTACTTCTTCAATTTCATCCAGAATCTCCTGACGGTAGCGCTGTGCCAGACATCCGGTCACGATCAGCGCCCTGCAGCTGCCTGACTTCTTATATTCCGCCATCTCAAGAATAGTCTGAATGCTTTCTTCTTTGGCATCATTGATAAAACAGCAGGTATTAATCACTATGATATCTGCCTCTGTCTCATCATCCGTGAATGTATATCCCCTGCTGTTCAGCAAACCAAGCATTTCCTCGGAATCCACCAGATTCTTATCGCATCCGAGTGAAATAAATAATATCTTCATCTGTTACTCCTGTCATAAGCGGCAGCCTTCTATGCTTACACGACTGCCGTTATTTCTCATTCTGATACTTAACAACCCCGGTATTCTCCTGCTTCTTCGGTGAAATCAACTCCGACGGATCAACCACACGGTCCGGATTTTCTCTCTGAAGCTTCATCAGCTTCTTGAAACGTGACACGATAAATGCCATGCTGACCAGATTGACCAATCCGTCCAATACCAGACATCCTCCGATATACAGAACCATCCAGTACTCACTCCGAAATGGATTGACCAGCAGTACAATTCCAAGTCCCACCAGAAGCAATGCAAAAATCAGAACCACATACCACCTGCCGAATTTCAGGCGTTTCATATTGATCGCATTCTGAAGCTTCACAACTGCCCCGAGCAACAGGATAATTCCCATCGCAAACGGCAGTACAGAAGCCAGAAATGCCTGATTCAGTAAAATGAAAATACCGAATGCAACCGCAACAATGCCGATCACAAGATCCATCTGCAATACTCCGGACAGATTGTCCTTTGTAAAATAAATGATGCCATACGTAATACCAATGACAATCATTGCAAATCCAAGTACATAGCAGATCATCTGCACGGAAACATCCGGCCAGAACAACAGCACCGCTCCGAGTACCACATACAAAGCCGAGACCAGAATATAACTCTTTTTAAATTCCCTGATTTCTTTCATCTTCTACCTCCGGCGTAAAACACAGCCAAATGGTACTGCCAAAAGTACTGCTTATTCCTCTTCTGCTGTCTCATCTTCCGGAAGGATTTTAATCTTTCCTTCATTCAGTTCCTTCACTGCCTTAGAGAGCGGTTTTGACACATTCAGCACATTCAGGCTGTCCGAAGACTGTCTCGCAATAATCTGACGCGCACGCTTCGCAGTTGCAAGCACGATCGAATAACGGCTGGTGACAATTGGAGCGTCATCCTCCCCTGCGTTGCTGTTTACTACCTTCATTAATTCTGTGTAAGACGGATGTAACATATTTTATTCTCCTTTCGCAAATACCCGGACTTCAGAACGGATCTGTTCGATAAAGTCCAGATTCCTGTTTATTTTATAATGCTGGCTCTCTATCAGATAGTGGAGCTTCTCCACACTCTCATCAAGCACATCATTAATAATCATATAATCATACTGCTCTACACCTTCCGCCTCCTGTACGGCACGTGCCAACCTGGAATGTATGACATCCTCTGTCTCAGAGCCACGTCCCCGGAGCCGGCTTGCAAGAGTCTCCGCATCCGGCGGCATCACAAACAGCAGAAGAGTCTCCGGATATTTCTGTTTGACCTTCAAGGCCCCCTGAATCTCGATTTCCAGTACTACATCCCTTCCCTGTTCCATCTGATCTTCCACGTAATCACGCGGGGTTCCGTAATAATTGCCGCAGTACTCTGCATATTCAATCAGTCTATCTTCTGCGATCAATGTCTCAAACTCATCTCTGGACTTAAAAAAGTATTCCCGTCCATCCACTTCCCCTTCGCGGGGTGTTCTGGTCGTAGCTGAAATCGACAGAGCATAATGACCATACCGCTCCGTCAGAAGCTTCATCAGTGTTCCTTTTCCGACACCGGAAAAACCTGATACCACTACAAGAATCCCTTTCCTGTTCATGATTCTTCTCCCTTCATCTCCTGTTCCGATAAGTCAGATGTACATGCAAGCATATCCGTTTGGCTGATTGCTTCACGGGAATGAACTGCTGCAAATCTTCTCGCAATCGTGTCCGGCTGCATTGCTGACAGGACAATCTGCCCATTCTCCATCATAATGACAGACTTGGTGCGCCTGCCCTGTGACGCATCGATGACACGCTGTGTCTCTCTGGCACTCTGCACCATACGCTTGATCGGCGCTGCATCCGGATTCACCACAGCAATCACCTTCTCCGAATTAATCATGTTGCCAAATCCGATATTCACCAATCCTGACATTTTCTTTTCACCTGCCTGAGTCCCTATTCAATGTTCTGTATCTGTTCGCGTACTTTCTCAATCTCCGTCTTCAAGTCGATCGCGATATTAGAAGTCTCCAGATCATTCGCCTTGGAAAGAATTGTATTGGCCTCCCGGTTCATCTCCTGTGCAATGAAATCCAGCTTCCTTCCGACACTTCCTCCCGTCTCCAGAGCAGAAGCCATCGTTTCGATATGGCTGCGAAGACGCACTGTTTCCTCATCCGTACAGATCTTATCCGCAAACAGAATCACTTCAGCTGCAATCCTTCCCTCATCCATCTGAGTATCCGCCAGCAGCTCCTTTACTTTCTCTTCCAGCTTCAGCCGATATTCCGCTATAATCTGCGGATACCTCGCTTCCACCAGAGCTACATTTTCCAACATTCCATGCAGTTTGTCAAGCAAATCTGCCTTAAGCGCCTCTCCTTCTTTCAGTCGGGAGGCCACAAACTGCCCGCATGCTCCACGGAGTGCCTGTTCCAGAACAGCCCAAATCTCTTTTTCATCGATATCCTGCTCTTCCATCACGAACACTTCCGGACATCTTCCCAGCGCCGATACCCGGATATCATTCTCCAATCCGAAAGTCTCTGCCATCTGGCGGTAATATTTCAGGTATTCTGAAGCCAGATGCTCATTGTACTTCAATGCCGCATTCGTCTCTGCAAAATCCTCGTATGTAATGAATACATCCACCTTGCCCCTCTGGACATATTCCTTCAATACATTCCTGATGGCTGCCTCAAAGAAGCCGAATTTCTTCGGCATCTTTATATTCACATCAAAATAGCGATGATTCACCGCTTTCATCTCTACCGTAAACTTCCTGTCGCTCTGGTGGCACTCACACCTTCCAAAGCCTGTCATACTCTTAATCATAGCCGTCCTTGTCCTCTCCTGCCCCATATCCGCAGAGTGAATTTCCGGTTCTCTCCGGCCATGATTCCTCGTCAGCCAGCGCATTCCATTTTCGTCACCCTCATCGCATATGGCATAGTTATCCATATTGAATTATTATAATCCATCGGGACTTTGCAGTCAATCAGAATTGTTTTTTCTTTTATGATATGCTACTATAAAACATAACTATTCAGCTGCACGCCATACAAGCTGCAGCCTTGTATGTGGCTGAACTGTTACTATACAGATTATCTTTAAACAGGAGTACAACATATGGCACTTGATGGTATCGTTATTTCAAATATTGTATATGAGCTGAACCAGACCATTTTGAACGGCAGGATCAGCAAAATTGCCCAGCCGGAAACGGACGAGCTGCTTCTGACAATCAAGGGACAGAGAGGACAGCACCGACTGCTTCTTTCGGCAAGTGCAAGCCTTCCTCTGATTTATCTGACTTCTGTCAACAAGCCAAGCCCCATGACCGCCCCGAATTTCTGTATGCTTCTGCGCAAGCATATTGCAAACGGCAAAATCACCAAAATATGGCAGCCCGGTCTGGAGCGGATTATCCACTTTGAAGTCGAGCACTTCAATGAAATGGGGGATCTCTGTCACAAGGACCTGATTCTGGAACTGATGGGCAAACACAGCAATCTCATCTTCTGTGATGATCATTCTCATATTATTGACAGTATCAAGCACGTCTCTGCCCAGACAAGCTCCGTGCGGGAGGTACTCCCGGGACGTGAATATTTCATTCCGCGGACACAGGACAAGCTCGATCCGACTGTGCTCACTGAGGAGGCCTTTCGTGTAGGCGTATTTTCCAAACCGATGCCTCTCGCAAGAGCACTCTATTCCACGTGTACCGGTATCAGCCCGGTCATTGCGGAAGAGGTCTGCCACCGCGCTTCACTTGAATCTGCCCAAAGCGCAAATACGATCCCGGAGCTGGCGCAGATTCACCTGTATCGCACCTTCTCTCACCTGATGGAAGATATCGCAGAGCACAATTACACTCCATGTATCATTACCGATGAGCATGAAAGCCCGGTGGAGTTTTCTTCTGTCCCGCTCACCATGTATCACGATCTGACCACAACAACGTATGACACGATCTCCAGTGTGATGGAACAGTACTATGCTATGAAGAATACGGTGACGCGTATCCGCCAGAAATCCTCCGACCTGCGCAGAATCGCTACCACAGCCCTCGACCGCTCCCGCAAAAAATACGAACTGCAGCGGAAACAGCTGAAGGATACGGACAAGCGTGACAAATACAAGGTTTACGGAGAGCTTCTGCACACCTATGGCTACGAAGCCGAACCGGGTGCTAAGAAACTGGAAGCACTGAACTATTATACAAATGAAATGATTACGATTCCTCTTGATGAGACACTGACTGCGCAGGAAAATGCCCGCAAATATTTTGACAAATACAGCAAACTGAAACGTACCTACGAAGCACTCTCCGAACACATTCAGGAAACGGAAGCTGAGATTACACAGCTGGAAGCGATCTGCACCTTCATGGATCTCGCTCTCTCAGAGGAAGACCTCGTGCAGTTCAAGGAAGAGCTGATTGACGCAGGCTACATCCGCCGCAAATATACCGGGAAAAGGATCAAAATCACCTCCCGCCCCTTCCATTACGTCTCATCAGACGGCTTTGATATGTATGTCGGAAAGAATAATTATCAGAACGATGAACTGACCTTCAAAATAGCTTCCAACAGTGACTGGTGGTTTCATGCCAAAGGCGCACCCGGCTCCCATGTCATTGTAAAAGCAAACGGAAAAGAACTGCCGGACCGCACCTTCGAGGAAGCCGCCCGTCTCGCCGCGTGGTATTCCAAAAACCGGAATTCCGAGAAGGTAGAAATTGATTACGTTGAGAAAAAACACGTCAAAAAGCCAAACGGTGCCAAGCCGGGATTTGTTGTGTATTATACGAATTATTCAATGATGATTGATTCGGATATTTCGGGAATTGAGCTTGTCTCCAAGTAAATGAGCAAAGCCGGAACTAATCAAGAAATATTGATTGGTTCCGGCTTAACTGTTATCGCTTGCCCACTGACACAGCAAATATTTCCAGTCCCTTTGCTCTTTTCAAAAACCCCTGTTCCTTTTATCCGCAGATCTTCACAATCGCATCCGCAAATATCTTCGCACTCATCAAAAGCGTATCAATCACCATAAACTCGTCATCCCCATGCATATGGTTATCTACGTCCGGTGTCATACAGCCAAAAGCGACTCCTCGTTTCAGATTGTGTACATACGTTCCGCCGCCTGTAGAGAGAGGCTCTCCCTTCACTCCGCTGTAGCGCTCATAGCATCCGAGAAGTGTCTTCACCAGGAAAGAATCCCCCGGCACACAGTGCGGCTCAGAAATCTTTATATTTTCTATCTTCATTCCATGGGCTTCAAAAGCAGCAGCCACAGGCTTTGCCGTATTATCTACCGTACAGCCAATTGGAAGACGGCCGTCAAATTCTCCCTTGAGTCCGGTCGCAGTATAATTCAGTACGCTGAAACATAAAGTCAGTGCCCCTGACTGCGCCTCATAACGCTTCACGCCAAGAGCTTCTCCACATGTATCCGGATATGGAAACATCTGGTTCAGCCCTTTCAGACGCCCAAGGCCTTCTGAATCCGCCAGTGGAAGCTTCACAAGAAGCTCGAGTGTAGCTGTCAGTGCATTTTTTCCTTCCTGTGGTGTGGAAGCGTGAGCAGCCTGCCCCCTTGTGCTGATACGGCACACATTCTCAGTTCCATCCTGCACTTCCTCGATCATAAATGTAACACCGGTCGCAGAAGCTACCTGTCCTGCGGTCTCTTCCAGAACTGCCTTCTCAATACCTGCAACCACAGCCTCTGCTGTCTGCGGTACGACATTCACCTTGGAGCCGCTCTTCAGACTGACCACCTTCGGAAGTACTCCGTTGTCCGCATACTCTGCCTGAAATACTTTTGAAAAGCGCCCCTTTTCAATATTAATTACCGGGAAATCTGCATCCGGAGTAAAGGAGCACGGTGCTTCTTCTTCGATCCCGTAGTAATATTTCAAATCACTAGAACCGCACTCTTCATCAGAACCGAGGATCAAACGCACACTCTTCTTCAGAGGAATCCCAAGCTCACGGATTGCGCGGATCGCATACAGCGCTGCAATCGCCGGCCCCTTATCATCCGCAGTACCGCGTCCATAAATTCTTCCATCTACAATCTTCGGCTCAAACGGCTGTGTCACCGTCCAATCCTCCGTCACCGGAACTACGTCCAGATGCGCAAGAATATCCAGTTCCTTCTCCTGATCACTCAAATCTCCTGTCACAACACGATTCCCATAATTCTTTGTAGAAAGCCCGTATTTCTTCATCAGCTCTTCTGCCGCCGCAATAGCTCTGGCCGGACCTTCTCCATAGGGCATTCCGTCCTTTGCTTCTCCCTTCTGGCTGTTAATCCGCACCAGCTCACTCAGGTCTGCAAGCATATCCTCACGCTTACTGTCAATATATGCATCTATTTTTTCCTTATACATGCTCCTGCTTCCATCCTTTCCTGTCTCTTTCGGCTGATTCCGTACGCCGCAGAATCATTATACTTCACTTACTTTCGAAAGGCAATCCAAAATATACCTGATTCTCCCGGTTCAATTACAGTTCAGACCTTCTAAATATCCACGCAGCAATTCAAATGTATTTCGCACACCTTCTATATGAGAGCGTTCGTATCCATGTGAAGCATATACTCCCGGTCCGATCAGACCATGCTTTACGTCATGTCCTGCTTTCAGAGCTGCATCCGCATCCGAACCGTAGTGTGGATAAACATCCACTGCAAACGCAAGCTTCTTTTCCTTCGCCACCCGGATCAGATTGCTTACCACGCTATAATCATACGGTCCCATGCTGTCCTTCGCGCAAATAGACACCATGGTTTCATCACAACCCAGTCCATCTCCGACACATCCCATATCAACTGAAAGGAACTCCACTGTATCCTCAGGAACAGGCGCTGCCCCGCCATGTCCAACTTCTTCATAGCTCGTAAACATCAGGTAAACCTTCCGTCCCGGAACGACCTTCTCTTCCTTCAGATAACGCGCATACCCAAGCAAAATCCCTGAGCTCAGCTTATCATCCAGAAAACGGCTCTTAATATAACCGCTCTCAGTCACCCTGGTACGCGGCTCGAAGCAGACAAAATCACCCGCCATAATGCCAAGCTTCTCCACTTCCTCTTTCGTCTTCACCTTTTCATCCAGCACCAGCTCCATTGTATCAAAGTTCCGTGCTGTCTCATCATAAGCAGAATTCACATGGACAGATGCATTGGCCAGCTGAAATGTAGCTTCATACGTTCTTCCTTCTCTGGTAAATACCATACAGTTTTCTGTTTCTGTATTATTTGCATTCAACCCACCGATATTTGTAAGACGCAGCCGTCCATTTGCCTTAATCTCCGCAACCATGGCCCCAAGCGTATCAATGTGAGCACTCACAAGAACAGCGTCTTTTTCTCCGCCCAGCTCTACGAGCACAGCTCCTTTTCTGGTCTGTACCGGCTCATACCCCATTTCCGCCAGCTTCTTCATCAGGTGAGCTGCCGCATCTCCTGTAAAACCAGAAGGTCCCGGTACAGCCAGAAGCTCTTTTGTTTCTTTTACAATGTAATCCACATAATCCATGACAACAACCGGCCGGGCGGCAAATACCGTCCGGCTTTCTATCCTTTCCTGAATGTGTTTGTTAATCTATGACAGGCCGCAGCTTCCACGGGAATGAATGACCTGCACACTGCTCAATATAGTTCCTGCAGCTATTCAGCCTTGCGCCGTCCAGGCCATCCCCCTGTCCGACTCGTCAGCTAAACTGTTATTCATTCTACCATATTCACGGTGCAAATTCAATCTGAATTCGTCCATTATGTGTCTTTGCATTCAAACTCTTCGTTCGAGTCGGACTCTGGACACTGTTCAGATTGCAGAAACCATTAATCGTACTGCATTCGATATTATAGTCGTTCTCATTACCAATGATGCTTCCGCTCACCAGCCCATTACAAGTCTGCAATGTAATGCAGTCACTGATCAGATTTTTTCCGGATACTGTACCATTCTGTGTCTCCAACGTAATCTGTTCCGGAAATCTGCATTCTTTTGCTGAAATGATGCCATTACCAGCTACCGCAGCCGCACTGCTTCCCGACATATTCGCAAGCTCGATCCGCGCATTGCTGGACTTTATTCTAAGCTGGTCAATCTTACTGTTCTCCAGTTTAATTTTTCCGTTTGTGCTTGTAATCTCGGCCTGAGCAAGATTCATCATTCCGCTGCCCTTAACCGCTCCATTCTTCGTCTGAATCCATAGATTTCCGGCAAAGGAAGAAGGCAACTCCAGAATCACAGCATTATACTCCATAAACAGATTCAGCCAATTCAAATGAAAGGTGCCTTTCATCTTATGCTCAAATGAAAATACACCGTCCTTCTCTTCACAGGTGACAATATCCTGTCCTTCCCGCGGCTTAAAATAAACACGTACCGGTCCATCTTCTACCGTACGGATCCGAATCCGCACATTCTCCGTCTGAACCTTGACTGTGTGTATCATATCCACAGGTCCATATCCCTGTTTCTCCTGCCGTTCCTGCTTTTCCTCCTGACTCTTGCCCTTCGCTGTATATACCACAAGCCCACCATACTCCGCACGAATCTTTTTAGCCACTTCATCTGGCGAGTCAAAACGGTTCAATACCTCTTCCTCTGAATACCCCTGCTCCAGTCCATCATAGAACAGTTCCAGATAGAAATCCTCAATCTGTTCCAGATCCTCCATCGGAAGATCATTCAGCAGAAATCTCAACTTTCTAAAATACTCTTCCCTTTTCATGATTTCAGTCCTCCCTTGTATCTGTAATATCTGAGCGTTGCCCCGGCTCTTCCGTCAATGCCACTGCCTCGGCTTCCATTTTCCCGTTTTCTTCTTCCGGAGCCTTTTGAAAAGTCAGGTTCAATTCGGATCCGTCAGTTTCTGTTTTCAGTTCCTCATTTACTGAATCAGAAGCTTCCTCTTTCCCCCGCATCCCATCTTCCGCAATATCTGAATTTCTTTCATTCTCAGTTCCTGGTGTTTCTGTCATCTCCTGTGCTGTCATCTGATTCTCTTCTACAGCTTTTTCCTCAGATCGCGGCACTCTGGCATTTTCTTCTTCTACAAAATGATACATCGTCTGCAGCTCTTCCCATTCTTCCAGAAATACATCGATCCTTGCCTGCCCCGTTTCCGTCAGTTCATAATATTTTCTGGTCCGTCCATTGTACTCCTGACGGTATGTCTTCAGACTTCCGTTCTGTTCCAGACGTTTCAAAATCGGATATAACGTAGATTCTGAAATCTCAATGCATCGGCTGATATCCCGAATAATCATATATCCGTAAGACGGACCCTTCTTCAGGACAGCCAGCACGCACACATCCAGAATTCCCTTTTTTCTCTGTGCATCCATTCAAATCCCTCCTGTCAGATTTTATAAACATCTATATTACGCTATGCATACTATGTAATGCATGTTATTCATAATATAGTATATTATGTGTAGTATGTCAAGTAATTAATTACACTTTTATTTTTCCATCATCACAGTTCAGCCATGCTAAAAAAAGGACAGGCCGTGCAACCTGTCCGATTCCATATTATTTATTCCTTTCGAATCCTCATCCGCTGATCTTCGCAAAGATTCTATTATATTAATACTGCTCCACACTCACAAACTGATTTGAGCTGTTCAATATCTGCATAAACTCATCTCCGGTAATTGTCTCTTTCTCATACAGATATTTCGCAAGCTCGTGAAGCTTATCCATATTCGCCTGCAGGAGTTCCGTTGCCTTTTCATACTGCTGCTTAACCAGGCTAACCACCATCTTGTCAATATCGGCTGCCGTATCCGATGCACAGGCAAGTGATGTATCTCCACCCATATACTGATTCGTCACAGTCTCCAGTGCTACCATACCAAACTCATCACTCATACCGTACCGTGTAATCATACCTCTCGCAAGCTTCGTTGCCTGCTCAATGTCATTCGATGCACCCGTCGTGATAGAATGGAATACCAGTTCCTCTGCTACACGGCCTCCGGTAAGCGTCGCAATCTTATTTTCCAGATCTTCACGGCTCAACAGATTCCGCTCAGATTCTTCCACCTGCATCGTATACCCAAGCGCACCGGATGTACGCGGAATAATCGTAATCTTCGTCACCGGAGCCGAATGCGTCTGAAGCGCAGCCACCAGTGCATGCCCAATCTCGTGGTAGGAAACAATCAGCCGTTCCTTTTCGGAGAGTACTTTATTCTTCTTCTGGTAGCCGGCAATCACCACCTCAATACTCTCCTCCAGATCCTCCTGCGTCACATACTTCCGTCCGTTTCTTACTGCCCGAAGTGCCGCTTCATTGATCATATTGGCAAGCTCTGCTCCGGAAGCTCCGGAAGCCGCACGTGCGATCGCATTGAAATCAACGTTATCCCCGAGCCTTATATTTTTCGCGTGTACCTTTAAAATAGCTTCTCTTCCCTGCAGATCCGGCAATTCTACCGGAACTCTCCGGTCGAAACGTCCCGGACGGAGCAACGCCGGATCCAGTGTCTCCGGACGGTTCGTTGCTGCCAGAATCACCACGCCCTTCGAACCATCGAATCCATCCATCTCTGTCAAAAGCTGGTTCAGTGTCTGCTCCCTCTCATCATTTCCCGTAATTCCCTGAGAATCACGTTTCTTACCAATCGTATCAATCTCATCGATAAAGACAATGCACGGTGCTTTTTCATTCGCCTGTTTAAACAGATCACGCACTTTAGCAGCACCCATACCAACAAACATCTCTACAAATTCCGAACCTGATATAGAAAAGAATGGAACATTCGCCTCTCCTGCCACTGCCTTGGCCAAAAGCGTCTTACCAGTACCCGGAGGCCCTACAAGTAATGCACCCTTGGGCATCTTTGCACCAATCTCCTGGTACTTATTCGGATCATGAAGGAAATCCACGATCTCCATCAGGGCTTCTTTCGCCTCATCCTCGCCCGCTACATCAGAAAACTTAATTCCGGTTTCACTGGCAACGTAAATCTTCGCATTGCTCTTTCCAAATGACATCGCATTGCCCATGCCCGCGCCCATTTTTTTCATCATCGACTTCGCCAACAGTTGACCGATTACAATAAACACAACCATCGGAGCCACAAAAGAAAGCAAAAAGCTGACGATGGGATTCATCTCCTTTACTTTCACTTCCCCGAACTTACACCCGGAGTCAATCAGGCGATCCACGAGGGAATCATCCGGAAAAGTCGCCGTACGATAGAGATTATTCTCCTCTGACTTCCCGACAAAATAAATATAATCTTGTTCCACCTGTGCAACCAAAACTTCCTTGCCCTCAAGCATTGTCAGAAAAGTTCCATAATCAACCTCCTGAACCTTCGGTTTCATTAGCGAAGGAAGCAGGAACGTATTTGCCAGAATCAGAACTGTCAATACAATCAAATAGTAAAACGCCAATGGCTTCTGAGGTTTTTTCACCTGTTTCATAAGCATGCCCTCCTCACAGAACTCCCTGTATACGTCCATAACATCCACGGAACTTCCCGGATTAAATACAGCCAGTCAGTACCATCGCAATTATTTCCTCTACAGTATTTTCAAAACTTTCATTAATTAATCAATATCATACTGATTTTTCCAGATTAATCAATTAAAAAAGTCTAAAAAGAAAGTAAAAAAATAAATCGACAAGTATCCGGGAACATATCACCCGGCCTGCCGATTTATTTTTCCACGGTTAACACCTGCTAATTTTTATTTCTTCCCCGTTTTACAGGCCCCTATGCCTTTCCCGAAACAAAAATTCGTTCAGAACCTGACCCTGCTGCCATCACTGTGTCCACGACGGCATCTCCGGCCTGCTTGTATCGTATACCTCACTCACATTGAACAGCGGCGACAATACATCCGGGTTCGTAGCCATACGATACCCGTCAACGTTCATTCTTCCCTGACGCAGATACGTATTGCCGAACTGTACCCAGGAAAGCGTACTTCCATCTACATTACAGAAATAATCAAATCCGACACTCTTCAGATAATTAAACTTCTCATTATCCGCCGAATATCCGGTCCAATCCCCGATATCCGAGCCGAATGCGAAAATAATCATGTCCGTATCGCCGACAATCGGCGCCACATTGTCCAGCCATTTCTGTGTATCCGTTTTCAGTTCATCCAGTGACTTATCCGAAACAGAGATATGTCCCCACGTATGACTCGCGAACTCCCATCCATTCGCCTTCATCGCATCCGCAACCTTCTTGGCCTCCGCGATATCCGTATCAATATTGAAGTCCGGATTTTCCTCCAGCCACTTCCTCTGGTCCTCCTGCAGGCTCACCTTGTCCCTGTAATCCGCATCCGTATGATAACCAAGCACACCATTATAACCAGTCAGTGCAATAATACCCTTCCTTCCATGGTAAGAGAAATCAGGATGTTCTTCAATAAACGCATCCAGAATCGGAATCATATCGTAATCGCCAATCGAAGTATTCCCTTCTGCATCCGTATACTCATTCTTAACCTGTCCATTCTCATCAACGACCAGCTTCGTGGCAAAACCATCATTCGTATACGTATGATAGTAGCTCACATCATCCTGAGAGAATACCACCGGCTTCTTCCCTTCCGGAAGCAGAATACTCTTACGCTGCATCGTACCATCCGAACCAATCTCACCCATATCATGGAGGCTGACAATGACATATCCATTGTCATACATCGACTGTATAATCTTCCGGAACTCATCCACCGTCACCATATTCAGATTATATCCATCCTGACCATTGTCCCCGTCAAATGCCCTTGCCGGATCTACAATCAAAGAATGCACAAATACATGAGACACCGTATCCGGAGAAACCTCCACACAGGCAGCCTTCGAAGCCTCGTATCCCGCAACCTTCTCCTGAAGAGCCGTATTCGTATCATATCCGGTCTGAGATTTCAGCAATTCCACCGCACCGTCATAATCGTACTGTGCCGCCTTCCGGTCCGCCTCAGCAATCACCGCATTCGCTGCCTGTACCGCTGCTTCTGCCTCACTCTGGGCAATCGATTCAGACTGAAGAGCTTCACTCTGTGCGATCGACTCCTGCTGAGCAGAATCCGGCTGCGTCTCACCCTGACTCGGTTCTCCGGAACCAGCCTGCTCTCCACTTCCGTCCGTTCCCGCATCCTTCTTTCCACCAATACTCTGAATTTTATGAATCACATTTTCCACAAGAGTATTGCCTTTGATCGTTCCAACAATATCAACTCCCTGACTCTCCAGAACAAAATAACCTGCAGTACATCCACCTGCCAGAATCAGAATAATCAGCAGCACAATCGTAAAACGCATTCTCCGAAGCTCTTTTTTCCTTTTTTTCTGCCTTGCAAGCCGGGCCTGATCACGTGCATCCAATTCTTCCTGCGGGATTGTTCCGGACATTCTATCCTGACTCCTCGAATTCCGTTCCACTCCCTTAGACTGCTTCTCCTTAAGCTTCTTTTCTTCCGGCTTTTTTCCTCCGGGCTGCTTCTCTTTCTGCTTCTTATCCTTAGCTTTCTTTTTTCTCGGCTGCTTCTTTCCGGAATCATTCTCTTCCTCTGATACTGCTGCTTCCATTCCCATCTCAGAGTCCATTTCATAGTCCATTTCCGTCCATAGATCCAGATCAGGGAATGACTCATCAAACTCCCCGTCATAGTCCGGAACATCCGTCATATCCTCGAAATTTCTGGCCACATCCTCATCCATTCCGGCATTTTCCATTCTTCTGTAACGCTGTCCATTCTGATTTGCAGAAGCAGAACTTCCTTCTCTGCGTTCCTTCAAATCTTCCGCATACTGCTGTCTATCATCACGGATATTCTGCTCATCCCTCAGATCCTGTTCATCTCTCAGATTCCGCGAAGCCTGAAAACCGCCGCTTCCGTCAACTACAGGATCATCAATTCTGTCAACGAACTCAGAATATCCGTCCCGCTCCTTCTTTCCCTTTCTGAATATCATCTTATGCTCCCCCTGTCGTGGTAACTTAAAAATAAAGGTCGTTTACTCAGGCGCTGCCGCCTGGTAACGCTTAGAGAAACGACCATGAACATATCTAATGTATCATATTTTGAGGTGGAAATGAGTATCTTTATGAAGAGTTAAAGAAATCTTAATATTTCAATGCATTCCGTGCAGCGTCAATTTATTTCATAACTTCTCCGTCCGCCTCCAGATATCTTCCTTATTACCCTTCAGTCTCCCCGCCACCTCCGCTTAACAACCACCTGCTATACCGGTGCTGTCTCGTATGCAAATTTTCTCCTACCGCTCTCATATAGCAGACTTTCCTGTCTTATTGCAATCTTTCTCGCAGCACTTCGACTTTACACTCATGCCGTTTGTTCTTATCCGATTTGTTATAAGCAATACCCACTGCAAGGATACGGCCGGTATACTCCGGTTCCACCCCAAATTTTCCTTCGAAGCGAAGCGCATACTGACGATCCTTGATCTGTTGGATTGCTTCGTCCACCGTGTGATTCACTTTCAATTCAATAATCATGGCATCATCGTTCTTCACAAATGGATAGAAGATAAAGTCCACATATCCAAGCCCCGCTTTATCCTCCCGTTCGATGCGGTAGAAATCCCGCGCCTGCAGATAGGCCAGCTTCACTATCGACGCCAACTCCGCTTCACTGTTATATACCGTCAGTGGACTTTCCGTATTATGGACAAATTGGAGGATCTCCTTCATTGTTCTGGTATCTCCAGCTTTTGTTGCCGCAAGCATCCTCCCCGATTCCCTGGTAAGACGGTATACATTTCCCAGCGATGCCTCCTTCTGCGCCATCTCCGCAAATTTATCCATCAGTTCTTTATTCGGAATGGACACGCAGCCATTTTCATAGTTCAGGAAGCCATAAACTACCATCGCAGAGAAGATTTCATCCCGCGTCTTCAATTCCATCGATGTGGCAGCGTATTCCCGTACCCTCGCCGGTACCGGTATATCGGAGAGCAAAAGCCCCACATCCTCTTTTACCTGATCCACATTCGCCCCAATATAGTAAAACAGCTCGTCATATGGACCGGAACTTGTCCAGTAATTCCCAAGATTATTGTTTTCCAGAGCCAGTACCACAGAACGCGGGTTATATACGCGCTCTCCCGCTTTTGTGTGATAACCATCATACCATGTGCGCAGCCCCTCCCGCGTAACCTGCCTGTTCTCAGTCTGATATCTGAGATACCGGTCATAAAGTTCATCTACCTCACTGTCAACAAATCCAAAATATCTGCTGTACTTCTCTTCTGTGACCATCGTATACTCGCAGAACATATTCAGCTCCGAGCCGCTGGAATACTTAGCGATTGGCAGAATCCCTGTCATGTAAGCCATCTCCACGTAAGCTTTATCTTTCAGAAGATTACTGAGAAACTTTGTGAATCTTTCCTTATCCGCTTCTGCCGCAAACTCCTGATGATAAATATAATCCCATTCATCCAACACAAAGATAAACTTTTCGCCGTTACAATATTCATAAATCTTCGTCATTGCATCCCACACAGCATCGTCTTTTTCTATCTCAGCATCCGGGTAGGCTTTCTGCAAATCTGTAATCAATCCCTTTTCAAATCTTGCAATATATTGTGCATATGACATACAGTTTCTTGGCATCTCATTAAATCTGATATAGATTACATTATGCCGATTCAAATGTTCCCTGTACCACAGATATCGGGAAACTTTCAGCGTATCAAATTCTTCATGACTGTCCACGCCTTTCCCGAAGTAGGCAGCAATCATATTTGCCATAACTGTCTTTCCGAAACGGCGCGGTCTGGTAATCGTCACATATTTGGGGCTTTTTCCTCTATCTGCACCATCCTTTGCACTCACATTCCTCTTTAATTCCACAAGCGACACCAGTTCTTTGATAATCTCTGTTTTATCCACGTAATACGTAAGAAAAAAATCTTCCTGAAACAGGCCATATGCGCTCTTACTGTTCAAAAAAACGCCCATCTGATCTCCAAGCTCCTTTCCTTCAACAGATATAAACAATCCTCTTGTATCATGGTGCCATAAAACTCTCTGGATAGCAAGTAGTCATGCGAATTTCTTCCGGTCTGCTGATTGTCAAATGGAATTGTGACGGAAGAAACGAGGTAAAAGCATACGGCACATTGCATTCTGCAAAAAACGCTGCATGGTTGTCTGTGAAGCTCTGTAAGTATTCCGGGTAATTTTATTTCTGAAGACTGTCGTTCTGGTCATTGGAAAGTTCCTGTTCATGGTTCTGCAGATCCTGAACGGGAACCCCGGAAACCACATATACATAGGACTGCGGGGCATGCAACACCCCAAACCTCTGTAAATCAAAACCCGTCTCATATACTTTCACAGCTCCCAGACAATAACAGCCTGCACATTCCCTACCCTCAAAATAGCGGTCAAAATACTTCCTGTCAATACCGGAAAGCTTCTCCGTCCATCTCCAGATATCCTCCTTATCTCCCTCCATCCTTCCCGTCACCTCTGCCTCAGCAACCACCTGCTTTACCGGTGCAGTGGAATAGATGTAAATCCTGTCAATCTCCCTTTTGCAAAGACGTCTCCGATATTCGAACTTCTTTTCGCCTGAAATTATTTTTTCAACAAATTCCGGTTTTATCGATAAGATGATAGCCGCCATAAATCCTCCTTCAAAAGAGCATCCTGATTTTTTTCATCGTTTTCTACAATGTGACACGGCACCCCCAGATACCTGCCAACCTCTTCCCCATACCCGATCTCAGCTCTCTGAAAACGGTCCACAAACTCAACATTCGACAAAAGCAGCCCTTTATCCTTATTTCTTCTTGCAATAGATTCCGGATGAGCGGAAATGATCACGATCATTTCCGGATTCAATTTTTCAAATACATCCAGAGATATACTCTCAATCTCACACATCCCATTAATCAGGCAAAAATGCCCCTCTAAAATAAACTGCCCACCATAATTACGCAGTTTACTCACTTCACGAAGCAAAAATTCCTGATTTTCTTCAATCGAATTTATTACTTTGTTTCCCGGCATAACCTGATCTGAAGCAGCTTCTATCAAAGCGCTGGCCGCAACACATCTGATATTCCATTTCTCTTCCAGCTTTTTCCCTATCGTTGTCTTGCCCGCCCCATGGATTCCAGCCATAAAAATCATATTATCACCTCAAAGAACAAAAGCTGCGGCAAATAAGTGATTCCTGCTGCAGCTTCCTGATATAAATTTAACTCAACTAAGCATTCCCTTTTGTAAATACAGATTTTTCCTGATCCACAACTCTACATACCGGTGATACATTTGTTCCGTATCATATATCCCTCTCTGAATAAACTCAGAAATCACCTCATACATGTCAGCAATCTCAAATCTGTTTAAACCAAAAGCCTTCTCCGGCAGCTCACCATTGTAAGCCAGCTCCGTACTAAAAAGCCGATAATATCCCCACTTCTGATCATCCAGCTCAAAGCCATAATGCTGAAACAATCGTTCAAATTCAGGCTGTCTGGATTTATGTACTGTAATCAAAGGCTTTTCATTTTCAAGCCATTCAAAACTCAACTCCATCAGATTCTTTCCAATAGACATCCTCTGATATCTTTTGTCTACCCGCAAAGTACAGATCTTCTGTTCTTCCGCATTCTTCTTCAAAATAGCAATCCCTGCCACTTCATGATTCATTCTGCAAAACACAATCTCACGTTCCGGTCTCAGACGCGGAGGCAGCTGAAACAGATTCCCAAACCATTTTACAAAATCCGGATATTCCCATCTCAATCGACGGACAAAACGAAAGCATTTCTCATAATATACGTTCTGCTCCAACAGCGTCAGCTCACTGAAAAAAACGAAGTCAAATCCATTGATCATTCTCATTCAATCACACTTTCTACTTCAAGCACACAAATGTTTATCCCGAACATCAAATCTTATATCATAACCTCTCAATCAAAGACCAAGCAAAGGCTGAACAAAAGCGGCAAAAAGACTATTGGTCAAAATACCAAGAGCGACCACAACCAACATATATACAATAATAATAAACCAACTCGTCGCTGCGCTTGTCACCTTCACCATCTGAGCGTATTCCTTTAATTGCTCCGATTCACTGACAGTCTTCCAGTGATAGGCCAAAATATCACCCAATTCAAAATTCAGCTTCAAGTACTCGCCCCATTCACTCTCCAACTTCCGGCATTCAATAAAATCTTTCCCAAACACCTCCACATCATTTCCTGCCGGTTCCATAACCAGAAAATGGACCTTATTGAATTCTGCGAACTGAAATTTGTTACGTCTCATCTCCTTAATGTCTTCTTCATTCATATTCCGCTTTTTATTTACCTTGATGTCAACGACCTGAGTGCTGGTAAAGCCACTCTCAAGAAACCAGTTTTTGCTTTTAATATTACAGAAAAGCTCCTCCTTAATTCGATCCGAAAGAATACGAAATCTAATATACAGATCATGAAACTCATCGCACACACTGTCTTCCCTGAGCACCTTCAAATCAAACGTAATCATCGTCTCATCTTTATTCCAAAAATCCACTTCCGCTTCAGCCATATTATAAAGCAGCTTTTTCTTTCCTTCATGCTCCATCAGTTCTAATACACAGAACCCATTTTCATTTCTGGTAAAACGACAGTCATCATTAAAAATAAGATTCGCAATTGATCTTTTCTCAAAAGTATCCGTCAAATCTACAATTCCCGACTTATCCACCTCAAACGGAATCAGAAAACACAGCTTGTCAATCTTCCGAAATTCTGATATATTCAGTCCAATATCTATAAACGGTGCTACACTTTTCGCCCTTTTACCGGAAATATCCCATAGATTTATATGTAAATCAAGTTCAAGCTCTTTCTCTGCACTGACAGGAGACGAATGTTCCACTGGGTGATGCTCCTGAATATCCGGACTACTATACCATATGCCAAAACTCTTCATTCGTTTCCTCTTTCCTCATGCATCATGCTGTTTTTTATATTATCACTTTTTAATTATTCTTTCAACATATTTTTTTCAGCATATACTTACACTTATATTTTAACGATTATAATTTCTCCCGCAGCCCCCTGCCTTACACTCTCGCCGCTTGCCCCATATCCTTCCTGTCATATGCGATCCTCACCGCAAGGATCCGCTCCGTACATCTGGGTTCTTCCCACAATTTACCGTAAAAGTTCCCCGCATATTTCCTGGCTCTGATCTGCTGAACCGCATCTTCCGCCGTACCATCTGCTTTCAATTCAACAATACCCCATTGTCTGACCAATGTACAAGTTTACCAGCAGTAATTACTTGCTATTTATTCATCCATGGGATAAAATAGAAAATGATATATGAAAACAGTATGATGAGAAAAGCGGGTGAGGACAACAGCATGAAAAAGCTTCCTGTAGGAATCGATAACTTTGAAAAAATACGCAGAGAAAATTTCTATTACGTAGACAAGAGCTTTCTGATCCGAGATCTGTTAGACAACTGGGGAGAAGTAAACTTGTTTACACGCCCCCGCCGCTTCGGCAAAACGCTCAATATGAGTATGCTTAAGAGCTTCTTCGAACTGGGGACAGATAAAACGCTTTTTGAGGGTCTTGCCATCTCAGAAGAAACAGGCCTGTGTGAGAAATACATGGGAAAATTCCCGGTGGTGTTTATCTCTCTGAAAAGTGTGGACGGGCTGAGCTTTTCCAATGCACGCGATACACTTTGGGAGGTCATTCAGAAAGAGCTCAGACGTCTCCAATACCTGATTCAGGATGACCGGCTTTCTGAGCTGGACAGAGATAGCTTCCTCAGTCTTACGGTTTCAGAAGCAAGCGATGCAGTGATACAGAAGTCCCTCGCGGTACTGACGGAGCTTCTATACAAATACCATGATCAGAAGGTAATCATTCTGATCGACGAGTACGATGTCCCGCTGGATAAAGCATTCAGTCACGGCTATTACGACGAGATGGTCTCCCTGATCCGCGGACTGTTCGGACAGGCTCTTAAGACAAATGAATTCCTGTACTTTGCTGTGCTGACAGGCTGTCTTCGAGTTTCCAAAGAAAGCATTTTTACCGGTCTGAACAATTTCGATGTGAATTCTATTGTAGACGTCCGTCATGATGAACAGTTTGGTTTCACGGAACCAGAGGTAAATGCACTGCTCGAGTCATATAGTTTTGAGCGGGCTGCATCTGACGTGAAGGAATGGTACGATGGTTATCATTTTGGAGATGCTGATGTATATTGCCCCTGGGATGTAATCAACTATGTCAAGAAACTGTTAACTGATCCCCAGGCTCCGCCGCAGGCCTACTGGATCAACACCAGCGGAAATGAACTGGTTCGGCGGTTTATCAACAAGGCGGACAAAACCACCCAGAATGAAATTGAGCGGTTGATCGCAGGTGAAACCATTGAGAAGGCGGTTCGGTTAGACCTGACCTACAACGAAATCGACAACAGCATCGATAACCTGTGGAGCGTCCTGTTCACCACTGGATATCTGACGCAGGCCGGCAGGGCAGAAAATGGCATTTATAAACTGGCGATACCCAACCGGGAAGTACGGGAAGTCTTTGTACTGCAAATTCAGGAATGGTTCAGAGAACAGATCGTCAAAGATGAAAAACCACTGCAGGCACTCTGTCAGGCTTTTCTGGACGGAAATCCGCATGATATACAAAAACATCTTAACATCATTCTAGGCCGAACGATCAGCATTTTGGATACGAAAGCACGAGATGCACAAAAAGAAAACTTTTACCATGGAATTTTGCTTGGCTTACTCCGAAGTGAGGCAGACTGGCTTCTCTTGTCCAATGCAGAATCCGGAGACGGTTTCAGCGATATTCTGATTGAGCCGGAAGATCCGGACGCAGGAATTATTATTGAAATCAAATACGCATCAGGCATCTCCGGGCTGGGGAAAGCCTGTGAGGAAGCGATGAAGCAGATCAAAACCCGCAGATACGATGAAAGACTTCGGAATGACGGAAGAAACGAGATAAAGGCATACGGCATTGCGTTCTGCAAAAAACGCTGCATGGTTGTCTGTGAAGTCCTGTAAGTATTCCGGGTAATTTTATTTCTGAAAACTACCATTCTGGTCATTGGAAAGTTCCTGTTCACGGTCCTGCAGTCCCTGAACAGGAACCCCGGAAATCACATATACATAAGACATGAATCAGAAATCGGATATTGTCACTCCATTGCTGTATTTGCATTTACCAACCAAACACCCCTGTATAACTCTCTCTTAAAACTGAAAATAAATAAACTGGCTTGCTGTTGATGCTCTTTTAAAATAACATATTTTAGATCTTGTTGCCTGTCGTCAAA
>JAUNGL010000020.1:25067-33995 GCA_030524665.1 Lachnospiraceae bacterium | reverse complement strand
GGATAAAATGAATCAATACGCCTGGGAAAAGGCATCTATTGAAGAAGTGGCAAAGAAATTTTCAAAATATCTTGCTGAACTTTGGAAAGTACATCCATATCGAGAAGGCAACACACGCACAATAGTTACGTTTGGCAGCCAGTTTATTGAAAGTAAAGGCTTTTATATAGACAGCGATTTGTTTAAAGACAATGCACAATATATGAGAACTGCTTTAGTGGCGGCAAGTGCGCTCTTTTCGGATTTGGGAGATAAACGTAAGCTAGAATATTTAGAAGCAATTGTTAAGGATGCACTGGAATGTGGAAATGAGATGAAAAGAAGAGTAATTGATGTAATACAAGAAGCAGGATATCAAGCTACTGAGGAAAGAATACGTGCAATTGTTTTTTGGAATCGGTTAGCGCAGCGAGAGCATAATGTTAATGAAGTTCAGACATACTTGAAGATGGAAAGAAACAAAGAAAGTGAACTATAAAAATTTCACATTGATGATAGATTGTTCGAGAAACAATCTTAGTTTCAACAGTGTGCCATTACTTTCAGGAGCCATTGCTGATGGGAAACTTTGGGGGAAGGGGATTCTGCCAAAGTTTTATGGCCTGAATAGGAAGGAAAATATTTGAAATTATGATTAAAGGGGTGGAGAAGATGGATTATACGATTGCAGAAAAGGGTTCATTTCAGGTACTTGGCATCCGCAGGATTACGCCATACGGAGGAGGAACATGGGCTATTGCAAAAAGTGATGGGAGCAATGAGAAGATAAAAGAGATCAGCGGTAAGTTCTTTGATCTCGGACTCTGTTTTGGCTTCCAGGAGGATGGCAGCGACGATTATATGTGCGCAGTCGAATGGGATGGCGGAGAAGTGGAGGGCTTTGAGACATTCACATTCCCCTCGGCGCTGTGGCTGGTTTTTGAGGCAAAGGGCGCGATTTCGGACAATGTTCTCGGCAGTGTGTGGAACAGGATCAACCGTGAATTTCTGCCAAATAGCAGATATCAGAAATGTATGGCTACAATCGAAAAATATGTTTACTGGAATGATGTGGAGGACGTCTGCGATGTGGAAATCTGGATTCCGGTAGAGAAGAGATAAAAAGAAGGATCCTCTATCTTCCGTATCGTAGAATCTTTCGTGTGGACACAATAGATTTTATGCGCTGGGATTTGCAACCTTTTCCTCTGTGTAACAGTCTTAGTATATATTGGAGAAAATCAGCTATAGCTATATGCCATGTAAGCCGCCGCTGTTTCAGACATGGATGAGCTGTGAAAAATTCAGACCGGAAATTGCCTGTGGTCTGGTATTTGCGGTCTGTATGGAGTAAAGACAGATACATATGGCCGGGGAGATTGATTATGTTTGGGAAAAAGAGGGATGGTATCTGGTTCGCTGAGCAGGTACAGGAGATGAAAAGCGCAATGTTTTATATTGCTATCTCTATTTTGCACAGTGAATGGGATGCGGAGGATGCAACGGCAAATGCGATATTGAAGGCATATGAAAATCTGGATTCGCTGCGGGAACCGGAGAAATTCCGGCCGTGGCTGCTCCGGATACTGAAAAATGAGTGCTGTGAGTATGCGAAAAAAAATGCAAAATATGTACCTCAGGACAAATGGGAGCTGACAGAGGAATTCAAGCCTCCCAATACAGACCTGTGGAATGCCATGAAGGAGCTTGGAGAGAAGGACCGTCTCGCAATTCTGCTGTTCTATCTGGAGGGTTACAAAATCCGTGAGATTGCGGAGGTTCTGGAGGAACCTGTCGGAACAGTGAAAAGCAGGCTTTCAAGGACCAGAAAAACGTTGAAGGAGCTTTTGAAATAACGAAAGGGGTGTGTGTCTGTGAAAAGGGAGCTGAGAGAGAATTTTCCGCAGATGCCGGCAGGCTATGAGGAACGGGTGAGCCGGACATTGGACCAGGTGCTGGAAATGTCCTCCGTACCGGCTGATCTGACGGTGCAGGTTCAGCGGTCTGCTGCAGATGCTGCCGCATTTCCGGGGAATGGGTCTGGCAGGCGGAAAGCAATGCGGCGTTGGGTGACTGCTTCCAGCAGCTTTGCGGCGGTGTTTGTTCTGTGTATCATTGGATTTTTTACGGCATTTCCGGCCTATGCGGCAGACATTCCTGTGCTGAACCGTATTATTTATACGATCTCGCCTCTGGTAAAAGAAACCGGCGAGGGGGAACAGAAGGTCGCGCAGAAGACAGCAGAAGTCCTGAAGGAATTTATGGAAAGCAATGTGATCATGTACACTGGAAAAGAAAATCTGGGAGATAGCTGGGAATTGAATACTGCAACCCTGCAGGCAGCGTACTATTTTAAAAACAGAATCTGCAAATATTTCGAGAAGGCGCACATAACACCGCCGGAGGTGACAATCGAGGTCCGGGAGGTGGAAGCGAAACGCAGGGGCTATGAGATTATGGCGGAGATTTCCTGCGATGTGCTGTCAGATGGGGAATATTGTTTTTCAGAAAACATTGAAGCAGTGTTGATAGAGAAACCTGGAGTTCTCACGGTTGTGGGTATGTGGGAAGCAGATCCGGAAGAAGGGGAATGACACTGTATTCCAGAGTCAGGATGGATTGCGAACGGCAGCAGAATGACCGTTGCTATTCGCGGGACAGCTACTCCAAGAATAGTAACGAATGACCGTTTGCAGAAGAAATATTGTGGTGATGATGATGAAGGTAAGGAAAAAAAGACAGAAAGTAATCCTGAATATTGCTGTTTTAATCATTGTGATCGCGGCGGGAGCCATTGCAGTGTCACAGATAACGGAGAAAAAGTCTGTGGGGGAGTCAAACGAGATCACGGTCTATCTGGACCGTTCCAATCAGGTTTACGTCCGGATGATGGTGGCCATGTATGATAACCTGAGTCAGATTGCCCAGTATTCCGGAGAAGAGGATCAATATCCGCAGATTTCCTGGAATCTGGTAGATAAAAGCAATTTGTCAGCCGAGGACTACCGGGAGGAGCTTTTACAGGAACTGGAAGCAGGGAGCGGACCAGATCTCGTGTTCCTTGACGCGTATAGCTGTGAAAGCCCGGAAGCACTTATGGAGGAAGGATACTTTGAGGATCTGGATTCCTGGATGGACAGCGGGAAATGTGTCTATCAGAAAGAACACTTTATTGAGGGAACGCTGGAAGCGGGACAGATGGACGGAAAACAGTATCTGATTCCTGTCTCTGTGAATATTCCCGTATTCTGTACAACACAGGAGCAGCTGGAACGGGCCGGGGTTTCAGAGGAGAATCTTGAAAGCACGGAAGCCATTTTTGCGGCAGCAGCTCAATATCAGAGCAGAACAGGAAACTTTCCGTTCGATTCAGATGGGTTTCTGGAAGATCTGGAATTGTATATCGGAGATCGGGCTGAATGGAGCGAAGCTCTGAAAAGCTGTGTTGGACAGCTCTCCTTTACGAAGAATGACAGCTTGGGGGAGGACGGAGAACTCCTGACAATGGAGATCGAAAATCAGAAGCAGGCAGACAGGATTGCAGATATCAAAAAAAGAACCGACGCATTTTTGGAGGGAGATGTCCTGTTCCTTACGGAAGGGCTGGAAGATTACCGGGATGTGATACTGCAGCTGACAATGCTGCCAGAGGAAGAGTCTCTCCTGTTTGTGCCGCTCCTTCGGGCTGATGGAAGAGCGCAGGCAGTGATACATCAGGCGATCGCAGTCAATCGGAACACTGCAGATCGGACAAAGGCATTGGCAGCGATGAATGCATTTTCTCAGGAAGAATTTTCGTTGAGCTGCTGTGAAAATTTACCTGCTTCTACGCACAGAGGGGTCAACTGGACAGAGCTGATTTTCGGATCGGATGTTGAGCTGTGCTGGAATCCTGAGACAGATTGGGAGCCAAGGCATCTGTCATCGAGTGACAGCTGGCAATATATCAAAATGACACAAAATCTTGTGGAGACAGCATGTTATCCAGCATATGGGATTCCACAAAACAGCAGGACAGAGAGCGCCAGAGGCAAAATGATGACAGTGATGGTCCCGGATACAGGATTTGGGAAAGAAGGGATTTTCTACCGATGGCTCGCGGCAGCCGCAGAAGAATTTGAGGCAAAGACAGGGATTTGTGTAGAGCTGATACTTTGTGAAGAACAGTATATGGTATTCAGCAAGCTTCTGCTGGCGGACCAGGCTGCAGATATTACGGTTTATTATGAATATATGGATTTTTACACGGAATCGGATGAGTTTGAAGGACATGTGCTGGATTTTGAGGAACTGTTTGAAAAAAGTCCGCTGGCAGAGTTGAAATGGAAACCGGGAGTTCTGGAGAACGGAATGCAGAGTCAGATCAGGAATGTTCCATATTTATCGGAACAGGGTAGAATCGACGGTTTTGTCATATCGGCGCAGACGGAGTTTTCAAAGGAGGCTCTGGAATTTATCACGGTCTGCATGGAACGGAAGGAATATGGAGAGCTGCTGGAGTTATATGGTCTGGAATCCGTTCTGGAATCATAAGAGCAGAAAAGGGAAAAGGATATATGAAATAAAATATGGTGCGGGCTGTCACGGGAAAGTGACGGCCTGCTTTTTTGTCTCATAGGGTGCGCCCCAATTCCTCCGGATTTCCTATAGGACAAAAACGCTCTGTGAGGATGCGCACACAAATGCAGAAGAAATATGTCGCTTATGCGACGCGGAATCCCGCAAAGAGAGATTCTTTATAAAATGCATAAAAAACCCCCGCAAAACAAAAATCTCCCCCTCTTTTTGTATAATGGAAAAATGATATAATCATTACAGAACATGTGAAAACGTACAGGAAAAGAAATGGAAACAGAAAATAGTAAGCAATATGCCGACATGGGAAGGGAAGGGTGATGAAATGAATGAAGTCATTGTCTCCATGAACAATATCAGCAAGAGCTTTCCCGGAGTAAAAGCACTTGACAGGGTACATTTTGAACTGCGTGCAGGAGAGGTTATGGCGCTGCTTGGAGAAAATGGAGCGGGAAAATCGACTCTGATGAAAATCCTGAGCGGTGTTTACACGCGCGACGAAGGTACCATGGAGATTTTTGGAAAGGAATATGGGGATCTGACACCGAAGCAGGCGCAGCACGCAGGTGTTGCGATTATCCATCAGGAGCTGAATATGTGCCGCCATCTGTCCGTGGCTGAGAATATGTTTCTTGGAAGGGAAATACGCGGGAAGGTTGCACTGAATAACGCCAGAATGGAAGAAGAGGCCAGACGGATCCTGGACGATCTGAAGATCGACATCAATCCGAGACAGACCGTCGGAGATCTGCCGGTATCGAAGCAGCAGATGGTAGAGATCGCAAAGGCGTTGTCCATCAATGCAAAAATCCTGATCATGGATGAGCCGACTTCGTCACTGACAGCAAGGGAGATCGAGGACTTGTTCCGTATTATCCGGAAGCTGAAATCAGAGGGCTGCGGTATCGTCTATATCTCGCACAGGCTGGAAGAACTGGCGCATATCGTGGACCGCGTGACGATCATGCGTGACGGACAGTATATTACGGATGGAAAATTTTCTGATATGACCATGGATCAGATCATTGCCAACATGGTTGGACGTGAAATCAAGGAAAAATTCCCGCGTGTGGAATGCCTGAAGGGGAAAAAGGTCTTTGAGGTAAAGAATCTGAATGCCGGGAAAATGGTAAAGGATGTCAGCTTTTCTGTCTACGAAGGTGAGATTGTTGGTTTCGCAGGTTTGATGGGAGCAGGAAGAACAGAGACGACTCGTGCGATTTTTGGAGTTGACCAGAAGGAAAGCGGAAAAATCTATGTGGATGGGAAGGAAGTCAAAATCAACTGTCCGATGGATGCGATCAAAAATGGTGTAGTTCTTGCACCGGAAGACCGGAAGAAGGACGGGCTGTGTACGAAACTGAGCATCCGTCAGAATCTTGCGCTTCCGAATCTGGACTGGGTATGCAACAAGCTTGGAGTCGTCAATAGCCGCAAGGAGGAAGCGCTCTGCGAAAAGGCGGTGCGGGATCTGCGGATCAAGACTCCGAATGTGGAAATCGATTCCGGAAACCTCTCAGGCGGTAACCAGCAGAAGGTAGTTGTGGGTAAATGGCTTGCAAGAGATTCGAGGGTAGTCATTTTTGATGAGCCAACCAGAGGTATCGATGTAGGTGCCAAGGTCGAGATTTATAATCTGATGAATGAGCTGAAGAAGCAGGGGATTGCCGTGGTGTTTGTATCTTCGGAAATGCCGGAGGTCATGGGAATTGCAGACCGGATTATCGTCATGTGCGATGGTCGGATTACCGGTGAGGTCATGGCGAGAGAGACGACACAGAGTGAGATACTGACACTGGCAACGACGTTTGAAGACAAGAAAATCAAGAGTAACTGATGGGAGGAAAACGTGAAATGAACAGTAAAAAACAAAGCCCGCTGAAGCAGCTCATGGGAATCAGGGGTATGGGAGCTGCGCTGACCGCCTTCGTTGGTCTGGTGATTATTTATATCGCCTTCGGCCTGATCAATCCGGCCGTATTTTCCGGACAGAATGTCCTGAACCTGCTTCGGTCGATGTCCAAATATCTTCTGATCGGAATTGCACAGAGCTACGTGCTGATTACCGGAAATATCGATCTCTCTATCGGTACGATGGTCGGTATGAGTGCCATGATTTCCGCAACGATGATGACACACGGAACGAATCCGCTGCTCGCTGTTCTGGTGGCTCTGGTGAGTTGTCTGGCAGTTGGTGTCGTAAACGGCTATCTGGTAGGAAAATTCAAGCTTCCGCCATTCATCGCTACACTCGGTACAATGTTTGTGACCAGAGGAATTGCCTATATGGTAAATAACAACCGGAATACGGATGCGATTGCAACCGGAATCGGAAAGGAAGCCGGAGATAAGTTCCAGGAGATCTTCTACTATGGAAAGACATTCGGTATTTACAATACCTTCTGGATAGCGATTATCGTATTCATTGTTTTCTTCTTTATCCTGTCGAAGACACGGACGGGACGCCATATTTACGCGATCGGTTCGAATATCGATGCGGCAAAGCTCTCCGGTGTCAATGTGGTGGGAACGACAACAAAGGCTTATCTGGTAAGCTCGATCTGCTCCTGGCTGGTAGGATTGATTCTCTGTGCACAGGCTGGTATGGGAAATATGGAAGCCGGAAATATGTATGAGATGTACGGTGTTGCAGCAGGTGTAATCGGAGGCGTATCCCCGCTTGGAGGTACCGGAATTCTTCTCGGAACTCTGGCAGGAGCAGCCGTTTGGCAGACACTGGAAAATGGATTGAACATGATCGGCGCTCAGGTCGGTATCCAGAGACTTGTGATCGGTGTAATCGTAGTAGGTGCTGTTTTGCTGGATGTCGTAGTCAGAAGCGGACAGTTCGGAAAGAAGAAATCAAAATAACTCAGAACTAAACCGTACGGGATACGGATAGTTACATAAAAACCAAATCATTTATTTTAAGGAGGATTTCAAAATGAAAAGAAGAACATTAGCTGTACTTTGCAGTCTGTCAATGCTTGCAGTTTCCGCAATCGGAATGACTGCATCCGCAGAGGGTGAGAAAATCGCGCTGATCACGATGGATTCCATCGACCAGCACTGGGTAACACTGAATGAAGGAGCACAGGCAGCAGCAGAGGAGCTGGGTGCAACGGTAGAATTCATGGCTCCGAATACAAAGGATGATTCCCAGCAGATCGAGTGTGTAAACAACGCAGTAGCAGGCGGATATCAGGCAATCCTCGTAGCAGCAAACGGTCCGGATGCAATTTCTTCTGCACTGAACGAAGCAGTAGCAGCAGGTGTAAAGATCGTATATGTAGACTCTCCGGCAAACGTAGAGGCAGAAGCTACTTTCTCAACAGACAATAAGGCAGCAGGAACAACTGCAGGGGAAGAAATGCTTAAGGCTCTGGAAGAGAAGGGTATTACCTCAGGTAAGATCGGTATCATCAATGTAAACGCAGCAACCGATTCCTGTGTGATGCGTGAGGAAGGCTTCCGTGCAGCATTTGAAGGAACCGAATTCGAACTGATGGAAACACAGTATGGAGAAGGCGACGCTGCTAAATCACAGAGTATCGCTGAAAACTATATTACTCAGGGTGTTGTTGGTATTTTCGGATGTAACGAAGGTTCCACCACAGGAGCAGGAAATGCAATCAAGGCTTCCGGAAATGCAGACATCATTGGTGTAGGATTTGACAAATCAGATGCGATCCTGAACCTGATCGATGACGGATATCTTCTCTGCACAATGGCTCAGAACCCGGATGTCATGGGAGCTGAAGGTGTGAAGGCAGCCGTAGCAGCAATCAACGGCGAGGAACTCGGCGGAGCAGTAACTGATACAGGAGTATCCGTACTGACCAAGAATGCAGAAGCAGAGACAGAAGAAGTAACAGAATAATTGTGAAATTGACCTGTAAAAGCGTGAGAACCGTCGGTATATCCGGCGGTTTTCTTGAATTTCTCGATGAAATATGGTATGAATTAATAAAATGGATGAGAGGGAAATGGGGATTACAATGATAAAGGTATTGATCGCGGACGATGAAGATCGAATCTGCCAGCTGATTCGTGCGCTGGTAGACTGGGAGGCTATGGGACTTGAACTGGTGGGGATTGCCCATAATGGCCTGGAAGCCGGGGAAATGGCAGAAAGGCTGCAGCCGGATATTCTGATTACGGACATCCGTATGCCTGGCTGCAGCGGCCTGGATTTGGTCAGGCGTACAAAAGAAAGCTGCGAAAATCTGGAAATCGTGGTAATCAGCGGGTATGCTCATTTTGAATATGCGCAGCAGGCAATGCGGTACGGAGTCGGGGATTATCTGCTGAAGCCAATCAACAAGAAAGAATTGACAGCTACGCTGGACAAACTGAAGAAACGTATCTGTATGA
>JAUNGL010000020.1:0-24967 GCA_030524665.1 Lachnospiraceae bacterium | reverse complement strand
TATCTGATACCTATTATCTGCATGTGAAGCCGGGGCTTTTTCAGGTATTTTGGCTGAAAATGGATTGTGCGCCGGATACTCTGAGCGAAGCGTCTGTTTCTGCTTTGATGGAAAAGGTTCAGGAGGTACTGGAGCGGAATCTGAGAGAGAAATGCTTTGAAATGATTTCCGTAGTCAGAGGATTTGCGTGTATAGGGGTCGTAAATTATGACAAGGGGCAGCGGGAAACCATACGGAGGATCTGGAAGGACTGCCTGAGTCAGCTGGAACTGCAGAAAAGCCTGTTCCAGCCGGTTCTGTTTTCGATTGCAGCCGGAAGTGCGTTTCAGGAACCGGGGCAGCTGGGGGCATCCATGCGGGAAGCATCTGTGCTGATTCAGGAGAGAATCGTCAAAGGAACCGGCAGGCTGCTGGAGCGGATGGGAACTCCTTCTGCATTGAGAGACAGCCATGTACTGGAAAAGTATCTGCGTGAGATCACTCATGCGCTGGAGAATCTCGATATGGAGCAGTCTGATCAGGCGGTGGCCATGCTGACAGAGGAGGTACAGAGGACGAGAGATGCACGGGGAAGTGAAATCGTGGAGCTGGCAGTCTCAGCAGCAGGTGTCTTTACAGTGAGAGCACAGATACCGGAGCGGAAAGAGCATCTGGAGAAATTCCGCAGGCAATGTGACCAGTGCAGCAGTGTGGAGGCTGTCTTTGCCTGCCTGAATGAATTTCAGAACCAGTATATCAGGGAGCTTCAGATTCAGCGTGAGAATGATGCAGTCAGGCCGATCCGGAAAGCGAAGCAGTATATCCAGAGTCATTATGGAGAACCGATTACACTGGAAGAGGTCAGCAGTATGGTCGGTTTAAGTCCGGCATATTTCAGCGCGCTGTTTAAAAAGACGGAGGGGGATGGATTTGTCAGGTATCTGATTCAGGTGAGGATTGAACAGGCGAAAATTCTGCTCCGGGAGACGAATATTCCGGTGGCGGAGGTTTGCCGGAAAGTAGGCTATAATGATCTCAAGCATTTTACGCATACCTTTGAAAAAGCAGTCGGCGTGAAGCCGTCCACTTACCGCAAATTGTACGGATGACGGGAGAGCGCCAATGAAAGAAAGGCATAAATTAAAGTATATTTCGAACCGGATTGCATGTATATGGCTTGTTTGTATCGCCGTTTTGGGTATAATGACAGGGATTCAGATTTACTTTGTGGTAAAAGGAAACGTACCTGTCTGGTCAGCCGTGCTGCTTCTGGCTTTTACGGCTGGTATTGTATTGTCTGGCTGGTTCTGGGTCTGGATACCGTATCAGCATTCCGAGAAAATGATCCGGCGCTTTCTCGATGGATATCTGTTTTATGATAAGGAGGGAACTGATGCGGCAATGCTGACGCCGTCCATGCGCTCCCAGATGGAGCTGATCGAGAAAATCATCCGTTCCCCTCAGCTGATGGATCTGAACAAAAGGCAGGCACAGTATCTGGCACTGCAGAATCAGATCAATCCTCATTTCCTGTATAATACGCTGGAAAGTATCCGTGGTGAGGCATTGATTGCAGGACTTGACGGCGTGGCAGATATGACGGAAGCTCTGGCCAAGTTTTTCCGCTATACGATTACCAAGGTAGAGAATCTGGTGTCTGTGGAGGAGGAACTGGATAATTGTGAGACATATTTCTGGATACAGAAATACCGTTTCGGGGACAGGCTGCAGCTTCATATTGAGTATGAGCCGGAGGAATGGGATGAAATCATGAATTGCAGGATTCCGAAGCTGACCCTGCAGCCGATTCTGGAGAACAGTATTATCCACGGGACAGAGCTGAAAATAGGAACCGGGAATCTGTATATCCATTTTGAGCGGACGGACAGCCGTCTGATGATCCGCATTTCGGATGATGGCGTCGGGATGGATGAGGAAACGCTGGTGAAGCTGAACCGGAGGCTCGGAAAAAATACGGATTCCTTTACCTCGCGTGAGGAGGAGAAACAGGGAGGCATTGCTCTGGCCAATGTGAATAACCGAATCCACCTGATTTTTGGAGATGAGTATGGAATGCATGTATATTCCGTGCCGCAGTGCGGGACAGATGTGGAGATTACGATTCCGATTGTAAAAAGCGACCGGGAGGTCAAGAACCGGGAGGTATTGGGATGAAACGGGAAGTGTTCCGGATGGAGCGGGTGACTTATAAGGAGAAGGAGGTCACTTTGCTGGAAGATTTCAACCTTCAGATTTATTCCGGCGAGATTCTGGGTCTGCTTCCGGTCAATGCCTATGGAATGTCTTCCTTTTTGAAACTGCTGCAGACAAATCTGCCGCTCTATGGAGGATACGTCTATTATGGAGGGGAAAAGGTCAATTCCTGGAAAGAGTCCAGGCGGACTTCGAACCGGATCAGTATTATCGGGGCGGACAGCCGGCTGGTAGAGAGCCTGAGTGTATCCGACAATATTTTTGTATTGCGTCAGGGCTTTGGACAGGAAATCATACGGACCGCATTGCTGAAGCGGCAGCTTGCTCCGTTTCTGGCGGATATCGGCATGGATATTCCTGTGGATGCGAGAGTAGGAGAGCTTTCTGCTTTTGAACGTGTGGTGGTTGAGCTTCTGCGGGCCATTGCCATGGGTAACCGACTGATTGTACTGAATGAAATCGGAACCATTATCAGTTATGAGGAGCTGGGAAAGCTGCACAGGATCATGCATCACTATACGGAACAGGGCTTTTCTTTCCTTTATATCTGTCTGCACTACGAAGAGATATCCATGGTCTGTGACCGTACAGCCATGCTTTCGAATGGACATATCCAGAAAATGATTCAGCCAGGGGATGCTGCAGAGGAAATTACGCACCGCTGTTCAGCGGAATATGACCGAATGGTGCGGGGGCATCTGGAGAACAGAAAGAAAGCGGTGCTCGAAAAAAAGGAAATTCTGAGGTTCAGTCATCTCTGCGGAGAATCGATGCAGAATCTGACCTTTTCTGTTTATGAAGGGGAGTGTCTCGTAATCCAGATGCTTGGGAACAGCATATTCCGGGAGATGCGGGAGCTTCTGCTGGGCAATTGGAAGCCGGAATCGGGCGAAATTCTGATGGATGGGAAACGGATGAAATTTCCGGAAAGCAGCCAGGCAGCGGTCATACAGGAGCTGCCGACCAGAAGCATGGTGTTTCCGGAACTCAGTTATATGGAAAATCTCTGTATTTCCCTCTCCATGCGAGTGCCTTCTATCTGGCGGAAGCGTGGAATTCGAAACAGTATCCGGCAGGAATACGGTCCTGTACTTGGGGAAGAGGTTTTTTCTCTTTCTGTGGAGGAATTAAGTGAAAAACAGAAATATCAGATGGTCTATACGCGGATTTTGCTGCAGAAGCCGCAGGTTGTTTTCTGCATTCAGCCCTTCAAGGGTGCAGACATGCCGCATCGGATGGTGGTGTGGGAAATGATAGAGATGCTTTTGAACCGGGGGATTTCTGTGGTGATCCTGTCTCTGAATCTGGCAGATTCCCTGTCACTGGCAGACCGTCTGCTGGTTCTGAAGGGCAGAGAGGGAATGGAAGAAATTCTGCGGGAGGATTTCGCTTCCATTCATGCGGCTGCCCCGTGGCTGTATCTCTATCAGGATGAGGACTGATTAGACGTCACGAAAAGTATTTGATATGGGAGTGCGAAAAAACAAAAATAGTGATATAATGAATAATTACTAAGGTTCTTTCAAACAGTGAGTCAGAAAAGGAGGAAGTATTATGGCGTTTATACAAAATCCAATCTTGCAGGGATTTAATCCGGATCCCAGTTTTCTTCGGGTAGGAGATGACTATTATATTGCGACATCTACCTTTGAGTGGTTTCCCGGAGTCCAGATCCATCATTCGAAAGATTTGGTACACTGGGAATTGATTGCACATCCGCTGGAGCGGACAAGCCAGCTCGACATGCTTGGGGAGGATGATTCCTGCGGAGTCTGGGCACCGTGTCTGACGTATGACAAAGGGACGTTTTATCTGATCTATACCGACGCGAAGTCTTTTGTCGGCATGTTCAAGGATACATACAATTATCTGGTGACGGCAAAGGATATCCGGGGGCCGTGGTCAGAGCCGATTTATCTGAACAAGAGCGGGTTCGACCCGTCGCTGTTCCATGATGATGACGGCAGAAAATATCTTGTCAACATGGCGATGGATTATCGTTCCTATCAGAGCAAGTTTGGCGGAATCTTCCTCCAGGAGTATTCCGAAGAGGAGAAAAAGCTCGTGGGACCGAGAATCAATATTTTCAAAGGAACTCCATCCGGAATTACGGAGGGACCGCATCTGTATAAGCATGACGGCTACTATTACCTGATGACGGCAGAGGGCGGAACAGAGTACAGACATGCAGTGACAGTAGCGAGAAGCCGGAGCATCACAGGCCCTTATGAACCGGACCCGGCAGGCCACATGCTGACAACAAAGCATCTGGCAGGTTATCCACTGCAGAAATCAGGCCACGGAAGTCTGGTCGAGGCCGCAAACGGCAGATGGTATCTGACACACCTTTGCAGCCGCCCGCTCGGGACGCGCAGGGTATGTGTACTTGGGCGTGAGACAGCACTGCAGGAAGTCGTGTGGAAAGACGGCTGGCTGAGACTTGCAGACGGAACAAACCGTCCGGCACTCACCGTGGAAATTCCGGATGCAAAAGGCAGCCAGTACAGCAATGATCTGCGTGAGGATTTTGACGGAAACACATGGAGCATTCATCTGCAGAGCCTGCGCGCGCCGCTCGGAGAGCTGGCATCCCTGACAGAACGGAAAGGCTGGCTGCGGCTTCACGGTGCGGAGTCCCCGAACTCCAAATACCGTCAGGCACATCTGGCACACCGCCAGCAGAGCTTTACATGTGAGGTTACAACCAAGATGGAATTCCATCCGGAGCATTTCCAGCATCTGGCAGGCCTGACCTATTATTACAATACGATGTGCTATTATTACCTGTACGTGACCAGGGACGAGATGCTGGGCAAAGTTCTGTCAGTCATCCGCTGTGACCTGCGCGAAGGGACTCATCCGATCGGTGCCGGTGTGCAGATCCCGGAGGACGGTGCCGTGTATCTGAGACTTACAACACACGGAGAGACAGCGAATTTCTCCTATTCTGTCGATGGAGAGAACTACACGCAGGTGGGCCCGGAGTTGGATGCGCTTCTCGTCTCAGATGATTATTTCAATAAGACAGGCCACAATATGTTTACTGGAGCATTTGCAGGAATCTGCTGTCAGGATCTGGCGGGAGACGGATGTTATGCGGATTTTGACTTTGTAGAATACAGAGAACTGTCATAAGTTTTATTTGTGTTTCAAACTATGCCGTTGCATCCGTTCTTGGTTTTTAACGCAAAGATGAATTTTTATCAAAATTCCGCGAAAACTTATAGAATCCCTCAAAACCCGACAACAGAGAATTCCCAAATATAAAATGATCTGCCTCATTTAGTCAGAAAAGTACAAAGAGTTTGTATAAAAAAGTAGATGATACCCGCAAATCCTGTCGACCGGATTTTGTTGCGGATGCGGGCAGATGCGATATAATACATTTAGTCCGTGTACACGACAGTTTTTGGTATGGGCCCTCAAAAAATGCGGCGGTACAACGACAAATTTGTAGGAAGAAGCGAGGAATAGTAATGGGAAAACTGAATATCGCAATTGCTGATGATAATGAGAAGATAGTTCAGCTGCTGGACCGTATCGTGAGCAGCGATGAAGAACTCGAGGTTGTGGGGAAGGCTGCCAATGGTGAGGACCTGCTGGAAGTGATCCGGGAGAAGGAACCGGATGTGGTGCTGCTTGATATTATTATGCCGAAGCTGGATGGCCTGGGTGTCATGGAACGGGTGAATAAGAGCCATGATCTGAAAAAACCTGCTTTTATTGTAATATCAGGTGTCAGTCAGGAGAAAACAACAGAGGATGCGTTTGAGCTTGGTGCGGATTACTATATTCTGAAGCCGTTTGACAATGAAATGGTACTGAACCGGATCAAGAGAGTCAGGGCCAGGCAGGAGCGGCCGCAGAACAGAGGGCGCAGAGTCAACGCATACGAGAGTAAGAAAGAATACATGGAGCGCAACCTTGAGACGGATGTCACCAATATCATACATGAAGTAGGAGTTCCGGCGCATATTAAAGGATATCAATATCTGAGGGAAGCAATCATTATGTCTGTCACCGATATGGAAATGCTGAATTCCATCACAAAAATTCTATATCCGACGATTGCAAAACGCTATCAGACAACGCCGAGCCGGGTAGAGCGCGCAATCCGCCATGCAATCGAGGTGGCGTGGAGCCGTGGCAAGATGGATACCATTGATGAACTGTTCGGATACACGGTGAGCAATGGAAAGGGGAAGCCGACAAACTCTGAGTTTATCGCGATGATTGCCGATAAAATTCGTTTGGATTATAAGAACAGATAAGAAAAATAATATCAGAAGGAGGATCTTCAGAAAGGGGATTAAAAAGGATATCAAAAAGGATATCAATAGAAGCATATAAAAAGAAGAACAGAAATCTGGAAATATTTTAGGAAATTGCACAAATAATACTTTTCATTATGCGGGAAATGGAGTATAATCTTACTAATATAGAGGATTATGCGGAGGTTTTATGTATGAAGAAAATATTATTTGTTTCATCAGAAGTAGTACCGTTTATTAAGACGGGCGGTCTGGCAGATGTAGCAGGTTCGCTTCCGAAGTGTTTTAATAAGGAAGAATTCGATGTGAGAGTAATTCTTCCGAAGTATCTGTGCATGAGTGAAGAGTGGAAGAGCAAGATGAATTACGTGACTCATTTTTATATGGATCTTTCCTGGCGCTCACAGTATGTTGGAGTTCTGGAGATGAAGTATGAGGGGATTCAGTTCTACTTCATTGACAATGAGTATTATTTCGCAGGACCGAAGCCGTACGGCAATATTTATCAGGATATTGAGAAGTTTGCTTTCTTCTCAAAGGCAGCACTTTCGGCGCTTCCGGTCATTGGTTTCCAGCCGGATATCGTACATTGCCATGACTGGCAGACAGGTCTGATTCCTGTTCTTTTGAAGGACAAGTTCCATGAAGGAGACTTTTTCCACAATATGAAGTCTATCATCACCATACATAATCTGAAATTCCAGGGTGTATGGGATATGAAGACTGTGATGGATATCACAGGACTTCCCTCCTACTATTTTGCACCGGATAAGCTGGAGGCATACGGTGATGCGAACTATCTGAAGGGTGGTATCGTGTATGCAGATGCTGTTACGACGGTCAGCGATACGTATGCAGAAGAGATTAAGACCCCGTTCTACGGCGAGCGTCTGGATGGTCTGATGAGAGCACGCTCGAACTGTCTGAGAGGTATTGTAAATGGTATTGATTATGAAGAGTATAATCCGGAGACAGATAAACTGATCGATCAGAACTACAGCGCGAAGAATTTCCGCAAGGAAAAGATCAAGAACAAACGTGCCCTGCAGAGGGAACTGGGACTGAACCAGAATGATTCCACATTTATGATTGGTATCGTATCCCGTCTGACGGATCAGAAGGGCTTTGACTTGATTGCATATATGATGGACGAGATGTGCCAGCAGGATATTCAGATAGTAGTGCTTGGTACCGGTGAGGAGAAATATGAGAACATGTTCCGGCACTTTGCATGGAAGTATCAGGGCAAGGTATCCGCGAATATTTTCTATTCAGAAGCTCTGTCACACAAGATTTACGCATCCTGTGATGCATTCCTGATGCCGTCTCTGTTTGAGCCATGCGGGCTTTCACAGTTGATGAGCCTTCGCTACGGAACACTTCCGATCGTGCGTGAGACAGGCGGCCTGAAGGATACGGTCATTCCGTACAATGAGTATGAGGGCACCGGAACAGGCTTCAGCTTTGCAAACTACAATGCACATGAGATGTTCAACACATTGAAATATGCGATGGATGTTTACTACAACAAGAAGCGCGAATGGAACAAGCTGATTGACCGTGCGATGGCAGCTGATTTCTCCTGGAACAGTTCTGCAAGGAAGTATGAAGAACTGTACCGTTCTCTGCTTGGAGAGTAATAAAAAGTTTTTCGGCATTGAATAAAATTCCTTCTTCTGCGAATACTGAGAGTGTAACTCAGTTAGCAGAAGGAGGAATTTTTTTATGAACGAATTATCGGAACTTGACCTTCAGAACCTTCGCCATCTGATTGGCGGATTCTCTACAACTCATTGCAAGATGCAGGCGTATGCATCCCAGGCTACAGATCCGAGTGTAAAGCAGTTTTTTGAAAAATCCGCACAGTCAGCGATGCAGTCCAAGCAGCAGCTTATGGGCTTTTTACAGTAGGAGGGTATAAACATGGATGAGAAAACAATGGTATCCGACACACTTGCAGGCATTAATGGTGAGCTGGTAAGGTATGGCGAAATGATTCCGCAGACAGAGAATGCACAGCTGAAGCAGACACTCAAGCAGATCCGCAATCAGTGTGAGACTTCACAGGAAGAGATTTACCAGATTGCACGAGCAAAGCAGTATTATGTACCGGCAGCAAAGGCAACTAAAGAAGAAATTGAACATGTGAAAATGATTCTGACACAGGGCTGATGAACAGAGCATAACTTGACTGTTTCTATGGCGGCACTTCTGGCAGTTGTGTAAACAGCAGCTAAACAGTTTTCAGGGATTGCGGCAAATGATAAAACCGGACTGGTTTCGTGATTTTTCGGCAATCCCTGCAGAAAAAATGTTTACTCTTTATAGCTTTCTGGTTTGTTAAATTACATATAAATGATGGGAAGAGCCGGAATCTCACAGGCGATCCGGCATTATTTATGTTCGGACAGTCTGTTTTTCGGGGGGATCAGCCAGTCCGGGAGAAGGAAGACGGCAGATAATCCTGAGAAAGCAATGATATAAATCAGCCCGCACAGAATAAAGCTGCCCCATGTATCAAAACCAAGCGGCGGTATGAGGATTTTTATCAGGTATAAAAGAATGCTGCTTGCCGAGCATACAGCGAGCGGCTTCAAAAATACCGGGAATACAGGGAGCTGCAGAGGTGCGCTGCGGTGCAGCGTGAATAGAGTTGCAGTGAATATGAGAAGCTGGCTGGCAAACAACCCTGTAAAATACCCCTCGATTCCGGACTGCGGTACAAGAAATATCACGGAAGCCAATCGTACGCCGAAACCAAGCGAATTTTGTAATGATACGGCGAACGTTTTATCAAGTCCATGCAGGATATTGACAAGAGTAGTGTTTAAATAAAGAAATGGGCAGATCCAGGCAAGCATTTGAATGAAATGTCCTGCCAATTGATTATGAAACAGGAGAGTTCCGAGTTCTGTTCCGAAAAGGCAGAATAGATTAAAACAGACCAGTCCCAGAAGGAAGCTGGCGCGGAAGGTAGCCTCAATTGTCCGGGAGAGCTGCTTTTGGTGGTTCAGAACACGTGCTTCTGAGACTGCCGGGAGGAGCAGCGTCCCCACTGCTCCGGTAATAGCTGTCGGAAACAACAGAAGCGGCAGTGTCATTCCTGTCAGGGTTCCGTACATGGAGAGCGCATCGGATGAATTCAGGCCAAATTGGATGAGCTGCTGCGGGAGCAGGGCTGCTTCAATTCCCTGCAGGACACAGATCAGCATCCGGTTCAGGCCGAGCGGTGAGGATACGGCGAGAATCTGCCGGGATTCCTGAAGTAAAAGGCGGCTGCCACATGTTCGGACAGAAGCGGAAGGTCTGGACCCAAGATAACAGAATGTACAATAGAGAGAGGCTGCGAGTTCTCCGGCAGCCTGACCGAATGCCATGGAAACCGGACTCAGACAGCGTCCGTCCTTTTGCAGCATTGTATAAAAAAGAAGAACAGCGCCGATGCGGAAAAGCTGTTCCGCAAACTGGGAGATGGCAGGTATAGAAACCTGTTTTTTCCCAATGAAGTAACCGCTGATACATGCATGAATGACAGAAAAAGGCAGTGAGATAGCAACAATGCGCAGCAGCGGAGCACATCGTGGTTCCGCGAGGAAGGAGATAGCCACCATGTCTGCACAATAATAAAGCAGAGAAGCGGTGAGGATAGAAACCGAGATGGAAAGGGCGAGGCCTATGGCCAGAATCCGGTCAGATCCTTTTTTGTCATTCTGTGCAAAGCGCTCTGCACAGAAGCGGGAAATGGCAGTTTGAATTCCTCCGGATGAAGCAGCCATACAAAAAGAATAGACCGGAAGAATCAGATGGTAAATCCCGATTCCTTCCGCACCAATCGTGCGAGACAGGAATATCCTGTAGAAGAAGCCGAGAAATCTGGTAACAGCTCCGGCAGCGGTCAGGAGGAAGGTACCTTTCAGTAAATAATGTTTTTGATTCATACATAGTGCTCCGCAGCGGTATTAGTTTATGGTATGATGATAAAATGCAGAATATGAAAGTGTTAGTGAAACGAAAAAGAATCAGGAAAGGGGCTTGACAGACAGGGACACGGGTGCTATGATTGACGAGAAATCCGAGTAAAACACTGGGAAATAACTGACAGAGGGGATGCCATGAAGCTATCAACGAAAGGAAGATACGGACTGCGGGCACTGATTGACCTGGCACAGTACAGTGAAGAGGAAGCAGTTTCGATTGCAAGTATCGCTGCCCGTCAGAACATTTCAGAAAGCTATCTGGAGCAGCTGGTGGCCAAACTGAAAAAGGCAGGGCTGGTAGTCAGTATCCGCGGAGCACAGGGTGGTTATCGTCTGGCACGTCCGGCGGATACGATTTCGGTCGGTGATATCCTGCGTGCTTTGGAGGGCAATCTGGAGGCAGTTGAATGTTCCGCGCATACGGACGAGGGATGCCAGGGGGCAGATTTGTGTGTGACAAAATACGTATGGCAGAGAATCAATGAAAGTATTGCCAGAACGGTAGATGAGATGATGCTGGATCAGCTTGTCGAAGAAAGTAAAAAGGCAAGACAGAAGTGTAAAGGAGACGGAACTGTTGATTTCAGCAGAGAAAGCTGTTCCGGCTGAAGAACACCGAGAATTGTGCGCCGATTGCGGCACCGAAAGGCAGTTATTCTCATCGGTAAATAGATGAAAGGTAGAAGCAGAAGGAGACAAAGCATATGAGCAAGTTGATTTATCTGGATAATGCAGCAACAACGAAAACTTCCAAGACGGTACTGGATGCAATGCTTCCGTATTTTTCGGAGTACTATGGAAATGCATCCAGCATTTACAGTATTGGAACAAAGAGCAAGGAGGCAATCAACCGCAGCCGGGAGACGATTGCCGGAACACTGGGAGCGGCAGCAAATGAGATTTATTTTACTGCCGGTGGTTCCGAAGCTGATAACTGGGCGCTGAAAGCGACCGCAGAAGCATACAGGAGTAAGGGCAATCATATCATCACTTCGAAGATTGAACATCATGCGATTCTGCACACATGTGAGTATCTGGAGAAGCAGAGCTTTGAAGTCACTTATGTGGATGTGGACGAGAATGGAATTATCAAGCTGGAGGAACTGAAAAAGGCGATTCGTCCGGAGACAATCCTGATTTCTGTGATGTTTGCGAACAATGAGATTGGCTCGATCCAGCCGGTGAAGGAAATCGGTGAGATTGCACACGAGCATGGAATTCTGTTCCATACGGATGCAGTACAGGCGTTTGGGCAGGTACCAATCAATGTGGATGAGCTTCATATCGATATGCTGAGTTCCAGCGCGCATAAGATCAACGGTCCGAAGGGCATCGGTTTTCTGTATATCCGCAAAGGAGTAAAGATCCGTTCCCTGATCCATGGCGGGGCACAGGAAAGAAAGCGCCGTGCTGGCACGGAGAATGTTCCGGGGATTGTCGGATACGGCAAGGCAGCAGAAGAGGCAGTTGGGACGATGCAGGAACGTACGGCAAAAGAAATAGAGCTTCGTGATTATCTGATTGACCGCATTCTGAAAGAGGTACCATATACAAGATTAAATGGCCACCGTACGAACCGTTTGCCGAACAATGCAAACTTCAGCTTCCAGTTTGTTGAGGGTGAATCCATGCTGATTATGCTGGATATGGAGGGTATCTGCGGTTCCAGTGGTTCTGCATGTACTTCCGGTTCGCTGGATCCGTCTCACGTGCTGCTGGCAATCGGCCTGCCGCATGAGATTGCACACGGTTCTCTGCGTCTGACACTCAGTGCTGAGACAACGAAGGAAGATATTGATTTTACGATTGAGAAAATTAAGGAAATTGTGGCGCGTCTGCGGAGTATGTCGCCGCTGTATGAGGATTTCGTGAAAAAATCACAGAAAAAATAGCGATATGGACAGAAGCAGTGAAAGACAGATCAGGAATTTACTGCAAAACAATAGAAGATAGAAGTTGGAGGAACACAGTTATGTATTCAGAAAAAGTTATGGACCATTTCCAGAATCCGAGAAATGTGGGAGAAATTGAAAACGCAAGCGGTGTAGGTACCGTAGGAAACGCAAAGTGCGGAGATATCATGCGAATGTATCTCGATATTGATGATAACGGCATCATTCAGGATGTGAAGTTCAAGACGTTTGGATGCGGGGCAGCAGTTGCCACCAGCAGCATGGCAACTGAACTGGTGAAGGGAAAGAGCGTTCAGGAAGCTCTGCAGGTGACGAATAAAGCAGTTATGGATGCGCTGGATGGGCTGCCGCCGGTGAAGGTTCATTGTTCCCTTCTGGCGGAGGAAGCAATCCATGCAGCGCTTTGGGATTACGCAGAGAAGCACGGCATTAAGATTGAAGGACTGTCAAAACCGAAGTCGGATATCCATGAGGGCGAAGAAGAAGAGGAAGAAGAGTATTAATTGAGGTCTTGTAATATGGAGAAAAAGCGTGTAGTAGTCGGTATGTCAGGCGGTGTTGATTCTTCCGTGGCGGCCTATCTGCTGAAAGAAACCGGATATGATGTGATCGGTGTCACAATGCAGATATGGCAGAAGGAAGAGCGGGAGATTCAGGAGGAGAATGGCGGATGCTGCGGATTGAGTGCTGTGGAGGATGCCAGACGTGTAGCTTCCATGCTTGAGATTCCATATTATGTGATGAACTTCCGCGATGAGTTCCAGAAGCAGGTGATCGATTATTTCATGGCAGAATATCTGGCCGGAAGAACACCGAATCCCTGTATTGCCTGCAACCGCTATGTTAAGTGGGAATCACTGCTCCGGCGCAGTATGGAAATCGGTGCTGATTATATCGCGACCGGGCATTATGCCAGAATCGTGAAATTGCCCAATGGCCGTTACACAGTCGCAAAGTCAAAGACAGCCGCGAAGGACCAGACGTATGCATTGTATAATCTGACTCAACACCAGCTTTCCCATACATTGATGCCGGTCGGTGAATTTGAGAAAGAGGAAGTGCGGAAGATTGCTGAGACTATCGGGCTTCGGGTCGCACATAAGCCGGACAGTATGGAAATCTGCTTTGTACCGGATCAGGACTATGCAGGCTTTATCCGGGAACACAGCGGCAGAGAGATTCCGGAAGGAAATTTTGTGACAAAAGACGGAACTGTGGTCGGGCGTCATAAGGGAATCACACATTATACGGTCGGACAGCGCAAGGGCCTGAATCTCTCCATGGGGAAACCGGTATTTGTGCTGGAAATCCGCCCGGAGACGAATGAAGTAGTCATTGGAGACAATCTGGATGTCTTTTCGGACAGGCTGCTCTGCAACCGCCTGAATTTCATGAGTATTCCGGATCTGGATGGTGAAATGGAAGTCACGGCCAAGATCCGTTATAATCATCAGGGAGCGAAGGCAGTTGTGCGGAGACTGGATGAGGATCTCGCAGAGGTGGTTTTTGAGGAGCCGGTGCGCGCTGTGACACCAGGACAGGCCGTGGTGTTTTATGACGGAGCGTATGTGGCAGGCGGCGGAACTATAATGGGAAAAGGATGAAAGAAGCCGCTGATTACGAGGAAAATTTATGACTCAGGAAAGAAGAAATACAACAGGAACGAAACGTCCGCCTAGTCAGACCGTACACCGCAGAAACAGTATGGGCAGCCGGAATACAAATGGACAGAGGAGAAGCAGCTCCGGCTGCCGTATGTCCGGCAGTACGGCAGCCGCCCGTGCAAGACGCAGAAGGCGAAACGAGCGGATGCGTTTTCTGCTACCGGTTATCTTATTATCTTTGATAGCGGTCTGTCTGGCCGGAACGCTGCTTTTATATCGGCTGGGGAAAAATACGGCACCGCAGGTAAATGTGGACCTGGAGCTGCTGGACAGTCCCTATGCGGTTTTAATTGACCGGGACAGCGGGGAGATACTGGCTTCGAAACGAAGCAGTGAACAGATGTACCCGGCGTCACTGACCAAGATTATGACTGTACTTACTGCTCTGGAACAACTGAAGGATGTGAATCAGACCGTGACGCTTTCCTATGATTATTTTCAGGAGCTGTATGATCAGGATGCTTCACGGGCAGGCTTTGACCCGGGAGAGGAAGCCAGAATCATTGACCTGATGTATGGAGCTATGCTTCCGTCAGGCGCGGAATGCTGTCGCGAGCTTGCACTGCAGGCAGCAGGTTCTGAAGCAGACTTTGCTGTACTGATGAATGAAAAGGCAGAGGAGCTCGGACTTTCGAACACACATTTCTGCAATTCGACAGGTTTGCACGACCCGGAACAGTATTCGACAGCGGAAGATATTGCAAAGCTTCTGCGTGCCGCCTTGAAGAACGATACATTTTATCAGATTATTACGAGTAAATATTATTCCGTGCCACCTTCCAATGTCCATCCTGATGGTTTTACCTTCTATGGGACCATGTTTAAAGGAATGGAAGACCCGTCTGTAAACGGCGGGCAGATTCTTGGAGGCAAGACCGGTTATACCGGAGAAGCCGGACATTGTCTGGCAAGCTTTGCGGAGGTTAATGGCAGGGATTATATTCTGGTCACAGGAGGAGTTGCGGCGGAACCGCGTACTGCCCAGTATCATATTGATGATGCATTCCGGGCATATAATCAGATTGCCAGGGAAGAATAAGACTGAACAGATTTGGAACGGCTGCATTTCATAAGCAGACCGTTCCAATTTCTTTCTATGCCAAAGCCTGTTATACGAGGGGCATCAGTTCGGCCGTACGATTGCGGAATACGGCGTAATAACGGAATCCGAGCTGCCTGAGAAGATCTGCCGCACGCGGAAAATCAAAGGCAAGATATTCCGGTGTATGGGCATCTGAGCCGATTGTGACCAGCTCACCGCCAAGTTCACGGTAGCGTTTCAGGACACTGGTATCCGGATTCGGCTGTCCGAGGCCATATTTGAAGCCGCCGGTGTTTACTTCCAGGCATTTTCCATTCTCGATCAGATGCTTCAGGATCGGGTCGATGTAGTCCGAATATGCTTCGAAGGAATACTGACTGTTCCGGTTTGGGCCGTAACGGACCACATAATCCATATGGCCAAGCGTCTGGTAGGAAGAAAAACGTTTCAGATTCGCCAATTGGACCTCAAAGAATTCCTCGTAGCACTGGCGCTCTTCGCGTCCCTCGAAATAAGAGGGGTAGTAGGGATCACTGCCATTGATATAGTGTTGGGAAGCGATGATGAAGTCAAACGGCCAGGAAGCTGCGTAATCAGTCAGTACATCCAGTACATGTTCCTGCAGTCCCAGCTCCACACCAATGCGTATGGCAATACGTCCGTCATACGTTTCCTGCAGCTGCCGCATCTTTTTGAAATAAGAATCGGTATCGAGGGAAAAATCACATCCGTCTGTGACAGGGGCATCAAGGTCGAGATGCTCTGTAAAACAGATCCCGTCAAGCCCAAGCGAAAGGGCACGTGCAATCATCCCGGAGGCGGGGATTTCGCAGTCCCCCGAAAAATCAGAATGCAAATGGCAGTCATACGTAATATATTTCATGTTTCCAGATTCCTCCTCATGGCAAGTTCTATAATAAATACCGGAAAAAGTCCTGAATTTTCGGTAAAGTGCGGGAAAAATTTCCGGTGATCTCATCCATGCTTCCTATCATAGCGGAAGAAATATAAAAAGTCCATAAAAAAGTGGTTTCTGCAAGAATTTCTACTTGAATTTTCTGGATAAATTAGTTAGAATAACAATAAGTTGAGAAATTCTTAACGAATTGAATTTCCAACAGCTAGTAGTAAAATTACTTTTAGGAGGAATTGAAATCATGGCAGTAAAAGTTGCAATCAATGGATTTGGCCGTATCGGTCGTCTGGCTTTCAGACAGATGTTTGGCGCAGAGGGATACGAAGTAGTTGCGATCAACGACCTCACAAGCCCGAAAATGTTGGCTCACCTGTTGAAGTATGACTCTTCACAGGGAAAATATGCTCTGGCTGACAAGGTTTCCTTTACAGACGATTCCATCATCGTAGACGGAAAAGAAATCAAGATTTATGCAAAGGCTAACGCTGCTGAGCTTCCTTGGGGAGAGATCGGTGTTGATGTAGTTCTGGAGTGTACAGGATTCTACACCTCCAAGGCTAAATCTGAAGCACACATCACAGCAGGTGCTAAGAAAGTTGTTATCTCTGCTCCGGCAGGAAATGACCTTCCGACCATCGTTTACAATGTAAACCACGAGACACTGAAGCCGGAGGATACCGTTATTTCTGCAGCTTCCTGTACAACAAACTGCCTTGCTCCGATGGCAAAGGCTCTGAATGACTATGCTCCGATCGAGTCTGGTATTATGTGCACAATCCACGCTTACACAGGTGACCAGATGATCCTTGACGGACCGCAGAGAAAGGGCGACCTGAGAAGATCACGTGCAGGTGCTGTTAATATCGTTCCGAACTCTACAGGTGCAGCTAAGGCAATCGGTCTTGTTATTCCGGAACTGAACGGAAAGCTCATCGGTGCAGCTCAGCGTGTTCCGACCCCGACTGGTTCTACTACAATCCTGAACGCAGTTGTTAAGGGTGAGGCTACAGTTGAAGGTATCAACGCAGCTATGAAGGCAGCAGCTACAGAGTCCTTCGGATACAATACAGACGAGATCGTATCTTCTGATATCGTTGGTATGAGATTTGGTTCTCTGTTTGATGCTACTCAGACAATGGTAGTAAATCTTGGAAACGGAACATCTCAGGTACAGGTTGTTTCATGGTATGACAATGAGAACTCCTATGTAAGCCAGATGGTTCGTACAATCAAGTACTTCGCAGAGCTTGCATAATTGTCTTGGACAAGGCTGTTCTGAAAAAGACCTGAAAAGAGGTCCGGTCTGGTTGGACCGGACCTCTTTTTGAAAGTAAAATTTGAATCAGGAGGAAATTCCAATGCTTAACAAAAAATCTGTTGATGATATCAACGTAAAAGGCAAAAAAGTCCTGGTGCGCTGCGATTTCAACGTACCGCTGAAGGAAGGCAAGATCACAGATGAGAACCGTCTGGTAGCAGCGCTTCCGACCATCAAGAAGTTGATTGCTGACGGTGGAAGAGTTATCCTCTGCTCACACCTTGGTAAGCCGAAGGGAGAGCCGAAGCCGGAGCTTTCACTTGCACCGGTAGCAGTACGTCTTTCCGAGCTGCTTGGACAGGAAGTAAAATTTGCAGCAGATGACGAAGTAGTAGGTGCAAATGCTAAGGCTGCTGTAGAAGCTATGAAAGATGGAGAGGTTGTCCTTCTCCAGAACACACGTTACAGAGTGGAAGAGACAAAGAACGGTGAAGCATTCAGCAAAGAGCTGGCTTCCCTGTGTGATGTATTTGTAAATGATGCATTCGGTACCGCTCATCGTGCACACTGCTCCAACGTAGGTGTGACAGCATTCGTAGACGAGTGCGCAGTAGGTTATCTGATGCAGAAGGAAATCGATTTCCTTGGCAATGCAGTAAACAACCCGGTACGTCCGTTCGTAGCAATCCTTGGCGGGGCAAAGGTAGCAGACAAGCTGAATGTAATCTCCAACCTGCTTGAAAAGTGCGATACACTGATCATTGGCGGTGGTATGGCATATACCTTCCTGAAGGCAAAGGGATACGAAGTAGGAACTTCTCTCGTAGACGACACCAAGATCGATTACTGCAAAGAGATGATGGACAAGGCTGAGAAGCTGGGCAAGAAGCTGCTTCTTCCGATTGATACTACAATCGCAGCAGCATTCCCGTCACCGATTGATGCTGAGATCGAAGTTTCTGTTGTTAAATCAGATGCAATCCCGGCTGATATGATGGGTCTGGACATTGGAACTGAGACGGCTGCTCTGTATGCTGACGCAGTGAAGTCTGCGAAGACTGTAGTATGGAATGGACCGATGGGTGTATTTGAGAACCCGATCCTTGCAAAAGGAACGATTGCAGTTGCGAAGTCTCTGGCTGAGACAGATGCAACAACCATCATCGGCGGCGGCGATTCCGCAGCAGCTGTAAACCAGCTCGGATTCGGTGACAAGATGTCCCACATCTCCACAGGCGGCGGCGCATCCCTTGAGTTCCTGGAAGGAAAAGAACTCCCGGGTGTAGTAGCAGCAGATGATAAATAAGAATCAGGAAGCGAAGCTGATATTGGATGAAATGCAGAATTATCTGAATTCTGCAAAGTATACATTGTTTTCTAACACCCAGATCGTGGTTGACCGGATCCGGATGGAGGAATTTATGCAGCAATTGCGGCAGTGTATCGGTGAGGATGATTTCATCTGAAGAAAAGCAGAGAAAAGAGGATAAATAAAATGGGAAGAAAGAAAATCGTTGCAGGAAACTGGAAAATGAACATGACTCCGAGCGAGGCTGTAAAGCTTGTTGAGACTCTGAAGCCGCTCGTAGCAAACGATGAAGTAGATGTAGTATTCTGTGTACCGGCCATCGACATCCTTCCGGTAGTGGAAGCCGCTAAGGGTTCCAACATCCAGGTAGGTGCTGAGAATATGTATTTCGAAGAAAAGGGAGCATACACAGGAGAGATTTCACCGGCTATGCTGACCGATGTAGGCGTGAAGTATGTAGTTCTCGGACATTCTGAGAGAAGAGAGTACTTCGCTGAGACAAGCGAGACTGTAAACAAGAAGATGCTGAAAGCATTCGAGCACGGCATCACACCGATCATGTGCTGTGGTGAGTCTCTGGAGCAGAGAGAGCAGGGCATCACTATGGACTGGATTCGTCAGCAGGTAAAGGTTGGCTTCCAGAACGTAACAGCAGATCAGGCTAAGACAGCAGTGATCGCTTACGAGCCGATCTGGGCCATCGGAACAGGCAAGACAGCTACCACAGAGCAGGCACAGGAAGTTTGCAAGGGCATCCGTGAGTGCATCGCTGAGATCTACGATGATGCTACAGCAGCAGAGATCCGCATCCAGTACGGCGGTTCTGTAAACGCTAAGACAGCTCCGGATCTGTTCGCACAGGCAGATATCGACGGCGGTCTGGTAGGCGGAGCATCCCTCAAGCCGGAATTCGGTCAGATCGTAAATTATAAATAGAATCCGGATAACAGGAAATAGCGCCGCTGTCTTCTGCTGTCATGGATTGCGGTTGACAACCGTAAAATAAGAAAGATATATAAGTGCCCCCGCTTCAAGCTATTATGCTTTACGGCTGAAGCGGGGGTGTTGTATTTGATTGTGTATCGTATGTGAATGCAGGGAAATAAAAACACTGGGATGATAGTATTTGATTTGCGAAAAGGAGATGAGACATCAGTGAAGGATGTATTTCTGGTATATGATACAAGCTGTTTTTATGAAATTGTAATTTTGAATTACTTATGAGGCCCGCCTGCTGTCACATCACATGTCAGCAGGCGGTCTGTGGCCTGCATGCGTGGTGGTTGAACTGTAATTTATTTCATCTTATATACGGGGTCAGCCGGATATCCGCCGCGGAGCTTCTGCATACTGCGCTGCAGGGCATCCTTGGAATTCTTCCACTCTGCATCCTTATTCCGGTAGTCAAATTTGTCGATCAGCCATGTCAGGTCTTCTTCCACGCGTGCCATATTTTCTTCCATCAGAGAAAAGATCATCGGGAAAAATTCAGCCTTCTGTTTGTCATTCAGGTAATGGTCAGCCGCATCACAGAGGATTCCGAAATGATGCAGGCAGAAGCCTTTGCTGTTTTTGATTTTATTGCGGAATTCTTCATCCTTTGCATACATCGCAAAAAAGGTGGAAAGATAACGCTGAAATGTATCTTCCAATCCTTTGCACACATAACAGGAGCAGTCTTTGGATGCAGTCCATGCACCGATGGCACCTTTTTCTTCGGACGGCTTTGACTTGATCCGCTTCAGGAAAGAGGACTTTCCGGGCTGGAAGGAGTCAAACTGCTGTTTCATTTCTTTCCGAAGCTTCTGGTAATGGGTTTTCAGAATCAGGGAATTGCCAAGGGTGTTGCCGTAGTCAAACATTTTCTTCATGTGCTCACGACAGAAACCGGCCTCGTCTGTCTGGGCGCGGATATCACTTTCCATATAGGAAGAACTGTTGCCAATGACAAAATCAATCATGTCATGTTCCAGTTTGCGCTCAATAAAGCAGAAGGGACATTCATCATGCTCGTTGATCGCATCATTCAGTGGGATTGTGTAAAGTTTTTCTTTCATATGAACTCCGTTCCGGGAAAACTGACACTGAGGACTGCTGCCATATGAGAAATGGATAACTGGCAGTGGTAACAGTGAGATTTCCACTTCAATATGATAGTGTCGCGATTCAGAACGTAAACCGCAGTCTTTCTGTTGTTCGATTTTAATACGGTTCTGAACGTTTGAGTATAAAATTATTTTACCAAAGTTATGAAATTATGTCAAAATAAGTTGCCAGTTTTTGAATCAGGCATTAAAATAAAGCGTAAGCAGACGGACTATGGTCTGAATCGCGTGATGGTGAACAGATCATATGTAGTGATAGGAATATTTGGAGATAGCTTATGAATTGTATTGAGGCAAGAAGGATGGTTGCCCCTTATGTGAAGGGTGAGCTGTCGGATAAAGAATTAGAGAAATTTCTGAAGCATATTGAACAGTGTGATGACTGTATGGACGAGCTGGATATTTATTTTACCTTCTATAAGGCGATGGATCTGCTGGATACAGGGGAGCACCGGGAATATGATTTTAAGAAAATGCTGGAGGAATCACTGCGGATGGCCAGAAGGCGTTTGATTGCGCATAAGGCTTCGAGAGTATTGCAGAGTATTCTGTTTGGCTGTACTGAACTGTTGTTCATTTTCTGCGTGGTCAGCGGATTTCAGATGAGCCGGGGGAATCTGGATGAGAATATATTCCGGAAGGTTTTTCTGCGGATCAATCGTCCGGCTGAGATCATTATGGAAGAAGAATCCGATACAGGATTGCCGGAAGAGCTTTCCGAAAGAATTTCGGAGATAGTTCAGGAAAGAAGGACAGAAGCACAGAAAGAAAAAGAAGACACGCAGAATCAAGGGAAAGTAAAAATAGTAATACAATCAGGTGCCGGGGAGACGATGCCTGAGCAGGAGCAGACCGAAAATGTATCTGTGAATGGAGAGAAGGCAGGATCTGCAGGAAAGTGATTTCGACCGCCATGTCATTTCAGGCCGATACAGAGAGGAGATATAATGGCAGAGAAGGAAAAGATTGTTTTGATTGACGGGCACAGTATTTTGAACCGTGCTTTTTACGGGATACCAATGCTGACGAATAGTGAGGGACTCCATACGAATGCAGTATATGGTTTCCTGAATATTTTGTTTAAGGTTCTGGATGAGGAGAAGGCAGATTATGCGGCAGTTGCATTTGACCTGAAGGCACCGACATTCCGCCATAAGATGTATGATGGATATAAAGGTACCAGAAAACCGATGCCGCAGGAGCTGCATGAGCAGGTGCCTTTGATGAAGGAAATGCTGGAGGCAATGAAGATTCCGGTATTGACGCTGGAGGGGTATGAGGCGGATGATATTCTGGGAACCGTATCTCACCAGATGCAGGCGGAAGGGCTCTGCGTATCTGTAGTTTCCGGAGACAGGGATTTGCTGCAGCTTGCTACAGATGAGATTTGCATCCGTATTCCGAAGACAAAGGCAACCGGGACTGAGGTGGAAGACTATTTTGCAAAAGATGTGGAAGCGAGATATATGGTAACACCGCAGCAGTTTATAGATGTCAAGGCACTGATGGGGGACAGCTCGGATAATATTCCCGGTGTTCCGGGGATTGGTGAGAAGACTGCGACGAAGATCATTGCGCAGTTCGGATCCATTGAAAATGCGCATGAGAATCTGGAAACAGTGACCCCGCCGAGAGCCCGGGAAGCGATACGAAATCATTATGAGCTGGCACAGATGAGCAAGACACTTGCAACGATTGACCTCCATGCGCCGATCATACTCGAAAAAGAAAAGGCAAAGATTGAGAATCTTTATACGCCGGAGGCGAAGCAGCTCTGCCGCAGGCTGGAATTCAAAAATATTCTTTCAAAATTTGCGGATGATCCGGAAGAAACAGAGCAGGAAAGGCAGGAAGAATTGATCCGGGTGGAGGATCTGGAGGAGGCAGAGCAGGTATTTGCGCGGGCATCCGGGCGAAATGCCGGTTTTCAGGTGATTGCTGAGCGGAATCAGATCCTTGGAATTTCCATTTCTATTGATGGGGATGGAAAAGCGTATTTCATCCGGGCGGCCGGTTTTCTGACCGCAGATTATCTGGGAACGAGGTTGTCGGAGCTGCTGGCCTCGGATGGCTGCTTTGTCACGATGCATTTGAAAGAACAGCTTTCTTATTTTGAATTGTTACCGGAGAATCGAAAGCATCTTTATGATGCTGCAGTTGCAGCATATCTGATCAATCCGCTCAAGGATAGCTACGCATGTGAAGATCTGGCCAAGGAGTATGCAGGCCGGATGATTGCGTCACGGGCAGAACTGTTTGGCAAAGACAGTCTTGCAGAGGTTGAGGAGGAGAAAGCGGACAAGTTCCTGAATTTTGTATGTATGCAGTCGCTAATCCCACTGCTCTCCCTGCCGAAGCTCCGGGAAAAGCTGGATGAGCTTGCGATGACGAAGCTGTTTGATGAGATTGAAATGCCGCTGGTCTATACATTGTATGAGATGGAGCGGGAAGGGATTCTTGTCGAGGCAGATGAACTGAAGAAATATGGGGAACAGCTGACCGGACGGATCAGTGAGCTGGAGAGACAGATTCAGGAAGAAGCAGGAGAAGCATTTAATATCAACTCACCGAAACAGCTGGGTGTCATTCTGTTCGAAAAGCTCCAGCTTCCGCACGGAAAGAAGACGAAGACAGGTTACTCTACAGCGGCGGATGTGCTGGATAAGCTGGCGCCAGACTATCCGATTGTGGCAGATATTCTGGAATACCGTCAGCTTACCAAATTGAAGTCGACGTATGCGGATGGGCTGGCAAATTATATTTCACCGGACGGCAGAATCCATGGTAAATTCCATCAGACGATCACTGCAACCGGAAGAATCAGCAGTACGGAGCCGAATCTGCAGAATATTCCGGTCCGGATGGAGCTTGGTCGTTTGATCCGCAAAGTATTTATCCCGAAACCGGGATATGTATTTGTGGATGCGGATTATTCACAGATTGAACTTCGCGTGCTGGCACATTTTTCCAATGATGAAATGCTGATTCAGGCGTATCGGGAGGCGCAGGACATCCACAGCATCACAGCTTCTCAGGTTTTCCATGTCGCGCCGGAGGAAGTGACGCCGCTGCTTAGAAGAAATGCAAAAGCAGTTAATTTCGGAATCGTCTATGGGATCAGTTCCTTCGGACTGAGCCAGGATTTGAGCATCACGCGGAAAGAAGCGCAGGAATACATCGAACAGTATTTCCATACGTATCCCGGAATCAAGGAATTTCTGGATCGTACGGTCGATCAGGCGAAGAAGAACGGATATGTGACAACCTTATTCGGAAGAAGGCGGCCGGTGCCAGAGCTAAAATCTTCGAATTTCATGCAGCGCTCTTTCGGAGAGCGTGTTGCGATGAATGCGCCGATTCAGGGAACTGCGGCGGATATTATCAAGATTGCGATGAACCATGTCAACGAATCGCTGAGAAAGCACAACCTGAAATCAAAGCTCATTTTGCAGGTACATGATGAATTGCTTGTGGAGACTGCTGCTGAAGAGGAAGCGCAGGTGCGTGAAATCCTTGCGGAGGAGATGCAGCATGCGGCCGAGCTGAAAGTACATCTGGAGATCGACATGCACAGTGGAAAGAACTGGTATGAGGCAAAGTAAACAGGGAAGGACAGAAGATGAAGGTATTGGGAATTACGGGAGGCGTTGGCGCCGGTAAAAGCACGATTCTTGCCTATTTGGAGCAGAAGCACGGAGCAAGGATCATTCAGGCAGATCAGGTGGCGTTTCACCTGCAGCAGCCGGGCGGCGTATGCTTTGAAGAGGTGGTTGCTCTGTTCGGAAAAGAGATTTTGGATGCAGACGGCAGGATTGACCGAGGGAGACTTGCGTCTGTAGTGTTTGCCGATTCGGAGCTGCTGGCAAAGCTGAATGGAATTGTCCATCCTGCGGTGAAAAAAAAGATTGTAACGGAAATAGAGAAGGAGCGCCAGAGAGGGAAGCTCTCGTTCTTTGTGATAGAGGCAGCTCTTCTGCTGGAAGATCACTATGATCTGGTTTGTGATGAACTCTGGTATATTCATACGGATCCGGAAGTGCGGTGTAATAGGTTAATGAAGAGCCGCGGATATTCGGAAGAGAAGGTGCACCGGATTATGGAAAACCAGCTCGGGGAACAGGTATATCGGGAGAAATGTCAGGTTGTGATCGACAACAGCTGTGATCAGGTGGAATGTGCATATGAACAGATTGACCGGGAGCTGGCATTTTTTTTGGGACGAAGGCAGAATCACGGCTGATTTGAGATGAGCAGTTCAGCCAGATTCGTGTTTAGTTGACGAACGGGACATTTCATACGATGCCCCAGAGCGGGAGGAG
>JAUNGL010000186.1 GCA_030524665.1 Lachnospiraceae bacterium | reverse complement strand
TCATTCCCATCGTACTTCCATCCCGAAGGCTCCGCCTTCAGCAAAAACAGAAACAGCCTTTGATCATCCGCCAGCTTTTTCAGTCCGGATTCTTCCATATACTCCGCCGAATCCACACCGGCTGGCGGAGCCACGATCAGACATGGCCGGCAATATTCCAGTTTTTCCGGAATATACGTCAGAAAGCTTTTGCTCTTACCATTTACTGACACGGCTTCCTCAAAACAGCCCTGAATCAGAGTTTGGTTCGGATGCTCAAAATCAATCGGAATGTCAGCCATTTTTCGTGGAAATTTCCGTATTATTGGTTTTTCCATACACAACCTCCTGTTCATTAATTATAATTTTATCTTGTATTTCTATAATAAACTGTTGAAAGTATAAATACAATTATATATAATTTATTTATCATTAATTGAATTTATAGGAGATCATCATGGAAGCTGAAATGAAATACATCTATACGGTCTATCAAAAAGGAAGCTTTGCAAAAGCAGCCGAATCCCTGTATCTCACCCAGCCTGCCCTGAGCATATCTGTCCAGAAGGCAGAAGCGCGCATCGGGATGCCGATTTTTGACCGCAGCAAAAAGCCATTGCGGCTCACTGCCGCCGGCGAAATATATATTGAAAAAATTGAGGAAATCCTGCAGATTGAAAAAGAATTGCAGACAAGGATTCAGGATTTGTCAGATCTCACTACCGGCAATATCAGGATAGGCGCTACAAGCTATTTTTTCTCCTATATCCTGCCCCCGGTTTTGATGGAATACCAGAAACGATATCCAGGTGTTCATCTGGATGTTGTTGAGTCCGGCGCTTATGAACTGAAAAAGATGCTGCTTAAAAAAGAAATAGACCTTACTTTTGTCAGTCGGCCAACAAAAGAACCTGATTTCAAAAACAAATTTATTTTTCAGGATGAACTTGTCTTAGCTGTGCCAGTCTCTTTTCCGGTGAACCAAAACCTGGCTTCTTATGCCATGACCAGCGAAGAACTCCTTCATCCCTCTCACCTTTTTTATCCTGCCGCAGATATGCAGGCATTTGCTGATACTCCATTTGTGCTGCTGAAACCCAGCTATGATCTGCGCCACAGAGCTGAGCATTTTTTTGAAGCAGCTGGCATTTCACCTGACATTCGTATGGAAGCATCTCAAATGGCTACCTTATATGCATTGGCAGAAGCCGGGATTGGCGCAACCTTTGTCAGTAACCGTATTATCAATAAACCCTCTCCGCAGGTTTTATTTTACCGGATAGGCCATCCCGAAGCGATTCGGGAAATGAATATCGTGACAAACAGGCATTGTTACATTTCGCATACAGTTGAAAAATTTATCAAGCTGTTTATTGAATATTATCAAAAATAACAGATCATCAGAACAAATCAGACAAATCAATGAACGCCGTAAGAATGTATGACAGATGCTGACTGGTGCTGTGAAAACAAAATTGCAGTAAGTGCCTTTTACAACTGGGAGAGCCGCTGCCAGAAGGCAGCAGCTCCCATTAACATTGTCCCGGATACCATTCCGGGACAGCAATGATATTGATCCCGTCCCGCTTACCAGTACTTTTCATATACTTCAGGGGATTTTATGTCAGGCAATATCTTCCGTAGTGTACTCCTTAATGAATGTACTCCCACATGATCACCTATATCTGATCTTCTACCATGGAATCTCTCTCAAATGGGAATCGCGCATAACAAACCGGTTCTCATCGGAATGGCAATACGGCTCATTCGAATCATAGCACAGCCCACTCAGAAGATACTCTCCTGCTGACATTCCTCCTGCGTTTTCTTCTAAACAATACCACCGGAAGGTAAATCCTTCCGGACGCAGCAAATTGAAATAGAGTTTCCCCATCATATTCAATCCTGCCCATGCCATATGCCGTCCATAATTGCAGTCATCTCTGCAGTTACTGATACTGGACTCTTTCTTTGTAATCATGCCAATCCGTTTCAGATTCCCCTTTCGCAGCAGCGGAAGTGTCTCCTCAATCGTATTCCGGACACGGTTCATCTGCTCTCCTACTGACTCCAGAAGCATTTCATAATCGCGTGCTGTACCAACGGCACCATCTTCAGATATTTGTTCATTCACGCCAAAAAGCAGCAGATCAATGCGTCCCTCTTTCTGTCCGATTTCTGTCAACATTGCTTTGATATCTTTATCTCTCTCCGGCAGGGTATATACCTTACAATTATGAGAAGCCAGATAACTTTTTACTTCTCTAAGACTCAAATTTCCATTATCCATGCATAAAACAATTTTCCTCATTTCATTTTCTCCTGACTTTTTAGAATGGCCATATTTCATTCGATATATCACATAAAATCAGTACATCCTCCCAATCCCGTTCAGAGATGAACTGCCTGTATGCTACTTCTGCCGTTTCTTCTGGTTCGAAATTACCCACCGTACTTTTCTTTCCGCTCATATAGGTACGAACCCAGCCCGGATGGTATAACCGGAAACGATATCCCTGAGTCTGCAGTTTTTCAAACATCAGCCGAACTGCCATATTCAGACATGTCTTGGATACACAGTAAGCCACATCACCATCACGATGGGCAAGCGTAATAGAACCTGCCTCAGAAGAAAAGAAACACAGCCGCTTCTCTCCCTGCTCCATAAGCGGAAGAAAAGCTTCCACCATACGTAGAGGTCCCACCGCATTAATATTCAGACAACGGAGAATTGCCTCATCACCGCCATTCTGAAAAATACCAGCACAATTCACCAACATGTCCAGACATCCCGTCTGTTTCCCTACCGCTGCCGCTGCCTGTTTTACAGAGTCCTGGTTACCTACATCCAGGCTGATCAGAGAAAGCGCCTCCCCATATTCTTCCTGAAGCGCATCCAGTTCCCCCCAGTCCTTCATAAAACGCCCGGCAAATACCTGCCAGCCATTTTCTAAGAACTTCCTGCTGAGTGCCAGGCCAATTCCCCGGTCTGCTCCTGTAATAAATACACTTTTCACTTCACAGCCACCTCTCCTTCAAGACACCATGCAATTGCATTCAAAAGAATTCTCTGAAACTGGTTGTTTCTCCAAACAGAAAGTGTATGTCCCGGTGTCAGGACACAAAGCCGTCCATCCCCGATTTTTCTGGTATATCCTGCTGTCTGAATACCTCCTGTCTCTGAAACCGATGAAAGAAAAATGTCTGCATCTTCTGCCAGAATTTCCATCTGATAATGCTCATCTCTGATGTCAAACTGCGTCTCTACTCCATCCATAATCGGATGATCTTTTTCTTTTTTCAATGTCACTCTGCATCGAAGCGGATGAGACAAAAAACGGTTTCCGACAAAATCTGTATATTCTCTGACACCGTCACTATCACCCATAAAAACATTTCCGGAATGAACAGAAAGGAAAGCACCTCCCCGTTCCACATAACGTCGAAATTCACCGCCCATCACTTCCGTTACCGTATCCTCAAACCATGGCGCCGGATTTCCGGATGTTACATTATTACTTTTACAGCATATAATCAATGGATACTCTTCTATCATCTCCGGGGTCAGAATATCTTTTGCTGCCTTTACAAACTCAAACTGGTATTTTTCACCGCCTAATGAAGCTAACCCCTTTTCGATTACCTCTGCCGGATGCCATACATCATCACAAATTACTAATATCTTCTCCATTTTCCTCACCTTCCTGTTCATTCAACCGCCACAATGCGGACAATGAATAAAACGGGCGGCAGTCTCCTTTCTTCAGGAACCTGCCTCCCTATTCTTTCACATTTTGTATTCCACTGCCTACCTTGCCATTTTATAGATTTGAACCATATCTTCTTCTTTCAGTACCTTTGCAGAACCTATTTGGCCGCCTGTTGCCAGTGCGCAACGATGTGCCATTTCCAAAATCTGTTCTTCCGTTGGTTCAATTCCCAATTCTCTCATGTTGATTGGCATACCGATAGAATGATAAAATGATTCCATTGCTTCGATTCCTGTCAGTGCAATTTCCGCATCACTTCCTTCATCTTCCACACCCATGACATATAAGGCAAATCGTTTAAATCTCGGCAGGCAATCCTTATGAACATAACGCGCCCAGCCTGGCCAGATTGCAGCTAACCCTGCGCCATGCGCTACATCAAACATTCCGCCCATTTCATGTTCCAGCATGTGAGACGCAAAGTCTCCCCCATCATTTCCACAACCAGTCAAGCCATTATGTGCAAGGCTTCCTGCCCACATAACTTCCGCTCTGGCTTCATAGTTTTCCGGTTCATGAACCAGTACACGTGCATACTTGATAACAGTACGCATCAATGCCTCTGCAATACTATCGGTAATTTCCATATTTCCGCCATTAGTAAAATAACGTTCCTCCGTATGCATTAACATATCCGTACATCCGCAAGCCGTCTGGAAGTCCGGCAGAGTCATCGTCAGCTCCGGATCCATAATAGCGAACTTCGGACGGGAAATATCATCATCATAAGCCCGTTTTTCGTCATTATCTTCTTTGGTAATCACACAGCTATTGCTCATCTCACTTCCGGCCGCCGCAATCGTTAATATGCATCCTAAAGGCATGCAATCATCTGCTGTCCTTGTATGTTCAAAAAAATCCCATACATCTCCCTCATTTGTTAACCCGTATCCGATTGCTTTTGTGGAATCAATTACGCTTCCTCCACCGACAGCAAGCAGAAAATCAATTTTTTCTTTCCGGCAAAGTTCGATTCCTTCATACACTTTAGACAAGTGAGGATTGGGCACCACACCGCCAAGCTCCATATGCGTTATACCAGCCTTATCCAACGCTTTTTTTACCCGTTCCAGCAATCCGGTGCGGACAATACTTCCACCGCCATAATGGATCAGAACTTTCGTACCATGATATTTTTTTACATATTCTCCTACATTGTCAACCGTGCCTCTTCCAAAACATACTTCAGTAGGGGCAAAATAATTAAAGTTAAACATTTCCTTACCGTCCTTTCACTTTTTATAGCCAAATTATAATGTCTGGTAAAGAAATCTGCAAGACGGCACTATTTTGTACCCTAGTATAAAATAAATTACTCAAACTTCCCACACTTATTAGTGTGATGAACCTTGAAAAATCAATACT
>JAUNGL010000185.1 GCA_030524665.1 Lachnospiraceae bacterium | reverse complement strand
AAGAGACAGAAGAGGCAGAAGAGGCAGAGATCGAAGAAGTGGAAAAGACAGAAACTGGAGAAGTGAAAGCGGAAGAGATAGAAGTCCGGGAATCGGAAGAGATAATAATCGGAGAATCGGAAGCAGAAATGATAGAGGGCCGGGAATCAGAAGATGCGTAAGAACGAGAGATCCGGGAATCGGAAGATGCAGGGATCAGAAAAGCAGAAACAGAAAAAACGGAAGTGCCGGAAATAGCAGAAATCAAAGGGCGGGTAGTAGAGAAAACGAAAGCGGACAAAGCGTAAGAAATAAGAAATATCTTTTGGCTTTCAAACCGTTTTTTGCACAACGGATGCAGTTCGGTTGAAGGATGATTCTGTGAGGAAAGAATACCTCATGCAGATGAAGAACTGTGATTGTATATTTTGAGGGTTTTCTCTTTTTACGGCAGAGTTTGCCCGATCATGGGACTGATAACAGGAGGAATACCATCATATGTGTGGAAGGTATTATGTCGATGATGGAACGTTCAGGGAAATTGAGCGTCTTGTACGTGAGATTGACGCGCGGTCACTGCATTCGGGAGGGCGTGTGGAAAGCACAGATGAAAAAACGATCGGGCAGATCACATCGATTGAGGGGGATGTGTATCCTTCGCAGGAAGCGGTTGTGCTGAGTGGAAAAGGACAGAACTTAATGATAGAGAGGATGCGCTGGGGTTTTGTGCAGCAGGAGCGGAAAAATCTGCTGATCAATGCGAGGGTAGAAACTGTTTTGGAACGCAACATGTTCCGCGACAGTGTTATGCATCGGAGATGCGTTGTTCCTGCAAGACATTTTTATGAGTGGGATGCTTCCAAAAACAAAGTGTCTTTTATGCGCAGGGATGACAGCATTTTGTATATGGCAGGGTTTTACCGGCAGTTCCAAGGGGAAGACCGATTTGTCATTCTGACCACAGAATCGAATACTTCAGTAGCGTCTGTTCATGAACGGATGCCCTTGATTCTGGAGGCGCCTGAGGTGGAGGATTGGATTTTTGAAGACACCTGCCTTGATTCTTTACTTCATAAAAAGCCGATACAGCTTGCAAAGTCTCAGGAATATAAGCAGATGAGCCTGTTTGATTTGTGACACATCCGCCTGAGTGGATTTTGTTTTTTGAACACCTGTTTAAGCAGATTTTAATCTGTAAATACCTGTTTGAGTAGATTTTAGTTCAGGAACATCCATTTGAGTAAATTTTATTTTATGAAAATCTGTCTGAATGAATAAAAGAGGGCTGCTGATTGTGGACAAACACAAATTTGCAGCCCCTGTTTTTTGTGTAAAGAAAAAGAAGCCGAATGTATAGAAGAAATATAAATGTTCAAAAGCAAATTAGCGATAAGGATACCTTGCAACAACTAATTAAAACACACAGACAGGCCGCTAATAAATTGTAGATGGAAGATGCAAACATCGAGGTCAAGCGCCCGTTCCATCAGGAAGCGAAACTTGCGGAAAAGTCCAAGCGGCTGGCTACCTTAAATGTGGTCCTTAACATCGGCGGAAAAGATAAGCCCAGCGCTAAGGAACAAAAGCACCGTGACGGTGCTCTCCAAGTTTGAAGATTTGTAAGCCTCTAAAAAATCTCAACCGTGTTGAGAGAATTTCCAAGAATGGTTTTCGCAATAAAACACAATCAGGAAAAGAGTTTTTGCATCTCCGTGTCTGGCTTTATCTTGTTTTACCCAGATGTTATGATATAATCATAGAAATGGGAACCTTTAGGACAGGGAGATGAAATATAACATGGCGGATAATATGAAGTTTGAACTGCTTGCAGACAGCATAAAGGAAATAAATGTCAAAGCTGGAAATGCTGCGAAAAGTGCGGTCAATCAGTTGATGACACTTCGGAACTGGGCAATCGGATACTATATTGTGGAGTATGAGCAAGGCGGAAGTGACCGGGCGGAATATGGAACACATTTATTAAAAAATTTAGAGGAACAGATTTCTGAAAAAGGAATGAATTCTACGCTTTTTAAATGGTGTCGGCAATTTTATCTCCTATATCCTCAAATTGGTGCGACAGTGTCGAACCAATTTAAACTGCCGCACTTAAAAAAAAGTGCGACACCGTCGCACCAATTCATGACGAATCCGGAAAAACTCGTGAATCATCTGTCCTTTTCTCATATCAGGGAGATCATGGTAATCGACGATGAATTTGAAAGATTTTTTTATGAAACGGAATGTATGAAATGCAACTGGAGCGTCCGGGAACTCCGTCGCCAGATAAAAACCAATCTTTTTGTCCGGGTTGGAATCAGCAAAAGGCCGGAACTGCTGCTTCAGAACTCCGTGGATAATGTGAACGGCACTATGCTTTCCATAAAAGATCCCTTTACGTTTGAGTTCTTGGGATTGGATGCAAAAGACGCAGTATCGGAATCTGATCTGGAACAGGCACTTATGGATCATTTGCAAGAATTTTTGCTTGAACTTGGACAAGGATTCTGCTTTGAAGCAAGGCAAAAACGGATTATCATTGATGATAAATACTATTTTATCGATTTGGTTTTTTATAATCGTTTATTGCACTGCAACGTGATTATCGAACTAAAAAATGACGAATTTCGTCATGAGGATTTGGGACAATTAAATGCGTATGTGGGTTACTATAAAAAGAATGAGATGTCTGGGGGAGATAATCCGCCAGTTGGAATCTTACTTTGCACGGATAAGGGATCGCAGATGGTTGAATATGCCTTATCAGGAATGGACAATCAGTTATTCGTATCTACCTATATGCTTCATTTGCCGGACAAGAAGAAACTGGAAGAATTTATGTTGAAAGAAATGCGGGAAATGGGTATATAAAATTAAAGGTCATTTAATGGATGAAAGATTTGCAAAGTTGTCAGCCGGTTATGAAGCGGAACAAAAAGGCTTGGCAGAAACCATAAAAGAAATGTCTGAACAGATTGTTCAAAAGACTGACAAGACTATCAATATTGACCGCTTTATGAAGCTGGTAAAAAACATACCTCTTTTGAGGAACTGACGCCGACACTGCTTAACACCTTTATTGAAAAAATCCTTGTTCACGAAGTTGAGGTGGACGCAGACGGGAAGAAAAGTCAGAAAACCGAAATCGTCTATAACTTTGTCGGCATTGTGGAATTGCCGAAAGAAGCATATCACGAAGCAGTATAAATGTTGCTATCTAAGAAAGCCTAAGAGAAAAGTCGGCGTGAAAAACCGCCGACTTACATTCCGCTCTTTGGGTATCCCTATCGCTAATAAACTAATAGATATTACTGTTGATTCCGGCGCTTTGGGACAGGTGATTCAGTGTTTGTTTTTTTTCTGGCTGGTGGAATCCGTTTTTGGGGTCAGGAAGGTTCCACGGATGACCGCATCATTGCCGAATCGTTTGCGAATTTGATCCATTGCTTCGTCCAGCCGTTTCTGCCGCTCCAGGGATGGTGTGGCAGTCTGGGGACCGTCCGAAAAAACTGTGTCTTTAGAGCGGGACAGCGATTCGGTTAAGAATGTTTGAGGCCGCCTGTCAGAATTTGTGGATCCGGATATGACAGCTTGATCCGGATTTCCGGAGGGGATAGTACTCGTTTTGCCGGAAGCCTCAGTTTCATCAGGTATTTCCTGAATACCGAAATCGAACAGCGAGAGTTGAACCGGTGTATCTTCTGCCAGAAGCTTTGTTGTGCGGATGCCGAGAAGGCGGATGGGAGTCCCATTCCAAAGTTCATCAAAAAGCTGACAGGCACAGCGGTAAACCGTATCTGTCGTGCCCGCCGGTACAGAAAGCTGCATCTGCCGGGAGCAGGACTGGAAGGTATGATACTTGATTTCCACAGTAACGGTCTGAGCAATCTGGTGTGCGCGGCGAAGCCGTCCGGCTACCTGCTCAGAGAGCTGAAGCAGGATCTTCTTTGCATCGTCTGCTGATTTCAGATCATGACTAAGCGTTGTGGAATTGCCGATTCCCTTCAGGTCATGCTCCTCGGAATCCAATGGTGTCGTATCGATTCCGTTTGCATGTTCCCACATGCTGAGCCCGTGGCTTTTGAAGTGAACCTGTAAGAAATCAGGATCGGCATGAGCCAGATCACCAATGGTTCTGATGCCAAGCTGTATCAGACGTTCAGCACTCGCATGTCCCACCATGAAAAGTTCACCAACCGGGAGCGGCCACATTTTAGAAGGGATTTCTTCCGGATACAGGGTATGGATTTTGTCCGGTTTTTCAAAGTCACTTGCCATTTTGGCCAGCAGCTTATTTGGGGCAATACCGATGTTGACCGTAAAGCCAAGTTCTGTGCGGATGCGGCCCGAAATTTCTTTCGCAGCCTCACGTGCAGAAGGAAAAAGATGGGCAATCGGCGTAAAATCCAGATAACATTCGTCGATGGATACCTGTTCAATATCAGGAGTGTAAGAGTGCAGAAGCTGCATCATCTCCTGGCTGCGCCTGTGATACAGTTTGTGATCGGGAGGCTCCATATGGAGCGTCGGACATTTGCGGAAAGCGGAGGCAACGGGTTCCGCAGTCCGGATACCGAATTTTTTTGCCGGGATCGATTTGGCGAGTACAATTCCATGCCTACTTTTTTTATCTCCGCCGATGATGGAAGGGATCGTACGGAGATCAAGCGAAGGATCCGTCTTCAGGCGTTCAATGGCAGTCCAGCTCAGAAATGCAGAATTAACGTCTATGTGGAAAATAATACTCATGTAATTCACCTCCGGGGCAGTGTGCAAAATGCAAATAGAACAACTGTTCTTCTTGATTATACAACATTTTACGGAGAAGGGGAAGCAGCAGGTTAACTCAATTCGTGTTTCAAACTACAGAGGGTGTTACTGTTCACACGGCAGCCGTTTCGGTAGACGTGTGAACAAGTAACACCCTCTATCCCCAACAACAATACCTTGATAATTTAATAGACTTTGCACTCTGGATATGGTATAATGCAACTACTAAAGGGGCGTGATATCATGGAAGATAGAGAACTGTTAGCAGCAATACTTTCAGAAATGAAAGATATGAAAAAGGATATCGCAGAAATCAAATCAAACGTTGGTGGTATCGAAACTCAAGTGAACCAGATTGAAACTAAGGTTAATCAG
>JAUNGL010000184.1 GCA_030524665.1 Lachnospiraceae bacterium | reverse complement strand
TATCATCCGAAAGGCAGAAGGAAAGGAGCGTGCTGCTCTGTATTATCTTCACCTGACAGATACAGCGGAGGACCACTGTTTCCTTCCGGACACTGCGGAGAATCTTACCTTTGAACTGGAATATTGCTCAGATACACACAAATTTGTAAATCCTTATTATGACAAAGCCTCAAAGGAATTACTGACTGTGATGCAGTCTGGCGGAGCCGATGCAGGAACTCTTGCGGAAGCACAGCGCTGCCTCCGCCTTGGAAGCGTCCGCTCCGACTGGATCCCGGACCGTCATGATATAGATAGGAAAATAAAAGAAACCACATCTGTCAGTGATAAAAATTACTGGATCTGTATGAAGAAAATTGCAGAATTTTTCAGACATCATTCGAAACACTTTGACTAATACAGTCTATATTAGGCACCTCCGCAGGCACCTTATCCATAGTTAACAGAAGGCTTGCTGTCATCCCCGATCGGTTTATGCCCGTGCAGGCCTTCTGCTTTTTATATTCACATTTTCTTCTTCCGCGCTTTCTCTAATCCCGTTCCATCTTCAATCACATTTTCCTGAAACTGGTTCAGAGCACAGTAGCTTTTTACATCCCTACGCTCCATGAACAGCAATTGAGCATACGCTCTAAAATGTGAATGTAAAAATACTTCCTTCCCCCGGAATACTCTCCACTGTCACGATTCCCTGATGCAATGCAGCAATACTTTTTACCATGGAAAGCCCAAGGCCTGCTCCTCTCCCGCTACGCGAAGGGTCAGCCTGATAAAACCGGTTCCAAATCTGTGCCTGCTGTTCCTCTGTGATTCCGATTCCATCATCCTCCACGAACATCCGGACATTCTCCTGCTCCTTTTTCAATGTTACCAGAATATATCCTTCTTCCTTTCCATACCTGCATGCATTTGTGACGAGATTCGTCAGCAGTCTGCCAAGAAGCATCGGATTACCATTTACGATAACCTCCGGTGTGATTTCCCGATGCAACGTAATTCCACGTTCCATCAAATGCTCCATATCGTCACACACTTCTTCGCACAGGGCAGACAAATTCATTTCTTCCATGATAAACCGCTCCGGGTTCTGTTCCAGTCTGGTAAATTCCAGCAATTCACTTATCAAATTAGAAATCTTTCTCCCCTGACGTTCAATTACCTCCAGAGCTTCTTTATATTCTTCCATTTCTCCCGCTTCTTCTAATGTATACTCACACTCAGAAAGAATCACTGTTACAGGCGTCCTCAGTTCATGAGATACGTCGGATGTGAACTGCTGTTCCGCCTTAAACGACGTCTCCAGACGGTCAAACATGCGGTCAAACGTGTTCGCAAGCTGATGCAGCTCATCCGTCCCACTGCCAAGCTCAATACGTCTCGTCAGATCATTTCCCTCCCGAATACTTTCTGCGGCTTCCCCGATCTGCTTGATCGGACGCAGGAACCGCCCTGCAATCAGATATCCACCGAGCACGGAAAATATGACAATTACCGGAATCACCCACAACGTAAGTCTGGCTATCGCAATGGTCTGGGTCATTCCCTGCACTTCGGTGACAAAACCTCTCAGCCACAGGCCTTCCAGCCCATCACCCGACAGCGCCCGGTCATAAATATAATACCGGGTACCATTCACCCGAATCTTCTGCAGCACTGCATCAATAAATAAAACTTCTTCCGCCTCTCTGCCCACCGGATTCTCACCGTACAGCAAATTTCCTTCCCAGTCATAAAGCGATGTATAAATTCCATTCAGCCGATTCAGGAAATCATCGTCAATTTCCAGATATCCGCCCTGATATTCCAAATACAAATCATCTCCATCCTGCCAGTCAGAATCATGGAGGTTCCCAAAAAATTCCACCTCATCCACGTTTTCCTCCACCATTTCGATCAGGCTGTCACGCACACCTTTCTGAATAACAGAATTACTGATTACCATAACCGACAGCATGGCCAGCGCCGCAATCAGCACAAGCACGGCTGAAAACCACAGGGTAATCTTTGTCCGAATCGTCAGTTTCTCCATTTATCCTCCCGCAGAACATACCCTCGTCCACGAACCGTGTGGATCAGTTTTACCTCATGACCGTCATCAATTTTTCTGCGCAGATAACTGATATATACATCCACCACATTCGTTCCGCCTTCATAATCAAAATTCCAGATATTATTTTCGATTTTCTCTCTGGAAAGAACGATATTCTCATTTCGCATCAGATATTCCAATACCGCATACTCCTTTGCAGAAAGAGCAATCTCCTTGCCCGCACGCACTACCCTATGGCCGGCACAATCCAAGGTCAGATCCGCCACCGCCAGCGTATTCGTCTGCTTCCCCGTCACCCGTGTCATAACACGTATCCTCGCCATCAATTCAGCGAAGGCGAACGGCTTTACGAGATAGTCAGCTGCCCCAAGGTCAAGGCCGGCTACACGGTCCTCTACAGAATCCCGCGCCGTCAGAAACAGAACCGGTGTAGAAATGCCTTCTCCACGCATACGTTTCAATACCGTAAAGCCATCCATGCCGGGCATCATCACATCCAACACCGCCCCGTCATATTCCGCTGACGAAAGATACAAAAATGCCTCCTTTCCATCATAACAACTGTCCACAGAATAGCCTGCGGATATTAGTTTCTTCGTAATAATACGGTTCAAATCCCGTTCATCCTCTGCCAGCAGCAGCCTCATGTGGTTTCCTCCTCTCCTACTCCGCAAGGAACTCGCCCGCATTCCCGCTGGTTACTTTCCTGTACGGCAGGTAAATATATCTGTCATCTTCAAACTCGATTTCGTCCATGCCTTCTCCGATGACCAGGGCAACAGCCAGCTTTACCATCGCCCCTGCCTGTCCTTCCTTGTCGTTGTACACCGTTCCCGCCAGCCTGCCGTCAAGCACGGCCTCCAGCCCCACATCAGTGCCGTCGATTCCGAAAAACACAGGCCATGAAGCTTTCGTAAAATTCAGCTTTTCATATGTATCAATTGCGCCAAGTACCATATCATCATTATTTCCCAGAACAAGCTCTATTTTGTCGCCATGCTGTCCGATCATCTGTGTCATACGGTTCTGTGCCTGAGCGCGGCTCCAGTTCGCAATTCCGTAGCTCAGCTTTTCCAGCAGAATTCCATTTTCCTTCAAGGTATTCACCGCAGTCTCTGTCCGTATAATGGCATCCTGATGGCCTGGTTCTCCCTCCAGCACCACATACTGAATCTTTCCGTCTCTGTTGCGGTCAATTCCATTATCTGCTTTTATAGCCTCTGCCGCCAGTTCTCCCTGCAGCACACCGGACTGTTCTGCATAGGCGCCCACATAATATAATTCACTCCACTGTAGCATATCCTCTGCAACCGGCTCTCTGTTAAAAAAGATGATCGGTACATTGTTTTTTCTGGCCAGATCTATAATCTCCGAGGGATCTGTCCTGTCTACCAGATTGACACAAAGCACATTGCATCCGGAACTGATCAGTTCTTCGATCTGGTCATTCTGCGTCCTCTGCAGGCCGGCCGCATCCATCACAGTCACCGTAGCCGTAACTCCCTCATTCTGATACTGGCCAAGCTGTTCCTTCAGGCTGTCGATGACGGAACTGATGAATGTATCGCTCTGATCATAACAGGTCACTCCCATCTGAACCTTCTCTATTTTGTCCGTTCTCTGCCTGCTGCAGGCACACAAAAGCTGCATCCCCATACAGGCCGCCATTCCCAATGCCAAACTCTTCTTCACTTTCATCCTTTTCCCCTGCTTACTGATTCATTGTAAAAAGAAGCTCCTGATTTTCTTTCAGAAAAAGCTGTTCCCTGCGAAGTACCGTATGGGAAATCAGCTTGCTTTCCATCCTGTAAAAGCTTCTGTCAAGGCTTTTGGCCACCTCAGTCAGACTCTGATATCCGATATTGAACTCATCCGGCACGACCAGACACCGTACATCCCCCAGGTCCAGATAGTAGACAGCTTCTGTGGAATTTCCGATTCCATAAACCAGCGCACCGTGCAGATCATTGGAAGCAGCCTCTTTTCCTGCTTCCACCAGGCTGCTGTCATCCAGCGCAACGACAAAATCCACTGCGGCCTGCTCTCCCGGCGAAACCTCACTCTCCCCGGAACCGGATACAGACCAGACGATCACGCAGCCTTTACCCTGCATTGTATCCCGAAATCCTTTTTCCCGGCTTTGCACTGCCTCTGAGTCTGCCATCTCCGATACGAATCCTATCGTCTTCTCATCCAGCTTTCCGCCATAATCCTCAAGCAGCTCCTCTGCCAGAACCGCACCCATATTATAATTGTCCGGTGCCGTGACCGGAAGCAGAGATGCCTCCCCGTTCTCAGAAGCCGCACAGCCCACCAGCATCACCGGTACCTTTTTTTCCATCTTTTCCAGCATTTCCTCCGTCCCATCTCCCGGAATCGGCTGGACAATAACCGCATCGGCCCCATTCTCTATCTCACGCTCAAGCAGAATCCGTTCCTCCTCCGCACTGAGACGGCCCTCTGTACTGACAATAAACACCTCGGTCTTCTGATCTTCCGCGGCCGCCCGCAGCCCGTATTTGAACGCTGACCACTGACTGGCATCCGAATCCTGCAGAATCACTGCAATCCGGTCAAGCTCTTTTCCGTTTCTTTCACGTACCATGGTAACGGCTACCAGAATCAGCATAACGGCCAGCGCAGCTTCTATCAAAATAAACATTCTCCTGCTATTCTTCATCACTATTTTCCCTGCTTATTTTACTTATGGTTTCTTCTCTGTCAAAAACAGGTCCCTTTTCCAACAATCTCCGGTTTTCCTCTGTAAAAGGGATTGCCGGAATGCAGACGGATACGCTGGTACCTTCATCCGGCTCGCTTTCAATCCTGAGACCGTACTTTTTTCCGAACAGAAGCTGAATACGCTTATTGATATTGACAAGTCCGACTCCCGACCCATGCTTATGGACCCGTTTGTTGTCTGCCAACAAAAGCACTGCTTCCTCCTCCGGAATCCCGATTCCGTTATCTCTCACGGTAAGAATCACATCCCCGTTCTCCATTCTGCCCATGACTGTGATCTCCCCGTCATCCATTCCGCTCACACCATAATTGATCGCATTTTCCAGAAGAGGCTGCAGAATCAGCTTGACCACGCAGCAGGAATTGACATCAGAATCGACATCAAACCGGACGTCGAAAGAGTCCTTATATCGAATCTTCTGGA
>JAUNGL010000019.1 GCA_030524665.1 Lachnospiraceae bacterium | reverse complement strand
TGTAAATACAATCCCATCCACCTTCCCCTTCAGGACAGCAGCCATAGAACCGGCATATTTTCCAATCTGGTAAATCATCGCATCATAGATCAGTGCAGCATAACGATTTCCTTCTTTCATCATTGCCCCCACTTCACGTGCATCAGAGGTCCCGAGATGATCCACAAGTCCTCCGGTTTTTGTGATCCGCTCATACATCTCTTTTTCCGTATAAGCTCCGCTGAAGCATGCCTTTACAACATCTTTTACCGGAATCGCACCTGCACGGGTCGGAGCCATTGGCCCATCTCCCTGAGCAATATCATTAGAATCCACCATCTTGCCTCTTTCATGTGCAGTTACCGAAATTCCACCCCCGATATGGCAAATAATCAGATTCATCTCTTCGTATTTTTTGTTTCTGGAAGCCGCATACCTGATTCCAATTTCTTTCTGATTCAGCGCATGGATCCTGCTCTCACGGTACACTCCCTTCCATCCTGTTACGCGTGCAAGATCTGTAAACTCATCCACATCCGGCGGATTCACTACAAAAGCCTTCGCCCCGTACAAATCCGCAAAATACTTCGCGAACTGCGGTCCCAGCATAGCCGGATGCTTCACCGTAAATCCGACTCTGGCATGTTCATAAAGAATATCATTTACGGTATATGTACCTCCGGGAAGCGATACCAGACCGCCTCCGCGTCCAACAAAAGCATCTACATCCTCCAACGGATACCCGGCTTTCGCTATCTCTTCCAGAATTGTCTGCTTCCTGTACTCAAACTGGTCGCTGATATCCCGAAATGTTTTTAGCTTTTCCGCATCATGGCTTACATTTACTGAAAACAATGCCTTATCCCCTTCGAACAAAGCCACTTTTGTAGAAGTAGAGCCGGGATTAATAGCAAAAATTTTATACTGCTTCATTATTTTCCTCCTGTTTTGAAACGCCCCCTCACCTTCGTTCGGCGGCATATCGGTAAAAGTCATTTTAAGAAATGCTTCACATCTACTTTCCGCCTACTAGTGCTGAGATTACGATTGACATATATTTGTCATCAGCCGTTGCCGAGCGTGAAACCAGAAGTACCGGTACCAGTGCGCCAAGAACAGTTCCCCCTGTCCTTCCGCCTCCGATGCAGGTAATTGTTTTTGCCGCTACATTCCCGCTGCTGATATCCGGCATTACCAGAAGATCCGCATCGCCGGCCACAGGACTTTCATATCCTTTGATCTCTGCGGCAGACGGATCCATTGCCAAATCGAAGCTGATAGGGCCTTCTATTGTGCATCCTTCCACACCTTCCTGTCTGATTTCATCGGCCTCTACCGTTTCTTTCATCTTCGGGTTTACCTTTTCCACTGCTGCGATGACGGCAATCTTCGGATTCTCAACCCCCAGCGATTTAAAAGCCTCAGCCGCATTCTGAATGGCTCCTTTTTTCTGCTCCTTAGTTGGGTAAACCAGAAGCCCGGGATCTGTAATGGCAAATACTTTGTGATAATAAGGGCTCTCCATGAAGGCCAGAATACTCATTACATCATTCTTACGGATACCTTTTTCTTTATTGACCAGTACCTTCATCAAAGTTCCTGTTTCCAGCTTTCCTTTCATAATACAGTCAATCTCACCTGATTTCGCCATGTCACATGCTTTTTGCGCACATGCTGCCGCATCTTCCATATCAATAATAGAAACAGAATCAGCATCATAATTCAGTCCTGCTAAAATCTCACGTATTTTATCCTCCCGTCCGATTAAAACCGGTTCAATCAGTCCGTCTTTTGCTGCAAGCGTGATCGCTTCCAGAGTGTGCTCATCCTGTGCCGCTACGACAGCGACCTTTCTTTTGACAGGCTTTTCCAAAAGCATCTGCTTTAACTGTTCAAAATTCTTAATCATCCACATTTCCTCCTACATTTCTCTCGGATCTGTTACATAACCGGTCAATGCAGTTGCGGCTGCCACCGCCGGGCTTGACAGATAGCTCAATGTTTTCTTTGTTCCCTGACGTCCGATAAAGTTGCGGTTTGCTGTTGAAAGGATTCTCTCATCATCGTACATGAGACCGTAGGGCATTCCGCAGCAAAGTCCGCAGCACGGATGGCTAATGACACATCCGGCTTCAATGAATATGCGGATATATCCGGCTTCAATAGCGTCCTTAAATACTTTATTGGTTGCCGGAACTACGATGGCACGCATATCATCAGGAACATGTTTCCCTTTCATAATTTCTGCTGCAATCGCGAGGTCCTCCAGATTACCGTTTGTGCAGCTTCCGATATATACTTCATCGATCTTCGTTCCCTTTACTTCACTGACCGTATGTACATTGTCCACACCCTGCGGACAGGAAAGCTGCGGTTCAAGCCGACTGACATCATATACAAGAACTTTCTCATAATGGGCATCCTCATCTGCCTTTACCCAGTCGATTTCTTCCAGCGGCATACCATAATATTCTGCCGTCTTTTCATCTGCTTCAAACAGACCGCACTTTGCACCGGCCTCCAATGCCATATTGGCAACCGTGAAACGTGCTGTGATGCTCATTTCCTTTGCTGCCGGTCCGGTAAATTCCAGACTCTTGTACTGACCGCCGGCCGCCGTGATATCCCCCAGAATTTTCAGAATGACATCCTTGGAAAGTACTTTGTCCGGAAGATGTCCGTTCAGAACGATTTTGATTGCTTCCGGAACCTTGAACCAGAGTTCTCCGGTAATCAATGCCGCCGCCATCTCTGCTGTACCGATACCTGTACAGAAATTTCCTGCACCGCCATATGTAGTTGTATGGCTGTCTGTCGCCGTGGCAATCTCCCCCGGCTTTGCATAGCGCTCTTCATGCATGATACTGTGACAGATGCCTTCTCCGATATGCAGTTTCCTGATCCCGTATTTTTCAGAAAGGGCGATTCCTGCGTTATAATGGTAATAGTCATTCTTTGCAACAGCTGTGGGCATGCAATGATCGAACACGATTGTTACCTTGTCAGGATTGTCAATTTTTTCCGCTCCCATCTTTTCCAGTGTGTCATACAGATAAGGAGTATAGATATCATGAATCATAAACATATCCGGATGAGTGACCACAATATCTCCGGGTGCAACATGCTCTACACCTGCGTTTTTCTTCAGCAGCTTCTCTACCATCGTATATCCGGATTTTCTTCTCTGCATCTGGTCAAGCTCTATATGGGCGGAAGGCTTCACCCCCTGCGCAATACGCATTCTGGTATCTTCAATTAGTCCCCCATGCTCTACAATGGCAAGCAGGTTCTCCGGAATATTGCCGATCGGAAACTCTTTTCCATTTACACGGACACATTTTCCCACCTCAACCGTGATGATATCACCGCCCTCACATGCATCCTGCACCCCATCACACTGAATCAGCAGGATTCCACTGTTAAATGCATTGCGAAAAAAAATTCTTGCAAAGCTTTTTGCAATGATACAGCGCACGCCATTGGCAGATAATACGGTAGCCGCCTGTTCTCTTGAAGAGCCGCATCCGAAATTACTTCCTGCCACCAGAATATCTCCGGGCTGTACGGCCGAAGCAAATTCCGGTTTTAAAAGCTCAAACGCATATTTTTTCATTTCTTCAATTGTTGGAATCGTTCCACGTTTTCCCGGAATAATCGTATCGGTATCAATGTCATTCCCGAATTTCCATATCTTTCCTTTAAATTCTTTTTCCATACCTGATACCTCCTAATTTTCTACCGCCGCATATGCCATAATTGTTTCCAGTGACGCCGTCATAATCCGTGCATCCTCACACCCCATACTTCCGCTAAAGGTATATAATCCGGTTGTGAGAAGCTTTTCTTCAGGCCCCATAGCACCTGCCCCCTGCGGTACAATGCTGTGATCTCCTGCCGCACTGATCTGTGCTCCGAAGTCAATAAATTTTGTAATCAGGCCCTCTTCCAGAGCTTTCAGATAGGCGCTGCTTGTCGCCGGACAAACCGTTAACCGGAAGGAATAGCGTAATTTCTTTCCTTCGATCAAAGCCACAGCTCTTCTCAAATCTTCAATCGTGCCGCCGTTGCATCCTCCAATCTGCCCGGCCTGAATGGTGTCTTCCAAAGTAGCTGCTTTTGCAAATGCTGCTCTCGTCTGATCCTGCACAGTTTCGCAGGGCATACGAAGCATTGCACAGACATTTCCAAGATTGAACACTTCATCCGGATCTTCCGCCTCTGTCCATACAGCGGCATAGGCACCTGTCTCTCCTGCCATATAGCACATCACTGCTTTGTCATGATCGCAGATTCCGGAACCTGTAAATTCAATTACCTTTCCACGCAATTCCTGATGTTTCTCAAGGAAACAAAGGGCCGCATCTGTCATTCCAGTCCCCTTCGGAAGTGTACCGATGACTTTCACAACCAGCGTTTCCGGAATGACCACACTGTATTTTCCCGTTGTAAGAACCCGGCCAAGCTCTGTATTGCATAACCCAATTCCCAGAACTCCTTTTGCCCCGAGCACGGCCGCGTGTCTTGTTCCTGTTACTACAATCTGGCCGCCTTTCACAATCTCATCCGCAAGATACTGCAGCGAATACCCCTTTGCCTGCTTGAATGAAATTCTGTTTTTCTGTGCAAATCTTAATATTTCACCATAAACCTTTGCATCCTCCGGCGAACCCGACGGAATGTTGTGATCATACATCACCAGTACTTTATCCGGATCTGCTACACCTTCTGTATAATCAATGGCTCCATGTGAAAACCCATTTGTTACCAATGTAAGATCCGGTTCCACAGTGACTGCATCGCCGGCCTTTCCTCCAAGTATTGTTTCTATCCATCTATTCCCCATAGTTTTCTACCTCTTAAATTTTCTGTCTTACCGCATTTCCCATCTCATTTGTAGATAAAAGTATTCTGCTTTCTGAACAGAAGTCAGCCGTCGCACAGCGTTCCTCTATCACCGATTCCACGGCAGAACGAATTGCCCGGGCTTCCTCTTCCATAGAAAAGGAATATTCCAGCATCATTGCTGTCGCAAGAATCATTCCCAGCGGATCTGCAGTATTTTTCCCCGCCTGTTCCTCAAATACCCTGTGAAGCTGGTTTGGAGTATATAAGCCTTTCATTTCTTTATTTAAGGATGCGGCAGGCAGCATTTCCCCTATGCCATTCAATCCCGCTATTTCATCTGAAATAATGTCCCCGAATACATTAGACGCAACAATCACATCATATTCTTCCGGCTGGGTAACCAGACGAAACGCAGCATGATCCACCAATTGATGTTCCAAAGTGATTTCCGGGTACTCTTTTGCTGTCTCCTCAAGAATCTCCCGCCAGAGCTTACTGGAAGAAAGCAGGACTGCTTTGTCAAGACTGGTCACATGCTTTCTCCGCTTTCCGGCAATTTCACACGCGATTCTGGCCGACGCATGAATCTGCTGTTCATCGTAGCCCTCTGTATCCCAGGCAGCCCGTACATTCTGCAGAGTACCGCTTTTACCTCTGGCGGCAAACATCCCACCTGAGATATCCCGTACCACAACAATATCCATTCCCTTCCCGCAGATTGCCTTCTTAAGAGGACAGAATTCTTCCAAAGACTGATAAAACCGGACAGGCCGGATATCGCTTGTCAGCCGAAGCTCTGCTCGCAGAATCGCAAGAATGCGTTCCGGGCGTTTCTCCTGCTCCAAATCTGAAAAATGTCCAAGCGCCAATTTTCCCATCAGTACAGCGTCTGATTCCCTGCAGATTTTTAATTCTTCCTCCGTAAACGGCTCCATTCCCTGCAGTACAGCCTCTGTCCCGGCCATCACTTCCTGAATCAGAAAGTGATGGCCGTAGACGCGCCCAACCGTTTTCAGTGTCTCTATTGCCTCCGTCATGATTTCGTTTCCTACCCCGTCACCGGGAATGACCGCAATTTTATATTCCATACATCCATTCTCCATTGATTCCTGCGAAGCGGCTGGTCAGTTTCAGGCTCGCTGCAGGGTGTTTCACCTTGAGGCCAGCTCTTTATATTTCTGATATCTGGCCTTCGCTTCTGCCTCAGACTTTTCATACAATGCCTGTGCCTGATCTGGGAAGGTGCGCTCCAGTGCAGAATACCGTACTTCACCGCGAAGAAAGGCCTTGTAGTCTCCGGTCGGCTCTTTACTGTCTAACTGGAAAGGATTTTTCCCTTCCCCGATTAATCTCGGATCATATCGGTACATCTGCCAGTAGCCAGCCTCCACCGCGTTCTTAATCTCATCCTGCACTTTGGCCATACCGCAGCGGAGACCATGATTAATACACGGCGCATACGCGATTATCAGTGAAGGTCCGTTATAGCTTTCTGCCTCCTTGACCGCTTTCAAAAGCTGGGCCTGACTCGCTCCCATAGCCACTTGCGCCACATAAACATCACCATAGCTCATTGCCATCATTCCCAGATCTTTTTTCTTCGTTCTCTTACCGGCTGCCGCAAACTGTGCCACAGCTCCGGTCGGTGTCGCCTTTGATGCCTGTCCGCCTGTATTGGAATATACTTCCGTATCAAATACCAAAACATTTACATCTGCGCCGGAAGCCAGCACGTGGTCCAGTCCGCCGTATCCGATATCGTATGCCCATCCATCTCCTCCAAAAATCCATACGGATTTCTTTACAAGATGTTTTTCGTTTTCAATTGCGAAATCCACCTGTTCCTTTACAGCTTCCCCCTGGTAATCATGAAGTGCATTCTTTAAGATTTCGCTCACTTTTTTTGTATTTTCCTTATCCTCAAAATGAGCTACCCATTCAGATGCCGCTGCCTTCAATGCCTCATCCTCTGATTGTTCCGCAATCTCTTCTACACGCATGCAGAGACTGTTTCTCTGCTGATCTGCTGCCAGATAGATACCCATGCCGAATTCAGCATTATTTTCGAACAGAGAACCTGCCACTGCCGGCCCCTGTCCCTTCTTATTCGTGGTATACGGAAAACTCGGGAAACTGGTGGCCCATACCTGACTGCAGCCGGTGGCTGTAGCAATATACATACGGTCGCCGTACAACTGTGTTACCAGTTTCGCATACGGTGTTTCGCCGCATCCGGCACATGCGCCTGAGAACTCCAGAAGCGGCTGTTCAAACTGGCTTCCTTTCACGGTTGTGGTGCCAAACGGATTTCTGATTTCGGGAAGCTCTGCTGTGTACTCCCATACCTTTGCTTCCTTTCTTTCTTCTTCGAGAGGAACCATAGTCAGCGCTTTTTCCTTTGCCGGGCAGACATTCGCACAGCTTCCGCATCCGGAACAGTCAAGCACTGATACAGCCATGTGGAAGATATGACTTCCGGGATTCTTGCCTTTCACGGCTGCAGTCTTCATCCCCTCCGGTGCATTCTTTACTTCTTCCTCTGTCAAAAGCAACGGACGGATTACTGCATGCGGACAAACATAGGAACACTGATTACACTGAATACACTTTTCCGGATCCCATGACGGAACTTTCACTGCAATTCCTCTTTTCTCATATTTAGAAGTGCCCTGCGGCATAGTACCGTCTGCATGATTTTCGTAAAAGGCAGACACCGGAATACTGTCTCCTTTCATGCTGTTTACCGGTTCCAAAATGTCTGTAATGAACTTCGGCTTCGCTTTCCCGCTCTCTTCTGTTGCTGTTTCCTCCGCATCACGCCATGCTTCAGGAACCTGCACCTTTACAAGGCCTTCGACTCCTGCATCTACAGCTGCGTAATTCATGTTTACGATTGCTTCTCCTTTTTTGCCATAAGACTTCAGAATTGCTGCTTTCATATATGTAGCGGCATCCTCTGCCGGGATGATATTGGCAATCCTGAAAAATGCGGACTGCAGTACCGTGTTCGTCCGGTTGCCAAGGCCCAGCTTCGCCGCAATTCCGACAGAATCAATGATGTACAAATTAATTTTCTTCTCTGCGATTGCTTTCTTCATTGCAGCCGGAAGGTGCTGATCCAGTTCCTCTTCGTTCCATTCGCAGGCAAGAAGCAGGCTTCCTCCCTCCTTCAGATCCGTAACAAGATCATATTTACTGATATAAGCCTGATTATGACATGCAACAAAATCTGCTTTATTGACCAGATAAGCGCTTCGGATCGGAGCCTTTCCAAATCTCAAATGGCTCTTTGTCACACCACCTGATTTCTTGCCGTCATATTCGAAATAAGCCTGAACATTCATATCGGTATGGTCACCGATAATCTTGATCGTATTTTTATTAGCACCTACGGTACCATCAGAACCCAACCCCCAGAATTTGCAGCTTACAGTTCCCTTCGGAATAATATCCAGTTCCTCGCCATATGGAATGGAATGTCCGGATACATCATCTACAATACCAATGGTATAGTGGTTTGCCGGAGTTTCTGCTTTCATATTGTCGTACATCGCTGCCACCTGTGCAGGTGTCGTGTCCTTGCTGGCAAGGCCGAAGCGGCATGCATAAGCCCTGATCTCTGTATCTGCATCCTGCAGTACACTGCATACCTCCTCAAATAACGGTTCTCCTATTGCGCCGGCTTCCTTATCACGATCCAGGACTGTGATTCTCTTAACAGTTTTCGGAAGAGCTGCAAGGAAATGCTTCGCACTGAACGGACGGAACAAATGTACCTCCAGATATCCTGCCTTCTGTCCCTGAGCATTCAGATAATCAATCGTTTCCTGAACGGTCCCTGTGATACTTCCAATACCGACCAATACGTTCTCCGCATCATCAGCTCCATAGTAATTAAACAGATGGTAATTTTTTCCTGTCAGGCCATTGATCTGCTGCATACAGCTTTCCACCACTTCAGGAAGTGCTTCATAATACGGATTCACCGCCTCCCTCTGCTGGAAATAAGTATCCACATTCTGTCCGGTTGTTCTGAGAATCGGGCTTTCCGGATTCAGGGAATTATCACGGAATTTCTTCAGCTCCCTCTGATCTACCAGCTTCGCCAGTTCATCATAATCAAGACACTCTACTTTCTGGATCTCATGGCTGGTCCGGAAGCCGTCAAAGAAATGCATGAAAGAAACATGTCCTTTGATTGCTGCCAGATGGGCTACTGCACCGAGATCCATGGCCTCCTGAACGGTTGAGGATGCAAGCATTGCAAATCCAGTCTGGCGGCAGGCCATTACATCCGAATGCTCTGCAAAAATAGAAATCGTACTTGTCGCCACATTACGGCTGGCAACATGAATTACTCCCGGCTTTAACTGACCGGCAATACGAAACATAGTCGGTATCATCAGCATCAACCCCTGAGAAGCTGTGTAGGATGTCGCAAGCACACCGGCATCAAGCGCACCGTGAACTGCTGAAATAGCCCCTGCTTCTGACTGCATCTCAACTAACTTCACAGGGGTTCCGAATATGTTCTTCTTCCCATGTGCAGCCCAGGTGTCCACATGCTCTGCCATCGGAGAAGATGGCGTAATAGGATAAATCGCAGCGACTTCTGTAAAAGCATAAGATGCGTAAGCTGCCGCTTCATTTCCGTCCATAGTTTTCATCATTTTACTCATCGAACAAATCTTCCTTTCATCTTGATTGATCCAACGTATAGTTTAACGTTGTAGCATGATTGCATTATAGTTTGACGTTTTAGCATTTGTCAATATGTTTTTTCAACTTCGTAATTTTTCACAATGGTAAAACATGCATTTTGTAAAAAATATCCATATAGACTTTTTCGGAAAGATGATTTAAAATAAAGGGATAGTTTAACGTTGTAGCAGAATCTTTTTGAAAGGAGTTCTATCTGAATCATGGTTACGCTGAAAGATGTCGCAAGTGCAGCACAGGTATCTGCAACTACCGTTTCTTTAATTATCAATGGAAAATCTGATGAAAGAAGAATCTCACCTGAAACAAAAGCAAGAGTACTGGAAATCATGGCCGAGCTTGGTTACCAGCCAAATTTGAGTGCCAGACGTCTCCGATCAAAAGACTATAAAAAACCTATTATTGCTTTCTATTGGCCATCCGATTACCGTTCCAATATTCTGGCTTCTTTTTTGGCCAGTTTTCAGGATGTCATACACGAGTTGAATTTTGACTGTGAACTGATTGTACAGACTTTTAAAAATGGGGAACTTGAAAAATCTGCCCTTCCTATTATTCACAACAGCTATCACGGTGTTATTATCGGGGCAACTTCCAAAGAAGACGATGAATTTCTGGAAACCCTGAGCCCCCGTATACCTATTGTTTTATTAAATAGAAAGTCTGAAAAGCATTCTACCGTATCCATTGATCACAACGAAGTGGGATTAAAAGCAGCAAAGCTTTTCTATGAAAAGGGATATCGTGAAACTGCAATCTTTACCTCTCCGCGTCCTTATGTCGCTACAGGCCTTCGTACTCAGGCCTTTATGTATTCCTGTGCACAGATCGGAATTAATGTAAAAACCGAACATATTTTCTATTCAGAAAATACGATCGAAGGCGGCGTACAGGCCGCTGAGGAATACTGTAAAATGGTACATCCGCCCAAAGCAGTTTTCTGCGATTCCGATTCCATGGCACTCGGCGCCATTTATAGTTTTCACAAACACCACCTGACATTTCCCACGGATGTGGAACTACTGGCGGTTGGATATCTTGAATCTGAATCAACAGCATACTCAGTACCAGCGGTCAGTGTTGTTGCCATGCCAAACAGAGATGTAATAAAGAATGCAGTTCTGGTTATTATGCAAAAGCTTACATCTGCCGACAATACTCCTGTACATCAATTACTGGATTCAAAAATAACTCTAAGAGAAACTTTTCAGCTCTGAATTTCCCGGAAAGGGCTTCCCACTATTGCTCTTTCCGGCGTTTTTACATTCTTCTGCATCATCGCTATCCTGTCACACATTTTCAACTGCTCTATTTTACTTATTCCTGACATAAAAAAGACACTGCAATGCCACATCCTGACTTTCTCATTTTAGAATACAATTCATCCTATTCGTGTTTCAACACACTACACCAGACACTCAGCAGGGAATCTGGCGTTTGGCTGCTTTGGAATCGCAGACAGGCATCGGAGGGCAGCCAAACGACAAATTTCCGTCATCCGTTCGTTAACAAAACATGAATTTATCCGATTCATACCTTTTTTATATCATTCATTTTTTCCTCTTGACATTCCGGCAGAAATGTTTTATGATCAGTTTAACGATTTAGTATAACGTTTTAGCATACAAACTAATCGAAAGGAATTATAACTATGTTCTGGAAAAAGAAAAACTCTCTTCCTGCCGGACATGGAGCAACAGATTTTATCGGTGCAGGAAAGCCAGTTAAATTTAACAGCGTTGATTTCCGTGACGGTCAGCAGTCCTTATTTGCCACGCGGATGACCACAGAAGAAATGATTCCTCTTTTATCTGCTATGGACAATGTTGGTTTTGAGAGCATGGAAATGTGGGGCGGAGCAACTTTTGATGTAGCAGTTCGTTTTTTAAAAGAAGATCCATGGGAAAGAATTCGCACTTTTAAAAAATACGTGACAAAAACACCCCTGAAAATGGTATTGAGAGGACAGAATTTGGTCGGATACAAGGCCTATCCTGACGATATTGTTGAAAAATTTGTAGAAAAAGCTGCTGAAGCCGGCATTGATATATTTTTAATCTTTGACGCTTTATCCGATCTACGAAATTGCGAGACCGCTTTTCAAGCAGTGAAAAAGGCTGGGAAGAAACTGGAAGGATCAATTCAGTACAATATCAGCCCTTTCCACACCATTGAACAGTTTGTAGAGGATGCCAAAAATCAGGTTAAAATGGGCGTTGATCTCCTCCATATTGAAGATATGGCCGGACTTATGGCTCCTGGTGTAGCCTATGAACTGGTGTCTGCATTGAAAGCAGCTGTCAGTGTTCCCATCCATCTTCACTGCCATTGTACCGGAGGTATGGCCGAGATGGCCTACTGGGAAGCCATACGTGCCGGAGTAGACGGGCTGGATGTATGTGTATCTTCCATGTCCCTTGGAACAGCCCATCCACCAGTCGAGACCTTCATCACCGCACTGAAGGATACTTCCCGGGATCCTCAAATTGATGTTGCACAGTTCAAGCCCATAAATGATGGTTTCCTTGCAGTTCGTAAAAATCATGCTGATTTCGAAACAAAACTGGTTGGCGTCGATGTCGGATGTCTCCAGCATCAAGTTCCCGGAGGCATGCTGTCCAACCTGGAAAGTCAGTTAAAAGGCATGAATATGTCACATCGTCTGCCTGAAGTTCTCGCAGAAGTTACCCGGGTACGTGCAGATATGGGGTATCCTCCTCTTGCTACCCCTTCCAGTCAGATGTGCGGTGCACAGGCAACCTTCCATGTGATCTCAGGATCACGCTATGGAATGATCAGCAAGGAAATGAAAGATTACTGCCGAGGTATGTATGGACGTCCACCAGGACCTATTTCCGAAGAGTTTATGAAAAAGGCGATCGGCGATGAGAAACCAACTTTCCCAAGGCCGGCTGATATGTTACAACCAGGATTTGAAGCTGCCAAAAAAGAGGCGGGGGCTCTCGCCAAAACAGAGGAAGATGTTCTTACCTATGCTCTGTTCCCCCAGTATGCAGCCGAATTCTTAAAACTCAAATATCACATGTAAAGGAGGATGCGTTTTAACATGAAACAAGAAAATGCTGAAAAACTTACACGCTCTCAAAAGATACTGGAAGAACTGAAAGAAGCACGTGGTGGATCCCTACTGGCTTCACACAGAGTTATGGCAAATGACCCAAATCTGGTTAATGCATTCCTCCACCAATATCTCAACTGTAATAAAAACGACGTTGAAATTCCAAGAAAATATCGTGAACTTATTGTAATGGCAATCGGCATGGCCACTGGTACAGAAACAACAATAAAGGTACATGCAGATCTCGCAATGCAAAACGGTGCAACACTTGATGAAGTATTCGAAGTACTTCGTATCATCTTCTTTACCTGTGGCGTTAGTAAACTGCTTCCTGCTTTAGAATGTCTTCAGGACAAATTTGAGCCAGTCCCTGCTGGAGAATAATTTTTACTGCCATTGAAATTATTCTTGAGTCAGTTGACTATAGGATTTAATTCCTTCCTTATTTTTTAGTATTCCTCAGCAGAAAATAGCTGCTGGGGAATAACTTTCCTGCAGCTCTACCATCAACCCCGGAACAAACCCATGGTAAAGATGCTCCGTCTCTTCTCTCAGAGGATTGTATCCCGTATCAAAATAGCTGAAGGTGCCAAACGCCACACGGTTCATATAATCATTCATTGCATCGATGTCATCCAACAGCATTGCTTTTACAAAATCGTTGACTGTTGGAACTGGTATTGACCCAGCAAGGGCTTTATGCTTCTCCTTCCACAAGCCCGATCTGCAGCTTCATCCCAAGCGCAGCAGCGATCCTCACCATCATCTCCAGGGAAGGATTGTAGGACCCGCTCTCAAAGCGGGTGATATTGGACCTTGGTACACCTGCGCGCCTGGCAAGCTCCGCCTGCGTGATTCCAAGTGCCTTCCGGCAGCGGATATACTGCTCAATCACATCCTTCCGCGTATTCTGCTGCATCACTTCTATTAATATTTCCTGATCATCTGCTAAATAGATATAATCCATACGATTTCCCATCATCCGCTACCTTCCTGCTCTATATTTCCGGAGACATTCCCTGTATGTCTCTTTACTCTTCTGTATTCTGCGCAAAATTCCCTTCCCGTAACATAATCTGTTTTGTCAACATGGATAAATGCCAGACCTTGTTTCGTCCGCACCTGCAGTCTGTCTCCCGGGACTACCGCCTTCTCCAATCAAATTTCCCTTCAAAAGAACCATATAAGATACTTCTCTACTATAGAGCATCTTATATGGTTCTTTTTGTCAAATAAATTCTTCTGCGGAATTACGTTATATATCGGATTCAGACAAACCTCCGGGCTGGTCCTGCCGTTTACAACTGCGGATAAATTTCCGTAAACACAGCCTCCCTCAGGACATCACCTTCCCTGCATTCAGCCATCATAGAGACAACCGCATTTTTTTCCCGCATAATCATCGACAGCTGACTGTATTTGCCATCCGCCCGGAAAACGCCATGCTGGTCTCCCCAGAACAGATATCCATATCCATACGGAGTTCCGTTGTCCACCTGCTTTCTGGTACTTTCCCTGACCCAGTCCTTCGGTATGAGCTGCTTCCCATTCCAGTTTCCATCCTGCAGATACAGAAGTCCAAACCGGTGAAGCTCCTCTATGCACAGGCATAAGCCTCCCGCTCCGAAATGATTCCCCATAGGATCCCGCTCCCACATGGTTCCGAGAATTCCCAGCGGCGCAAATAACCGCGGTGTCAGATAAGCTGCCAGATCACAGCCAGCCCTTCTCTGTACCAGAATCCCGGCAAGATAAGGCCCGGCATTATTATAGAGAAACGTAGTTCCCGGCTCATATTCAAACGGAAGTGACAGGGATAATTTCACCCAGTCTTTCTCCTTATAATAGGGACGCACCCCGCCCATCAGAGCAGCCTCCTTCTGGCCAAGGCACATGGTCAGTAAATCCCGGACGGTTGCCTTACTCAGGTTCTCGCTTACCTGCTCCGGCAGATCATCCCGGAACGCATCCGTCAGTTTTTCATCAATACTCAGCAATCCCTCCTTCTGCGCGATTCCAACCGCAGCAGAGGTAAAGCTCTTGGTCGCAGAATATATATTTCTGCGGCACTTTTCATCCCAGTTATGCTCCGCAATCACCTCTCCATCCTGAGACACCATCACAGATAAAACCCGCAATGGGGTCGCCTTCTCAATAAAACTGCCAAGATCAATCTGCATAAATAAGCTCCCTCCAAACTGTTAACTTTTTCCTCTCGCTTATTCAGCCTGAAGACCTCCGGCTTTGCGCTAAGCCTTCTCAATCAGCACCGTTTTCCCTGAAAAATTTTTCAGCCAGAAGCAGATTGGAAGATTCTATACATTGCAAAATCTCCAGACTTTTTTGCTCCGCCTGTAATGAAATGCTGTCAACAATCGGATGAATGTACTCACAATTGCCGCAGAGATAAAGCCACTGAGGTTTTTCATCCCATTCCACGTGATTCAGAAGTGCTCTGTCCGGAATCAGCCCTGCTGCTATTACCAGCATATCACAGGTGATATATTCATCTGTTCCGGTCTTATAATCGTGAACTGTGACTCCGCGGAGACGTCCAGTCCCATGCAGTTCTGTTACCGTGGCGTTGACTTGAAGCGGAATGTGATATTTTTCCAGACACTGGATACGGTTTCGCACCATAGCCGGACTTTGAGGCTGGATTTCTACAATACGTTTCACTGCTTTCCCGCAAAGGAGAAGCCCTCTTGCCAGTATCAGTCCAATATCACCGCTTCCCAGAATCACCGCTTCCTCCCCGGGATCATAATTTCCCAGATTGATCATTTTCTGAAGCTGGCCGGCACAAAACACTCCCGCGGGCCTGGTTCCCCATATTCCCAGACTGCCAGGCGCGCGTTCCCGGCACCCGGTCGCCAGAACCAGACATTGAAACCTGATCTCCTCCCAGCCATCCGGCCCTGTGACGCAGGCACTCCTGTCCGCACTGATTTGAACCACCTCTGTATTCATCCTAAGGCTTACCTTCGTGTCCCTGAGCCTTTTCGCCAGCCGCTTTGCATACTCAGGCCCGGTCAGCTCTTCTCTGAAATACCCTGTCCCAAATCCGCGATGAATACACTGCAGCAAAATCCCTCCCGGACTATCAGCCCTGTCTGCCAGTATCACCTTCAATGCCGGGTTTTTCTCCCATATTGCACAGGCTGCTGTCATTCCGGCCGCACCTGCGCCGACAATCAGAACATCACATACTGTCATGATCCTGACTCCTTCCATCCGGGTTTAAATCCCGGAATTATGATTCACCGCCTGCCGGGGTACGAATCATATGGACCGGAAAACAAACGACTCAGGCCCATCCTTCTTCACCTGCCCAGGGCTGATGGAAAGCTCTTCTGCCAGAAGCTCCACTACCCTCTGTTCGCACCGGCCCCCCTGACAGCGTCCCATGCCTGCTCCGCAACGCCGCTTGATTCCATCCACCGTAACTGCTCCGCGCCGTATCGCTTCACGTATCTCTCCCTCAGTCACCTTTCTGCAGCAGCACACGATTTTTCCATAATCCGGATTCTGCTTCGCCTGTTTTCTGCGCTGTTCAAACGACATCTGTGCAATTTTGGGAATTCCCCGACGTTTTGGACAAAAAGCTTCATTTTTCCAGTCTGCCATGCCTATGGCATCCAAAAGCTTCCTGACCGTGTATTCTGCAAGCTTACCGCTGCAGGTAAGCCCCGGCGTTTTCACACCAATCAGACTGATCATCGACGGACATTCCCGCTCCTGTTCGATGACAAAACTGCGGATCCTTCTGTCCTTCTTCTGATAACCGCCCCTCCCATCAGGCTCCACCTCAAACGGATTCGGGCGAATGGAACCAAAATTACGGATCACCTGATCCATGGGAAGCCCGGGAACTGCCTCCCGGCACATTTTACTTAAAAAAGCCAGCCCTTCCGGCGTTGTCTTAAAACATTCCCTGTCTTCTCCGCCCTGTTTCGAAGCTCCAGCGAGAATGTTGCCATCCACAGCAGGAACCAGCGTCAGCCCCTTTCCCTTTTCTTCCGGTTCGTAAAAAATCACATGATTCAGAAAGCCCTGAAGCTGATCATCAAACACAAGATAATCCGCCCTCTGTGTAAAAATACGTATCTTCGGCGGAAATACCATTTCGCGAACCGTGTCTGCATGTAATCCCGCACAATTCATGATTCCCTTCGCCCAGATTACCTGACTCACCGTATTATTTTCCAGAAGCTCTATCTCAAACCCATCTCCCTGACGCCGGATAGCCACTGCCTCCGCACCAAGCCGCATCTCACATCCATTGTCCCGCGCATTCTCAAAAGCAGCAATCCCCAGCTCCCACGGATTCACAGTCCCTGTCGTCGGTGCATACAGCCCTTTTCGTACCTGCGGACTCAGATTCGGTTCCATTTCCAGCACGGCGGCTCCATCCAGCATCGCCAGACCCGGTACGCCATTCCTTCTGCCATCCGCCAGCTTCCTTTCCAGCACCTGCTCTCCCCGCGCTCCGAAGCAGACCATCAGGGAGCCGCAGCGCTTCATGGGTACCTCCAGTTCCCGGCACATTCTCTCAAAGTCCTGATTGGCCTCCGCACAAAGCTTTCCTTTGAGAGTCCCCGGTTTGTGATCGTATCCGGCATATACGACGGCCGTGTTCGCTCTGGTCATTCCGGTACAGACATCCTCTCTTTTTTCTGCCAGTACAGCCTTCACCCGATATTTCATCAGTTCCCGTGCCACCATACATCCGAGAATCCCGCCTCCGATCACGCATACATCATACCGGAACATGTCAAAACCTCTCACGCACCCTGCCCGGCTGTCCAATCTCATAGCCGCCAAGTGCCGTCAGACGGTTCCGGAACTCTTCACTCGCCAGTGTAGCCAGCAATTGCTGAACCATCGGCGTTTCCCATGCATAGTCCGGTATCAGAAGATCATACTGTTCCATACACACGGGCAGGAAATCCAGTCCGTACAGACGGGCTGCCGAATAAATCCCCATCCCTGCATCTGCCGATCCCGACATGATCTGGGCGGCCACGGAAGTGTGGGTAAATTCCTCTCTGTCATAACCGTAAATTTTCCCCGTGTCGATCCCGTTTTTCCTGCACAGGTAATCAATCAGAATACGTGTCCCAGAGCCCTTCTGACGGTTCACATAACGGATTCCCCTGTCTGTCAGGTCATCTATCCCGTGAATCCCCAGCGGATTGCCTGCTGCAACCATCAGTCCCTGCGTCCTTCCCACACATTCCACCAGACGAACACCGCCTCCCGGAAAATACTTCTTCAGGAATGCCGTATTGTATGTACCGTCTGCCTCATTCAACAGATGGATGCCCGCCACGTGGTTTTCCCGCCGTCTGGCTGCCATGATGCCGCCCATCGATCCCACATGGGAGGAACTCATAAATACCCCATGATTCTCTCTGTGAATCATATCCGCCACTTCATCGAGCAGCGGGTCATGGCTTCCGATTGCCACCAGCGTCTGCCGCAGCTCCTCCGCCGGACGCAGCAGCCGCACCTGAATTTTGCTTCCGGCTTCATACCCCTCTGTTCCCTGAGGAATCTCCAGCATACCGTCCGCTTTCATAAAAGAGCTGATGACCCCGCTGCCTCTGCCAAGAGGTGACGCCACAAGCTGTTCTCCCACATACCCCAGCCGTACCCTCACGAACTCCCGGTACTTCAGCCCTGAGACCACTGTTCTGGACAGCACTGCTTCCTCATATACAGGCTGTTCAGGCGTGCTGCAGTTCCACTGATCGATGACTGGTTTCAGGATCTGTTCAATGACAATAATCCCTGATACCGGATAGCCAGGCACTCCCAGAATCGGCTTCGCACCCTGATATCCCAGAATCGCAGGCTTTCCCGGTTTCATCGCAATTCCATGATAAAGCACCTCTCCCAGTTCCCTGATCACCTGACAGCTGTAATCCTCACGTCCCGCCGAAGACCCCGCATTCAGAATCACCATGTCGCATTCTGAAACAGCCTTCTGCACCATCGCCTTGATATCCTCAAAACGATCCGGTACAATCGGATAGATCCGCGGGCTGGCCCCCCATTCCTTCAGCATTGCCGAAAAAATCGAACCGTTAAACTCCAGAATCTCTCCAGGCGCCGGATTCTCAGTAGGCAATATAATCTCATCTCCCGTAGGAATAATACCCACCACAGGCTTTGCAATGACTTCCACCGTCAGAACACCTCCTGCAATCATTGCACCGATCGCTGACGGTGTTATTTTCTGATAGGATGCCAGAATCATTTCGCCCGCACAGATATCTTCACCAATCTGACGGATATGCTGCCACGGTGCAGCTGCATCGTACAGACAGACCCCATCTGCCTCCTGCACAACATCTTCCACCATAACCACTGCGTCACAGCCCTCCGGCAGCGGATCCCCGGTATCTACAACTACATACTCATCCTTTTTCAAATGTACCGGTGTCGTCTCTGTCGCTCCGAAGGTACGCTTCGCCTCCACCGCAATGCCATCCATCGCACTTGCATGATAATGAGGCGCACAGATATGCGCATAAACCGCCTGACTGGTAATCCGCCCGCAGCTTTCTGCTGCTGGTATTACTTCCGTCTTCTGTCCCATCCCATTCGCTGCAAGAATCTGACAATACTCTGTCCTCGCCTGTTCCAAATCTGCATTGGTTAAATATTGAAACGCCATGCTGCTTCCCCCTTTTATTCCGCTCACTGCTTTCTCATAAAATTTCTACGTCTATTTCTGTCCCGGCTGCCATTCCCTCACAGTCACGTGCAATACAAAAATATCCTGCAGCTCCTGCAAGCGATGTGATCAATCCTGACTTGCTCCGGATCGGCCGCGCGAAGATCTGGTTCCCTTCCTTTCTCAGGAAAACTCCCATATACTGGGCCCGTCCGTGGTTCGCACCTACGCTCTCCTCAAGCATCGCCTTCACCGGGAACCGGCACCGCTCCAACCCCGTCAGACGGTCCAGCAGCGGCAAAACAAACAGGCGCGTCACAAAAAATGCTGCCACCGGATGTCCCGGAAGTCCTACTACCGGCTTCTCCCCGGCTTTTCCAAGGATTGTCGGCTTACCCGGTTTCATCGCAATCCCGTGTATCAGAACGCTTCCCTGTTCCTCAATCACCTGACAGGTCGCATCCTTGGCGCCTACGGAACTGCCGCCGGAAATCAATACCATATCACATTCCTGCAGTGCCCGTTCTACTGTGCTTACCAACAGCTCCTTCTGATCCTTCACGATCCCGTACAGGACAGCTTCTGCCCCGTCCGCCAGCAGGAGTGACTGAAGAAGCGTACTGTTTACATCTCTGATCTGCCCCGGCCCCGGCGCCTCATCGACAGGAACCAGCTCATCCCCGGTCGAAATAATTCCGACTCTTGGCCTCCCTGCCACTGTCACCCCCGAAATTCCCATAGCCGCCATGGCCCCTACATCCTGCGGCATCAGCCTTTTGCCGGCTTTCAGGACAATCCGGCCCGGGGCTACATCATCCCCCCGGTAGATCATATTCGCTCCCGGTGCGACCGGTTTCAAAATTCCGATCGTACCGTCACCGTAATCTTCCGTATACTCTACCATCACCATCGCATCCGCGCCATCCGGCACCTCACCGCCTGTCGGCACAGATACACAGACTCCTTCCGCAACACGAAGTCCTGCTCCCTCGCCCATATTGACCTGCCCTGCCTGCATTAGCAGCGCCGGCATGCTGTCCGAACAGCCAAAAGTATCCTTTGCCCGCACCGCGTATCCATCTACCGTTGAACGGTTAAAATCCGGTACATATTCCCCGGCCAGCACGTCTCTGGCAAGCACTCTTCCTGCCGCTTCCGAAAGCGGTACACATTCCGGCAGGACAGACCGGTCAAATTCCTGTTCAATCAATTCCCATACTTCCTGAGGTGTCTTCACATTCAGCATATCAAACCTCCGCCATAATTTTTCCGAGATCCCTGTAATCATTTCCGGAAATCCCTGCCAGTTCCGCACGGAATTCCCGGGAATTCAGGATTCTTATCATCGTCCTCACTTCCGAATACTCCATCATTTCTTTCTTCAGGATCAGATCATACCGTTCCTCCTGAAGCGGTACAAATTCCAGATGATCTACCTGTCTGGTAACCCTCTCCGTGCCAAGCCCCACATCCGCTTCTCCTCTGGCCACCGCATTGGCCAGCGTAAGATGGGAGCCTATCTCATCTGCGTATCCCCGGATGTCTCCCGGGTTGATTTTCAGCTTCATCAGTTTCTCATCCAGCAGAATCCGTGATCCGGAACCCTTCCTGCGGTTCAGGAATTTCACATTCTCCTTTGTCAGGTCCTTCCAGTCATAAATCTGCTTCGGATTGCCGCTCTGCACATAAAAGCCCTGCATCCGGTAGGAAAGATTAATAATCACCGCATGTGTCCCCGGCATCAGACGCCGTACATACGGTATATTATAATCCTCGGAATCACCGTCCCAGAGATGCGACGTGGCTGCCTGTACATTATCCTGATACAGGGAAAGCAGGCTCTCAAAGCTTCCTACGTAAGCCCGCAGCGCCTGATATCCATACTGCCGCAGGTAATTAGACAAAATATCCAGAATCACATCCTGTCCGCTCAATATGAATTCCCTGCCCTGCGGTGGCACACCGTTCAGCAGACTGCTCTGCACCGATACGCTTGATACCGGCGGAAGCTGCTTTTCATGACGCGAACGCGCAATATAATCATCCACGTCCTCCTGCGTAAAACGAATCTTTCTGCCTACCTTATAAGAGTTAATCTCACCGCGGCGGATCAGCTCATAAACCGTATTTTTGCTGACATGAAGAATGCCCGCCACATCCACTGCAGACAATGCCCTCTTCTGTTCCATTCGTTCATCACCTTTCGTTTATCACTTTTCGTTTCATTTTGCTTAATTATAATCTATTTCGTACAATCTTTACAATACATATTTAGAATTTTGTTGATTTTCGTACAAATTCATAATATGATTTTAATTAAGAACTAATTCGTATGTGAAAAGCAGAGAGAAGGAGGGAATTTCTATGGCAGGAAGCTACTATGAGAAAATTGCACGCATTAACCTGACGACCGGCGAAATCAAAATCGAAAAGTTGGACATGGAGCTCGCCCGCAAATTTATCGGAGGACGCGGACTCGGAACCAAGATATTGTACGATGAGGGTGTAGCCACGGTAGATCCATTATCCCCGGAAAACAAACTGATCTACATTACCGGGCCTATGACCGGCAGCGCCAGCCCGTCTTCCGGACGTTATATGGTTGTCACCAAATCACCGCTGACCGGCATGATCGCCTGTTCCAATTCGGGCGGTATCTGGGGCGCAAAGCTGAAATACGCAGGCTGGGATGCTTTAATCGTCGAAGGAGAAGCTCCTGAATGGACATATATCAATATCACAGATGACAAGATTGAGCTTCTGAATGCAGAAAAGTATTTCGGCATGATGTCGGAAGAGATTGACAATGCATTAAAGGCCGTACACGGAGAAAAGGCTTCTGTCCTGAATATCGGTCCGGCAGGAGAAAACCAGGTGCTCATGGCTGCCATCATGAATGACAAAGACCGGGCAGCCGGACGAAGCGGCGTCGGCGCTGTCATGGGCAGCAAAAAATTAAAAGCAATCGTTGTGAGCGCATCCCGTACCAATATTGAAGATATTATTTATGATATTGAGGCTTTAAAAGAGGCCAACCGTGATTGCCTGGGCATCATCCGTGAAAACGGGGTGACCGGACAGGGTCTGAAAACGTACGGCACGGCTGTTCTGGTAAATATCGTCAACAACATTGGTTCCTTCCCGACCAAAAACTGGCAGGAATCCTATTATGAAAAGGGCGATGATATTTCCGGTGAAACCCTTGTTGATACTTATCTGGTGAAGAACAGTGCCTGCCACAGGTGCCCGATTGCCTGCGGACGTGTCGTCAATGTCAACGGCAAAGTCGTCGGCGGACCTGAATATGAACCACTGTGGGCTTATGGAGGCAACTGTGACAATAACGATCTGAATGTCATTGACGAAGCAAATATGCTGTGCAATGAGCTCGGTCTGGATGCCATTTCCGTTCCATGTACGATCGCGGCTGCCATGGAGCTGTACCAGCGCGGCTACATAAAAGAAGAAGAATGTGACGGCGTTCCGCTTGAGTGGGGTTCCACCAAAGCACTGATCGAATGGACAAAGAGAATCGGACAGCCGGATTCTCCTCTGGCAAAGCTTATGAGTTCCGGTTCAGCCCGCCTCTGCGAATATTACGGACACCCGGAGTATTCCATGAGTGTCAAAAAGCAGGAAATGCCTGCGTATGACGCACGCGGTATTCAGGGCATCGGCATCACTTATGCCACTTCCAACCGCGGCGGCTGCCATGTCCGCGGATATATGATCAGCCCTGAGGTACTGGGTCTGCCCCAGCAGTTAGACCGTACCGTAACCGATGACAAGGCATTCTGGGCAAAGACCTTCCAGGATCTGACCGCAGTGATCGATTCCATGGGTAACTGCCTGTTCACCTCCTTTGCTCTGGGAGCGCCTCAGTATGCTGCTCTTCTGAATGCGGCTACCGGCACTACCTATACGCCGGAGGAACTGCTCGTAGTCGGTGACAGGATTTACAATATCGAAAGAATGTTCAACAAAGCTGCAGGCATGAAGCCGGAAGATGACCGTCTGCCGAAGAGGCTGATGGAAGAACCGATTACCAACGGTCCTTCGAAGGGACAGGTTTCTAAAATCAAACTGACTCTTCCGCAGTACTATGAGGCCCGCGGCTGGGTGGATGCGTTCCCGACTGACGAAACATTAAAGAAGCTGGGACTTGAGGAGTGTGTAGGAAAGTAATATAATAAATTCTGAGGCTGTTGCACACAGGTCTGTCATGCAATGGCCTCATTCTTTTATCAACAGCTTACACGATTGCGGGAGGTGCTTTTATGATCGAGGTCCGTCTGTTCGCGACACTGCGAAATAACCGTGGAAAAATCATTTATTTAGAACCTGAAAAATACACAGATGGCATGCAGGTATTGGAACATTTCCAGATTCCCCGGGAGGATGTGGCCATTTTTCTGGTCAACGGATCACACTCTGATCCCTCAGGCCCCATCAAAGATGGGGATATCTTAGCCATCTTTCCACCGGTAGGAGGCGGCTGATATGGAAAAACCAGAAATTTACACTCGGCAGGCTGCAGGCAGCCGTTCTCATGAAACGACGGAAAGCGCCTATTATACACGCAATATCGGCGCTGTCACAGAAGATGAGTTTCACACGCTCCAAAACAGCCGTGTCTTTATCGCCGGATGCGGCGGTCTGGGCGGCCATCTGACTGCCCATCTGGTCCGCATCGGTATCGGACATATCACTGCAATTGACGGAGATATTCTGGAGCCGACAAACATGAACCGCCAGCTACTCTGCACCACTGAAACTCTGGGACAACCCAAAGCCGAAGCGGCCCGTGACTATGCATTTCGGATAAATCCCGTCATAGATTTTACCGGGATTCATGCTTATTTAGATGAATGTAACTGTGATTCCCTGATTTCAGGTCATGATGTCATCATTGACGCGCTGGACAATATCAGCAGCCGCCGGATTCTGGCCTCCGCCTGTGACCGTATTGGCATTCCTCTGGTCTATGGCGCCATCTGCCGCTGGGTCGCACAGATCAGTCTGCTCCCTCCTGGCACTGCTGCCCGGCGGATAGAGCAGATTTACCCGCATAGCGCCGCGATCACAGATACTTCTTCCCTTTCGTTCACCCCTGCCTTCTGTGCCTCAGTGCAAAGTGCCGAGGCAGTCAAGGTATTACTAGGCAAGCCCAGTGAGCTGGACGGCAAATTGCTGTATGCGGATCTGCTTCATAATGAGTGGGAGATGCTTCCCCTGCTTTAACCAGCCACTCTATTTATTTTGTTTCATTTCATCCATTATCAGCCTGTTTCGTACATTTCTGTCCCGGATCTCTTTTCCTTTTAAACTTGCTTTGTTATAATAAGTAAAAGTAATTTCTCCGAACACCGGCAGAAATGCCGAAACAGGCAGTAATACATATCTGGTCAAAAGACAGTGGACGAGCTTCTTTTCGGCCTCAGCGAAATCAAACTGTACACAGGCAGTCTGTTTTGTATGCGGTTTTTCGGCTATCTGAGGTATCGTGAGAGGCTTTCTTTTTGTCCGGCTAAGATCGGCTCGGCCTGCAGCGGCAAACTGCTGCTGTATTCCGGAATACAAATCTATTCCGTAAAAATTTCCAGGAGGTAACTACCATGAAAAAGACACTTGCAATTTTACTGGCACTCGGAATCCCGTTTTCCTTTACCACTATCTGCGGCGCTGCGGAGTCTGCCACAGAAGCCGCTACAGATGCTGCCACGGAAGCTGCTGCGGAAGAAGCAGCCGTGGATCTGACCATCCTGTATGAAGCGGATGACAGCATGATTAACAACTATTCTCTCCTCGCAGTGAATCCGGATGCCCCATTTGTGGATGCAGACGGCAATGAGGTTTCCGATGTGGAACTGAATGCTTCCGGTGCAGAAGCGTTAATCAACTGGATGTTAAGCCCTGAAGCTACAGAGCTTGCAGCTAATTACGGATATGAGGAATACAATGAATATCTTTTCTATCTGAAAGACGATGCTCCGACCTCTGACGCAGAAATCACTCCGGCAACAGATGAGACACAGACCATCCGGATGTCCACTACGACTTCTGTCAATGACTCCGGTCTTCTCGGATATCTTCTGCCTTACTTTGAGGACGAATACGGGTATACCGTAGAGGTCTTCTCCGCCGGTACCGGAAAAGCAATCGCAAACGCACAGGCAGGCAACGCTGACCTGATTCTGGTTCATTCCAAATCCCAGGAGGAAGAATTTGTAAATTCCGGTTTTTCCTACGTACTGGACGGTCAGGAATCAGAGAGACTGACCTTCATGTACAACTACTTTGTGCTCTGCGGACCATCTGCTGACCCGGCCGGTGTAGCCGAAGCAGCGTCCGTACTGGATGCCTTTGCCGCTATCGCAGAAGGGGAATATCCATTTGTTTCCCGCGGTGACAATTCCGGTACACACACAAAGGAAATCTCGCTGTGGCCGGAAGAGCTCGGCATTACCACAGATGCAGAATCTGTCAAGGACTATGGATGGTATACATATTCCAATGCAGGAATGGGTGTCTGCCTGACAATGGCAGAAGAGACTGGCGCCTACATTTTATCTGACAAGGCGACGTTCCTGACCTTCCGTGCTAATCATGGTATCATGGAATAATAAGCATCTATGAAAACTGCTTTCTTACAGGCGATTCATCTGCTGCTCTCCGGCAATTCACAGCTTCAGAACATTATAGGAGTGACTCTCCGTATGGGGCTTACCAGTTCAGTGATCTCACTGCTGATCGGAACGCCTCTCGGGATTTTACTGGGAAGCTGTGAATCCCGCGGACGCTCTGCGCTGGTTGTTATGAACCGCACGCTGATGGGTCTGCCGCCGGTCGTCTGCGGCCTGATCTGCTATATGCTGTTTTCAGGCGTAGGCCCTCTGCGGCATCTCAGACTTCTGTATACGGTAAGGGGAATGGTAATTGCACAGGTCATCCTGATTACGCCCTTGATCATCGGAAATATAGAAGCCTATGTTTCTTCCATCGCTTCAGCCATACGTGAAACAGCCGTCGGTATGGGTCTGAATCCCCTGCGGATCATACTTCTCATCATAAACGAGAGCCAGTATCAGATCCTGTCCGCTTATCTGTTCGGCCTTGGACGTGCCTTTGCGGAAGTCGGCGCGATCTCCATGGTCGGCGGTGCAATCGCCTACAAAACCAACGTAATGACAACTGCCATTATGAACTATTCAAATATGGGAAATTTTTCTCTGGCTCTGGCACTTGGGATCATCCTGCTGATGATTTCACTGGTACTGAATGTCTTCGCCACTTTGATTTTCAGGCAGCTGAACAGCCATGGAACGAAATAAAATGCTGCTGATTACCGGCCTGTAGCCTGTAAACAGCAGCAGAATCATTTATGGAGTACTGTGCAATGACCATACCTGTCAATTCATTTACGAAAACCTACAGCCGGAAAACCGTTCTGTCGTTTCCCGGATTTACGTTTCACGAAAAACACATTTATGCCATCATCGGCGCCAACGGTTCCGGCAAGTCAACCTTTGCACGGATTGCCGCCGGAGTGCTCACTCCGGACGCCAAGGCTTCGCCCTTCTCCAATACGGACATTTCCATTGGCTACCTTCCGCAGAAACCATTCCCGTTCCGTATGTCACTGTACCGGAATCTGATGCTGAATGGTTCCGGCAGCAAGGCAGTCGATGTATCACGGGCAAACCATCTTCTCGAAGCATTGAACCTGACACAGCTTAGCTCTGCGAATGCCAGCCAGCTCTCCGGCGGCGAAACTGCCCGAATGGCTCTTGCCAGACTCCTCATGAAAGATTACAGGCTTCTCATTCTGGATGAGCCGACAGCGGCTATGGACATCCATTCCACTCTGCAGGCAGAAGCACTGCTCAAATCCTACCGTGAAACCGCAGGGGCCGCCATTATCTTAATCACCCACAGCCTGAAGCAAGCTCTCCGTACTGCCGACGAGGTACTATTCTTCAGGGAAGGGATCCTCATGGAATACGGCTCCGCCGAAGAGATTCTCGTGCATCCTAAAAAGGCTGAAACGAAAGAATTTCTGGAGTTTTACGGTATGTAACTGCGTCCTGCACTCGCTGGAAAGATTTCTGATTATTCCCGGACCATATCTTGCTTCGATTTCTATTTTATCTCATCATAAACAGACGCATTGTCATACGCGGAGCTCTGCAGTACAATCTTCAGGATACGCTTCGCACACGCCTGCAGGTCTCCCAATGTGATCGGGCAGATCACTTCCCCTTCCTTTGCTCCTGTGGAACGGATGATTTCATCCACATCCTCCTGCTTGCCCGGCATGGTCAGGTCATTTCCTGCCCTGATACAGCCTGCTGCATTGGAGGTACCGTATTTGAAGGTTTTTCCCGGTTCCATTTCAATGCCGCCTGTCGTTCCCCAGTCTGTCATGATAATTCCGGCAAACTTCCATTCATCACGGGCAATAGAAGTCAGCAGATCCCGGCTGTTCGCCGTATGAATTCCATTGACCAGATTGTAGGAAGTCATGATCGACATCGGCTGGGACTCACGGACTGCAATCTCAAATCCTTTCAGATAAATTTCACGCGCTGCACGTACACTGACATGCGCATTCGTATGCATCCGGTTGTCTTCCTGATTATTAAAAGCGAAATGCTTGATTGTCGTTCCGATACCCGGATGCTTCTGCACACCTCTGGTATCTGCAGCCGCACACTTTCCGGAAACCAGCGGATCTTCCGAATAATACTCAAAATTACGCCCGCAGAGCGGATTCCGGTGAATGTTCATTCCAGGTGCCAGCCACACATTCACTCCCAGCTCATTCATTTCCTCACCGACAATATCCCCGGCATCCTCAATTGCTTTCTCATCCCAGGTCTGCGCCAGAAGAGTCGCAATCGGAATTGCCGTGCAGTACTGGTAATAGGTCTGACCGGAAGAATTCGTATCCGGTACACCAGCCGCATCCTCTCCCGGAGCATTCTGCGCGGTAAGCTTCTGAATGTCTGCTTCCGTGAAGGATTTTTCCAGACGAAGTCCCGCAGGCCCGTCTGCCAGAACCAGATTCCGGATATCCCTGTCTTCAATCATGATACATGACGTATCCCCTGCTGCTCCCGGACAGAAGGTAGAAGCCGCGCCGACAACTGAGCTGGAGCCGAGACCGTTTCTTGCCGTCCCGACACACAGCTCCGCCATCTCGGGTACCGTAAGCTGGCTCACAAGCTCATCCAGCGAAGCGCTTCCGCTCAGAACCTCAGCGGCTGTAATCTTATGTTCTTTCTCTGTCTTTAGAAGCTCCGGATTTTCCGTGCGGTATACAGCCTCATACGTTTCAATTGCAGTACTGCTGATTGCCTGCTTTTCACAGTGCTCCATCTCCTCTGCTTCTCCCGCATAAGTATACGGAACCGCATCCCTGGACGAGAGCTGACGGAATTCTTCATCCGGCTTCAGCATTTCTGCCAGCTTCTCTGTCACGACCTCGTCTGCGAGTGTGAGCCCTGCCGCAATCTTTGTATCTCTGGAATGTGTTCCGACTCTCACGTAGTAAGTGCCCGGCTCCAGAATATAGCTGGAAGATGCTTCATCGTAAGAAGCCATGGATTCCACGCGGAACGACAGAGACAGTTCTTCAGCCTCTCCCGGCTGCAGAAGCCTGGATTTTCCATAAGCAGCCAGCTCCTGATACGGCTTCTCCAGACGTCCTTCCGGTGCGGAATAGTATACCTGGACGACCTCCCTTCCGGCATACACATCCCCTGTATTCCGGACCTTCACCAGTACCTCTGCCAGATTGCCGTTGACTGATACACGTTCGGTTTCTACCGAAAATGTCGTATAGGACAATCCGTAGCCGAACGGATAGGCAGGCGCAACCCCGAAGGTATCAAAGTAGCGGTATCCTACATAAATTCCTTCTGAATAATATTCATCATCCACATTTCCATTTTGAGCGCCATAGCTTTCTGCGCCTGGATAGTCTGAATATTTCTCCGCCCAGGTCGTTGCCAGATGCCCGCTCGGCGTCACTTTTCCGGTCAGGACATCCGCAAGCGCATATCCTCCGATGTTTCCCGCCTGGCTCATCAGAAGCAGGGCTCCGATTCCTTCCGTCTCACGCAGGAATCTGGTGTCAATCACGCCGCCCACATTCAACACTACAACTACCTTTTGATAGTTGCTGCAGATCGTGCGTATCGCTGCCTTCTCACTTTCAAACAGTTCATAATCTCCCTCTGCCGGAGTACGGTCCTTTCCTTCTCCGGAATTGCGTGCCAGAACATAGACCGCCGTATCCGTGTCGGAAGTCCGGATATCCTCATCTGTCACCTCCTGAATTGCAGGCTCCTTAAACGGATTCGTAAACTCCATCATAAAACCGGCCATCGGATCTGTCTTCGAAAGCTCCTGTACGGCCTGATCGTACCGTTCTCTTGCCGCATCCACACGCTGCGCATAAGCCGCCAGCCAGCCCTTCGTAGTAATCTGGTATCCGGCATCCTCCAACCCCTGCTCCACATTCACAACGAACCGGCTGTTAACATCACCGAACCGGTTCCTCCCTTGACCGTATTCCGCGCACCGTTTCCGTAGAGCGCAATTTTCTGTCCTTCCGCTGCCAGCGGCAGTATACCCCGGTTCTCCAACAGAACCATTCCCTGCGCCGCAATTGTGCGGGAACGCAGCATATTGCGCTGTTCGCGCTCACTGATTTCCGGATTTGTTCCTGCATATATTCTCGACATTTTTAAAATCCCTCCAATCTATCTTATCCAAAATCCGCCCCGTATTACAGTCACCAGTTTACCTGTTCACCAGGCGCCTTCCGCATCAGTCTTTCCATGATTCCAGCCCTGCACCGATCAGCCGCATTCCATTCAGATATGTGATATCTCCGCCCATTTCATATTTGTCAAAATCAATACAGAAGCACGAAAAAGCCGCTACCTTGCCGGTATTCATGACAATGCGGATATTTTCCATAACTTTGGCAACATCATGACCGCCCGGCTCAGGACAGAAATACGCCGGAATGCACTTACCATTCATGATATCTGCATCCACCATCAGAAAAAGATAATCCACCCGGTCTGCCAGCGCATCAATCTGCTGTTTCCAGTATTCTGAATCCTCAAACCGTTCTTCCGGTACTCTCCGGATACCAGCCGCTGCCAGAGTACGCAGACCTTCTTCGTCCGTCAGACGTCCGTCACCGACAAGAATATGTTCCCCTGCACAGGGATGATCCATCCGGCAGTATTCTCTTCCCCACGCTTCCATCGTCTGTCCGGCAATCGTTGACAGCGGAACTCCCACGAACCGGAGATCCCTCTCACTCGATTCCGCGATGACATTGTCACAGTGAGCATCCATCCAGACAACACCAATCTTCTTATCGGTACCCAGCCCCTGCTGAAGTCCTCCCAGAACAGCCGGAGCAAATGCACAATATCCGGAAGAGATTAAAATCTTCTTTCCCTCTCTTGCAGCCTCCTCACAGACCTTTGAAAAATGCAGCGGGATTGCCTGATACGGCTCCAGATCCGGATATGGGCTTCCGTCTATTTGAATAATCTCGTAAGGAACTCCCGCCTTTCCATAAACACCGCACAGGCGGTAATCCTCCGTCGCCCGCCGCCCTGAAACAAACGGTTTCCGCTCAGAAATTACTGTTTCATGATGATCCGGATCAATACACCATGCCGCATACTGATACGGATATTCTAACACTACTAATGTATTTGACGTCAAGTTTTTCTGCATTACAGCGTCCCTCCTTTTACTCCAGTATAGCCGTGGAAATACTGTTTCCCGGAAGTATTAATCATGGCAGAGAATCTGGAAGAATCCTGACAGGTAATATCGGTCTGATTGATATACTCCCTTCCGATAACTTCTCCTACCTGATGAATCAGCCGACGGTTCCAGGACTGCCCAAGCCCCATCATGCACGGAAAGTCCGTACGGTATCCCTGCACACTGTCTGTCTTTTCCCCCCACAGCAGTGTTCCCAGGATCTTCGCTCCGGCATGCGGCCCTGTCTGCAGCACGTAATCATTACGGTACTCATTCGCCCAAAGTACCGCGCCCTCCAGCCCTACATAGGCAAGAAGCGCTTCCAGATACTCATCAAAATGCTCCGGCTTTCCATCAAACAGCGGCATACCCTCATATGTGTGCCCGGCAGGGGCAATCGGAAATTCTGTCTTCATCTCTTTTCCTCCTGTTTATCAAGCTCTGATGTTCCATTATGATCCGTTCGTATTCATTTATTTAAAAGATTATTTGTATTTTAGCCAAAAAAACGTCTGTTTACAACAATATTTTGTTATTTATTACGATTCATCACAAGCTGGTCCACTTTCCTGTACTCAAATTTTTTTGACACATACCTCTTGATAAAAAACACACTTTCGCATATAAGATTTTTCACGATATTATGGAAATTTAAAAGCCTGCTATTGCGGCAGGCTTTTTTATAAATAAGAACTATTCAATTATTATTCTCTGTCCAACCGAAAATGCTTAGCCAGTGCAGACAGCATGTCTTCTCTGGTGTCTGCACCGTCCTTCGAACGAATCGGTGTAAAGAAACCGCTATTACTGTCCCGTCAACCCCAGGAACATCCTGCGGCAGATAGCTGATCTTATCCTATTTCATCTGGTGTTTCATCTCGTTCGAACCATCCTATAGAATTCTGAAATGCCTGTCCGTATCATTTCACTTCCTTCTGATACATAGACAACAGGCGATCCAGATAAATGGACTTAAACTGTTTGCTCGCCAGCGCCTGCTTCAGCGGCGGCAGCTTCAATATGGTCCCGAATACGGCTGCCATTGCCCTGTGATTTGCAAATGCCTGATTGTCAAAGATCAGATTCTGCAGGGTTCCCTTCTCAATCGCCTGCAGTACAAAGCGATGCGTGCTGTTCACCGGCGTAATGACCTGAATCGGCCGGCGCTCCAGCTTAATGGCCTTCGTCGGGCAGTTTCTTGCACACACACCGCATCCAAGGCAGATTTCTTCATCAATCACAGGCTTTTTCTCTTTGATCGAAATCGCGAGAATCGGACAAACCTTCGCACATTTTCCGCATCCGATACATGTCTCCAGAGATACCTTAGGAATATAATTGGTCGTTGCCACCGGCTGCATCGGGCTGAACCGGCGTGCGGCCTGCAATGCCTCACAGCAGCATCCGCAGCAGTTGCAGATGAAAGCCGGATGTTCCCGGACATTCTCACCGATCTGGACCAGATTGCTCTCATAAGACAGTTCCAGCACCTCTTTGGCCTCTTCTCTGGAAATCAGTCTGGCATAGCCGCCATGCTCTGCAAGGGAACGCGCCACATTATCGAAGGTCAGGCACACCTCCCACGGAGCATTGATCTCGCACGGATGGCCCGCATGATACATCTTGTGCCTGCAATAACACGTCCCAAGCCCGATGTATTTGGCCTCCTCCACAATGTGCGTTGCCCGTTCATAATCCAGAATGTGATTCGTCTTGTCATTGACCAGCACCGGCTCCTGCACATACACGCGCCCAAGCCGTGTCTCTGTCGCAAAGAACAAATCCTTTACAAAGTCTTCCTCCACATTCATATACTGATAATACAGTTCACTCAGATATTTCTGATCAATATCCCCTCTGGTACGCATCAGGGCAAATTCAATAAATCCGGCCATAGGAGGCGGCATCACAAACTGACGCTCCCCGTGGTAATCCGAATCTACCAGAAGCGCCTTTTCACAGAGATGATCCAGGAACTTTTCCGCCTTTGCTTCTGTGGTTCCCCAGATTTTCGCCGCCTTCTTCAGCGTAAACGGGCGAACCGGAAGCAATGCGACCCACTTCGCCTCTTTTTCTGTATACAATACCTGAAGTATCTTGTATAGAGTCTCGGAAGGCGGCGCCCCCTGTGTAAACCAGTTGATCCGCTCCTCCAGACTTTTGTACGCGTCCTTTGTCGTCAAATGTCCCATTTCTTACCTCCGCATTCTGTATGATTTATAAATTCTGGCATTGTTTTATACAACCGCCCATTTTGAATAAATTGATTTTTATTACGCAGAGCCAGCCTGTACATATCTCCACTTTGAATCTCCGGCAATGTAAGAAAATAATTATACAACCTTGTTTCAAAAATTCGATTGGCAATCTGTATGGTTTCATGCTCCACTCTTACAAATCCAAACATAAGCAGCATATCTGTTGCCTGATCGTCGGCATTATATGCAATTACCTGTCCCTGGAACAAAAGCAGACAGATCATGTCCTTTAATTCCGGATATTCTTTCAATCGTCCAATTAAGGAGTCAAACAGTGAATTTTTTTCTGATAGCAGCCTCTTTACAGCTTCCAATACCCCTGCTTTTGTCCACGCTGTCTTTTTATCCGGGAACAATGATGTACCAGCAATTTCCTCGTCAACGTATTTGCACAATGCAGAAGCAAGGTAAGGATATCCAGAGGAATAATCATAAATCAATTCTGAGATTTCTTTTACATTCATTCCCACCTGATAATCCGCTTCATATTTCTCCAGCATTCCTGCGATTTCTTCGGCATCAAAACTCATATCAATACGAAACTTAGCAGAAATGTTCCACGGACTGTTTGTTTTGTGTACTTCATCCGGGCGGATTTTTCTTATCATATTCCGCACATCATAAACACCGGCAAGAATCACAGACTGAAACGTATGCGTTCTTCTCCTTTTCAGATAATACGCCCGAAGCTGTGCGAGAAAGTCCAGAAACACCTGGTTATTAGATGCCGTATCCACCTCATCAATAATCATCACTATTTTCCTGTCGGCTTTACTGCACCACATTTGCAATCCCTTAAAAAGTGCCTGCAACGAATTGATCCTCGCAGTCCCATTCACAAACGATTCAAGTCTTTCCTTAATTCCTTCGGGGAATTCATCCACCGCATCCAATAATTCCTCCGAGAAGGCCGCCACAAATGTCTGTTCACTTTCAAAGGATAATGCGCTCATCATTTGAGAATCCAGACTGATCACATCATAATCTTTTTTCAAATAATCCGCAAGCGCCGTCAGGATAGTAGTCTTTCCATACTGCCTTGCCCTGTTAATAGTAAAATACTTTTCCGCATCTACCATCGCTTTAATTTCCTTCAGCCTGCTGGACAAATCGACCATATAGTTCAGTTCGGGATCGCAATAGCCATCCGTATTAAAAGTCCTGTTCATCTTTCATCACGCTCCCTTCACGAAGCAAATTTCATTATACAGACCGAATACACCGTCAATATCAGAGAATCCCCTGACAAAGGCACACTTCCAACCTGTAACATTTATCATTTTACCATGCAGTATCCTGAAACGCAAGGTACGTACTGGTTACTGTTCACAGGCCAATGTCAGTTAGTTAAGCTCCAAGGTTAAACTCCGTGTTGGGGGTCTAACCTAA
>JAUNGL010000183.1 GCA_030524665.1 Lachnospiraceae bacterium | reverse complement strand
GAAATAACCGTGACAGCATTTATGACCGCTATATGACGGCTGATCTGATCTGTACGGAGTCACAGAATGTTTTATCACACGGTATTTCCGGGCTGCCGGATACGATTCATCCGGTGATGGCGATGAAGTCCGGACAGCTGCCGGACAGGGAGAAGCTTCCGTTTGGAATTATCCATTCATGTCCGGGCATGGACTGGAGACATGTCGGGATGCCGGTTGCGGAGTATCTCCCGTGGATGTGCCAGGTTCCGGCATCGGGTGGGGCACTGTGGCATTCTGTTACGGGATTTCCGGATACTATCCATGATAAGCGGGTGCTGGAAGCGGTCCGGCAGGTAAATGAATGGATTCAGAAGATGGAATCCGAAATGCGGGGGGCGAAATACCGCAGTGATGTGCTGCTTTTGTGGGATGGACAAGCAGCAGCCCGTGGATGGGCAGATGTATTGGTGAAGACACATATACAGTTTGAACTGATGCATGACTATGCTGTTGATATTTCAAGATTTGGACGGTATCCTTTGATAATTATTCCGGATGGATTGAAGATGGATGAGCATACCGTGGAAGCACTCCGGACATATATGGAAAGAGGCGGCAGAGTGCTGTTGGAGAGTTCGGACGCAAAAGATGCTGTCAGATGGCATGAGCTGGCTGGAATTAAAGAGGAAGTCTGCCAGAGTGAGTATCTGATGGCAAGCTATTTGAAGCCTGAAGCGGCCGGAGCGATACTGCTTCATGGTATGGATACAGATAAGCTTGCATTTCGTGGGGAAGTGGCCTACTGTACGCCGGAAGAAGGAACTGAAGTACTTGCGACACTGGTTCCGCCGTTTGCACCGTATGAAGTGGTGGGGGCACCGCCGGAACGGGCATCTCTTCCGGTGGAGCAGACGGATCTCCCACTTGTTCTCAGAAAGAGATATGGCGAAGGGAATCTTGTGCTTCTGCCGTTTCCGGCAGCAAAGCTGATTCAGGAGTATCATCTGGAGGATCATTACCGCTTTCTCGAGAATATCATGGCGAACCAGCTTGGCGATCAGATGGATTTTTGGGCGGAGGCGCCGCGAGATGTGCAGATTACGGTTTATGACAAACAGGGAAGTATACTGATTCATCTGGTAAATGAGATTGGACAGAGACCACTGCTGGAAAACCTTCCGGTATATGGGATCTGCATGAAAATAAGGCTGAAAAAGTATCAGCATGTACTGGATGCAGGCTCTGTGATTGCAGGAGAAAAGGTTACTTGTGTGGAAAAAGACGGAATTGCTGAAATCAGATTGGAGTGCCTTAAGGTATGGGATATGATTGCAGTACATATATCATAGCGGGTGGATGCCGGATCAAGGGGCGGATCGAACAGTAATAGCAGGAAAATTTGGAAGGAGGGATCATATGGAAGTTATCAGCAGAATTTTGCTGACCCCTGCAATTGAGTTTGCTCTCGACAAATACGGTATTCTGGATCTGGCGGAGGAACTGAAGCTGAACATGACACTACGGGATTGCGAGCAAGCACCGTATTTGAAGTATCGCGGCATCAAATTCAATATTCCGTTGGATGCGCGGACCCCGAGTTATTCAGATGCATCTACGAGTGCAACAAAAAATATCCCTCAGATATGGGAACTGTCGTTCTGGTACAGCTTTCTGGACCGGATGGCGGAAGAGAAATACAATGTTCTGTCTTTGTGGAGCCTTTCTCCGTTTCCGTCTATGGTACGGATACCGGAGTTTCCCAGGGCGTGCCTTGAGGATGTGAAGGTAACGACTAAGCCGTTTCATGCGGCGCTTTCGGGCAGAGGAATCTATGGAGAAGGCCACAGAAAAAGCCTGATCACTGTAAAGCGGATGAGTATAGAGGAAAAAATCTCGTTCTGGCGAAGTGTCATGGAATACGCGAAGTTGCGCTGTATCCGGGTATTCCTGTTTACGTGGAACGTATTCGTGTATGGAACTGAGGATTCCGGATATGGGATTACGGAGGATCAGAATCATCCGGTTACACGGGAGTATTTTTACTGTGGGATCAAAGCTTTGATGGAGACATACCCTCTGTTGGCCGGGATCGGTGTGACTGCTGGGGAGAATATGACCTTCAACGGTACAAGTACGGATGATGCCTCTTCCTTCAGTGTTACGGACATTGGATTTATTGCGGAGACATATGGAAGAGCAGTCGCTGATTATCTGAGAGAGCACCCGGAACGTGACTTTACGTTGATTCACCGGATGCAGATGGCCCGGTACGACAAGATTATGGAAGCGTATACACAGTTCCCGGGGAAATTTGAGATCAGCTTCAAATATTCGCAGGCCCATATGTATTCCAGCACGAAGCCGCGTTTTATTCAGGAGTTCCTTGAGGAGAAGAATCCGGATACGAAGGTATGGCTGACCGTACGAAATGATGATTATTACATGTGCCGCTGGGGCAATCCGGATTTTGCAAGGGAATACCTGAAGCAGATGCCGGTGGACTGTATGAATGGTTTTTATATGGGATCGGATGGTTTTACCTGGGGGCGGGATTATATGACTGTTGGGGACGAGGAACATCCACTTGTCATAGACAAGATGTGGTATATGTTCAAGATCTGGGGACAGCTTTCTTATAATCCGGAACTGCCGGAGGATTATTTTATCCGGGAAATTAGCAGAAGGTTCCATATTGATGGTGCCAAAGGAGCGGTGGTATACCGTGCATGGCGTGCTGCATCACGGATTTTGCCTGAATTTCAATGTATACACTGGCATGATTTTGATTTTCAATGGTATCCGGAGGGCTGCTGTATGTATGACAACGGCGAAGAGGACAAGATCGTATTTGCGGATATCCATGAATTTATGGAATGCCCGGCGATCCCGAAAGGAGAGTACGCTTCGGTGCAGGAATATGCGGACAGTATTGTGAGCGGAGCTGCTTTACAGAAAATCTCGCCGGTGGATACCGTGCGGGCTATGGAAGTCTTTGCTGCAGAGGCGGAAGAACTGATTGCCGGGCTGTATCCGGAGCCGGAACAAAAAGAGCTTTCACGGACTTTGTATGACATTGACCTGATGTGCCGGCTGGGCCGATATTTTGCCTGGAAAGAAAAGGCAGCTATGAACCTGGCTGTGTATCAGCGGAAGGAAGACACGGCAAGAAAACAGGAGGCGGTCAGACAGCTCAGGATTGCTGCTGACGTATGGAAGGGGTATTCTGCTAAAGTAAATAATGCATATATTCCGCAGGTGCTGACACGCCTGTGCGGAAAGGTGAATGTGCAGGAATTCGATGAGATCGTGGATCTGGATATCCTGCTCGCAAAAGAAATGTAATTAAGGCAGGGAGGAGAAATACGATGAGAGATTCTGTAAATAAAGCATACGACCTTTTAAATGAATGGAAACAAGGATCTTATATTTTCGGATTAGGAGTTATGAATCAGCTGGGAGAACTGGTAAAAGGATTTGGAAACCGGGCTCTGGTGGTAGGAACCGGAGCAAGACTGAAGCCTGTCGCTGACCAGGCGGCAGGGTATCTGAAAGCTGTCGGGGTTGAAGTGGTTTTGGATGAAGCAATTCCCGGTGCCAGACCGAATGCACCGAGGGAGGATGTATACCGTTTGGAGAGTTATATATTGCATTACAATCCGGACTGTATCGTGGCAATCGGCGGAGGCTCTACGATTGATGCCTGCAAGGCAGCTTCTATGCTGGCAGCATATGGCAGAAAATTCAGCCCGGAAATTAACCGGTATTTCGGAACAGGTATTGTCTCCAAAGTCAGAGAGAAAACCGGGTTCGGTATGATACCTGTGATCGCTGTGCAGACCTCAGCATCCTCGGGGGCGCATCTGACGAAGTATTCCAATATTACGGATCCGGTGGCGGGACAGAAACTGCTGATCGTGGATCCGGCGATCGTACCTGCGGCCAGTCTGTTTGATTATGAACTGACTGTTTCGATGCCTGTGAGTGTCACCATAGATGGCGCTCTGGATGCTATTGCACATACCTTTGAGGTGTTCTGCGGCGCTAAGGCGGGTACATACGAGCTGACAAAGCAGCTGGCAGAGACTGCCATTGATCTGGTATTGACTTATGCCGGAAAGGTGATTGAAAATCCTTCTGACCGTGAGGCCAGAGAAGCACTTGGGCTGGCAACGGATCTGGGAGGTTATGCGATTATGGTTGGAGGAACCAGTGGAGCGCATCTGACCAGCTTTTCCTTAGTTGATCTGATAGCACATGGGACAGCATGCGGCATCATGAACCCGTACTATGCAGTATTTTATTCCCCGGCGATTCAGACTCAGCTGGAAGTGGTGGGAAAAGTGCTCGCGCAGCACGGGTTTGTGCCAGAGGATATATCGGCGCTGACGGGCAGAGCCAGAGCGGAAGCAGTCGCAGCGGGACTGGTCGCATTCGGAAAGTCCATAGGTGCTCCGACGAAACTGAGTGATCTGAAAGAATTCTCCGAAGAATATGTCAGGAAAATCCTGACAGCGGCCAAGGATCCGCAGCTTTCTATGAAATTAAAAAACATGCCGGTACCGATGGCCGCAGAGGATGTGGATCTGTATATGGAACCTGTGATCCGCGCCGCAATTGACGGGGACTTTAGCAAGATCAGGAATAAAGAATGAGTCAGTTTCAGATGGAGGATGCGCAGCAGGTTTGCAAACTGCAATGGAAATGTACCGTGTGTATAAATATAACAGTACTACAAAGACATACCAAAAATATAAAGATACCAAGAAATGTTCTATTACCGTGACCGGACTGAAAGCGGAGAAACGTTATCTTTTTAAAGTTGCTGCTTATAAAAAGAAGGACGGGATTACTAAAATCGGAAAGAAATCTGCTGTGTGTACAGCTTATACGGCTCCAAAGCAGCTGAAGGCAGTCAAAATAACTGCACCCAAAACCGTTTCCAAGGGAAGCAGCCGTAATATGGTTCAGCTCAAATGGAAAAAAGTTTCCGGAGCGACAGGCTATCGTGTATATTATAAGACCGCAGCTAAAAGTTCTTGGAAGCTTTTGAAAAAGACCAGCGCGGTCAGTATGAAGATTTCCGTAAAGAAAGGAAAAACAAACTATTTCCGAGTAGCGGCCTACCGTACGAAAAATAAGCTTACTACTGTGGGCAAGTACTCTGAAACAGTGAAATATTCAGCTAAATAGTAAGCAGAAGGATCGGGCAGACTGATAGAAAAGCTATCTGCCCGATTGTTTTGTGTCACAGTAAAAATAAACCCCCTGCTATGCAGGGGGAGGGAAGATCTTT
>JAUNGL010000182.1:1967-5281 GCA_030524665.1 Lachnospiraceae bacterium | reverse complement strand
CCGCCGGTACTGGCAGACGAGCTTCAGAAGGAAGACCTGAACCTGATCAAGGTTCCGCTTATGGACTATGTGAATACATCTGCACTTGAGTTCATCACAGGTAAGAGAGATCTGGAAGCTGACTGGGATTCTTATGTAACAGAATGTATGGACAATCTGAGAGCAACAGAGTATATTGAGATGGTAAACGAAATTTTCGAAGATACAAAGGATACTCTGGGATACTAATTCACACAGACGAGTGTCAAAGACCCCGTAACTCTTTCGAGAGATCTTTGACTGGATGGTAAGCCATCAGTGAAGGAGGCTGCCGCAGGGGACTGCGGCGGCCTTTTGACGTAGTATGGGAAGAAGAGCGTGGAGAACGCAGAGAACAAGTCTGCAGCAGATAGATGAATTCCAGACAGAAAATAAATGACCAGAGAATAAAACGGAGAATGTATATGGTTCACTTTGAGTTTACTAAGAAGAAAAGGGTAGGTGTGATTTTTGATGCACAGACAGCATCCGGAGTTAGTAAGATTTGGAGTAAGGTAGAAAAGGATATCCGGGATACGACAGGGGCAGAGTGTGAAGTCCGGGAGATGGGAGAGAAATCGGAGCAGGCTGTTGTGGTGGCTACTGTGGGGTGCGGTACGCTGCCGGATGTATTGGAGAAACGGATTCCGGAGCTTGGCGCGCTGCGCGGAAAATGGGAAAGCTACGGTTTTTATCTGGTGGATCATCCGCTGGACGGAGTGGAGCAGGGCCTCGTAATCGCAGGGAGCGACAGGCTCGGTACGATCTACGGCATGTTCCGGCTTTCGGAATTGCTGGGGGTGACACCGTGGGGATTTTGGGGGGATGTGAAGCCTCCGGTATATGAGCGGGTGGTTTTGGAAAGTGAGGATGACTTGAATTCCATAGCTGCCGACAGGCTGGAAGTCAGTCAGACTGCAGCCGTGATATGGAATGACGGACAGTCAGGCGAAATCCGGAAAATCCGTCTGACAAATGGCATCTCGAAGGAACCGTCCGTAAAATACCGGGGATTTTTCATCAATGACGAGTGGCCGTGTTATGGAACCTGGACCTTTTCCCACTATCAGGGGTTTACGGCGGAGATGTATGAGCATGTGTTTGAATATCTGCTGCGTCTGAAGGGCAATTATCTCTGGCCTGCGATGTGGACTTCTTCTTTTCTGCTGGACGGCCCGGGGCTGGCTTCTATGGAGCTTGCCACAGAATATGGAATCTATATCGGAATGTCCCACCATGAGCCATGTATGCGCTCAGGGGAAGAGTTTACGATTTTCAAGGGTGAGGATTCCCCGTATGGAACGGAATGGGATTATGTCACAAATAAGGAAGGTCTTCTGAAATTCTGGGAGGATGGCCTGAAAAGAGTCCGGGGACAGCAGATCTTTCCGACAATCGGAATGCGCGGAGAGCGGGACAGCAAGATGCTTGGCGAAAATTCGACGATTGAGGAAAACGTCCGTCTGCTCAAGGAGATTATCACGAACCAGAGAAAACTGATTGCGAAACACATTCACCCGAATCTGAAGCAGGTGCCGCAGTTGTTTGCCGTTTACAAGGAAGTGGAGGATTACTATTTCGGTGACGGGCAGACGGAGGGGGTGCGTGGCTTTGAGGAACTGGAGGATGTGACACTGCTGTTCTGCGAAGATAATTTCGGAAATATGCGGGCACTTCCGCAGGGAGAAGAGCGGAAGCATCCGGGCGGCTTCGGCATGTACTATCATTTTGATTACCATGGATCGCCGGTATCCTATGAGTGGGTGAATTCCACGCCGTTAAGCAAGATCTGGGAGCAGATGACGGAAGCGTATGAGTACGGTGTCCGGGAGCTTTGGATTGTAAATGTCGGAGATCTGAAATTCCAGGAGTATCCGCTTGGGTATTTCATGGAGCTTGCATATGATTTTGAAACATGGGGAAGCGGGGCTTATGACCGGATACGGACTTATACGGAACACTGGGTGCGGGATCAGTTCGGCAGATCTGCGTCAGAGGAACAGCTTGCCGATATTGCGTGGGTGCTGGAGGAGTATGTGCGGCTGAATGGTCTGCGCAGGCCGGAATCCTGCAATCCGTCCGTGTATCACAGCTCCAATTACGGGGAAGGACGGAAAATGCTGGAGCGCTGCCTGCGTCTGGAACAGAAGAATGAAAAACTGATGGAGCAGCTTGCAGATACACCGTGCGGAAATGGTTACTTCAGCATGATTTATTTCCCGGCAGCAGGTTCGGTAAACCTGCTGAAAATGCATCTGCTTGCCGGATTGAATGAGCGCGGAGCCAGACAGGGAACAGCGGTGGCGAATCTGTATGGAGAGCAGATGGTAAAATGCATCCGGAGAGACAGGGAGCTGGCCCGCAGTATGGCTGCATTCCGGGACGGAAAATGGAGCGGCATGGAGAAGGCATTCCATATCGGTTTTGTGAACTGGAACAGCGAGGACTGGAGATATCCGGTTCGCCATATGGTGACGCTGCCCGAAGAGCCGAGACTCGTCGTAGCGCGTGCGGATGAGAGCAGGAGCTATACGAATCAGTATTTCCCAATTCCAATGGAGATCAACGATTTCCTTTATCCGGGGACAGAGTCTGTGACGGTTCAGATTGCAAACGGCGGTCAGGGAGCCGTGAACTGGTGGATTGACGGGAAGTGTGAGTATCTGGAATTTTCCCGCTGTGAGGGCTGCACAGAGCTTATGGATGAGGTAGAGATCAGGGCTCTTCCAAAGCGGCTGGAAGAGGAACAGACCGTGGAATTTTCCTGCCATATCAGGACAGAGCAGGAGAAAGTGCCGCTTTTGATCCGTGCCAGAAGACAGAAGCTGTCGGAGATTCCATCCGGGATGTTTGTGGAGCAGGATGGGCTGTGCGTGATGGATGCTGCCGATTACCAGAAACGCGTGCCGGGCAGTCAGGACGATGAGGAAGCTTCGTTTGAAATACTGAAAGACTACGGAAAGTATGAGTCGGGAGTTAAGGTCTTTCCAGTCACAGCCTCATTCGGGCCGGAGAATCAGGATCGAGCGCCGCAGCTCGTGTATGAGGTCTGGATTTCTCATGCAGGAGAATACAGGCTGCAGCTCCATACGTCACCGGCGAATCCGCTGATCTATGGCGGACAGCTTCGGATAGGAGTAGCTGTGAATCAGGGAGAGGTACAGCAGGTATCCTTTACAGGAACGGATTACCGCGGCGGTGATCATACGTGTCCTGGCTGGTGTGAGGCGGTGCTGAATCAGGAGCATACGGCAGAGCTATCGGCGGAACTGAGCGAAGGGGCAAACCGGATCACC
>JAUNGL010000182.1:0-1867 GCA_030524665.1 Lachnospiraceae bacterium | reverse complement strand
TTAAATGACAGGATCAATCAATGCAGCAAGGATCTGCTGCGGAAAGGACAGGTAATATTGATGAACGGAACAATGAAAACCGCTGTGATGACAGCACTGAAAAAGGTTGAGATTCAGCAGAGACCGATCCCGGTGCCGAAGGAAAATGAGGTACTCGTAAAAGTTGAATATGTCGGCATCTGCGGCTCAGACCTGCATTATTACGAAGCAGGAAGAATCGGTGATTTCGTAGTAGAGACACCGTTCGTACTCGGACATGAAGCAGGAGGTACGGTGGTTGAGGTAGGTGCCAACGTGAAGAATCTTCAGGTCGGTGACCGTGTGGCACTGGAGCCGGGTAAAACCTGCGGACAGTGTGAATTCTGCAAGCAGGGAAAATACAATCTGTGCAAGGATGTCATCTTCTTCGCCACTCCGCCGGTAGACGGTGTATTCCAGGAGTATGTGGCACATGAGGCAGGACTTTGCTTCAAGCTTCCGGACAACGTAAGCACGATGGAGGGTGCGCTGATTGAGCCGCTGGCAGTCGGAATGCATGCAGCAAATCAGGGTGATGCACATCTTGGCCAGACTGCGGTTGTGACCGGCGCAGGCTGCATCGGACTCGTTTCACTGCTTTCCCTGAAGGCAAGAGGCGTATCGAAGGTGATCGTAGTAGACGTCATGGACAAGCGTCTGGAGAAGGCAAAAGAGCTTGGCGCTGACTATGTGATCAACGGCATGAAGGAAGATACTGTGGCAAGAATCCTGGAAATCACCGGGGGAAGAGGCTTCGATCTCGGTATCGAGACCGCAGGCTCCCAGATTACAGCTTCTCAGCAGATCAAGGCAGCCAACAAGGGGGCAACCATTGTATTTGTAGGCTACAGCCCGTCAGGTGAGATGACACTTCCGATCGGAATGGCACTTGACAAGGAGCTGACCTTCAAGACCGTATTCCGTTACCGCAATATCTATCCGATGGCGATTGATGCGGTAGCCACCGGAAAGATCGACATTAAGAATATTGTGACCAACTATTACGAGCTGGATGATATCCAGAATGCACTGGACTCCTGCGTGGAGGACAAGGCAAACATCGTAAAGGGAGTTATTAAAGTTTGCTGATGAATACAGAAAGGGCGTCCTGAATTGAACGGGGGCGCTCTTTTTTTTGCCATAATGTCCCAAAAAGGAAGCCGCGAACCTGCCTGCTATGCAGGCGATCTGCTGCCTGCGCAGCTTCTGTCTGTGACTGAACTATAGCCAGAAGAGCAGTTGGCGGCAGTTTCTTGGTTGATTTAATTTTATGAAATATTTTCGGATAGATACATATTTTTTCGGAAGAATGGAACAATATTATCGTAAAATACAGTGGCCGCCGATGAATCGCCGTCTGAAGCGGTAAACAGGGCGGCTGCCAATAAATTATTTACAGGAGGCTTTATCATGGCAAAGAATGTAAGGAATGCGAATAACGCGAACAATGCAAACAACGCAAATAACGAGAGCAAGTCATACAGCGAAAACAGCACTACATCCAGAAATTATACAGGATCGAATGTGCAGTCCAAAAACAAAACAACATCCAGAACATCCAACAGTTCTGAGAACAGCCAGACCACTTCCAAAAACGCATACAATGAGACAGATGCAGAGAACTGCGGAAGATAAGTAATCCCCATTCAAAAGCAGGGAACAGCCCTTCGGTGACAAATACTGGAGGGTTGTTTTTCGTTAAATTCGTGTTTTAAATACGAACGGACGCCGGAAATGTATGCTTTGCATGCTCTGTAAGTTAACAAAAGACCTCAGGACGTGCAGGCGGGGGCAGCTCAAGGCGAATCATTCGTGGAGAAATACTAAGGCTCCGTGCTTCCCCTCCATG
>JAUNGL010000018.1 GCA_030524665.1 Lachnospiraceae bacterium | reverse complement strand
ATAGCGCAGGGTGCTTAGAAGAACTTGGGCTGAGACAGTGCCGAAGTAGGGGAGAGCAGGCTGACCTCAAGTCAGACTGCTCAGCGGAGTTGAGCACAAAATCCATCAGGATTTTGCGCGAATCGGAGCGGTGCCCCGGATTCGGTGCTGGCTCAGCCCTTAGTTCTTCTTGCGCCCGGAGCACAGCTTCCAGTCCGTCCTCTGTCCGCCTGCTCCTCCCGCTCTGGGGCATCGTATGAAAATTCAGTTCTTGAATTAAACACGAATAGGATTAACTGCCGCGTGTAGACTGGACATCGCAGAACGCCTATGCTAAAATCTAAAAGAGAAATTCAGACAGATCGGAGAAACAGCAGGATGAAGATCTATATGGCACCAATGGAGGGATTGACCAGCTACATATACCGCAATGCATATAACAGGTATTTTCATGGCGTTGACAAATACTTTACCCCTTTTCTGGCGAACCGCAGGCTGAATCACAAGGAGAAGCAGGATGTTCTGCCGGAACACAATGAGGGGATGGAGGTTGTGCCTCAGATTCTGGCGAATCAGGCGGACGTATTTCTGGAGATTGCGGAGCAGCTTCAGGAATACGGATATTGTGAGGTGAATCTGAACCTCGGCTGTCCGTCCGGGACGGTGGCAGCCAAAGGACGCGGAGCAGGCTTTCTGGCATATCCGGAGCGGCTGGATCAGTTTCTGGCAGAGATTTTTGAAACATGCAGGATGCGGATTTCTATCAAGACGAGAATCGGAATTAATTCGGAGGAGGAATGGCAGGAGCTGCTGGAAATTTATAACAGGTATCCGCTTGCGGAATTGATCGTCCATCCGAGGGTCCAGAAGGATTTCTACAGGAAGCCTGTTCGGCCGGAGGCTTTTGCATATGCGGCGGAGCACACGGAACATGTGCTCTGTTATAATGGAGATATTCGCAGTGTGAAGGATTACAGAAGATTCTGCGGGATGTTCCGGATGCCGGAGCGGGTCATGCTTGGGAGAGGGCTTCTGGCAAACCCGGAGCTGGCGGGGAAAATACGCAGGTTGGGTGAGAATGGCAGCAGGTTGATAGAAGAATGTATGGATATCGATACATTGGAAGCCTTTCATCAGGAGATTCTGGAAGGCTACTGCCGGATTCTTTCCGGGGACAAAAATGTGCTGTACAAGATGATCGAGCTGTGGTGCTATATGGGACAGGGCTTTGTGGATTCCGGAAAATATCTGAAGAAACTGAAGAAGGCGCGGAGTGTGCTGGAATATGAACTGGCGGTAAAAGAAATTTTCAAGGCTGACGGTTACTGTGCCGAAGTCATAGGAGATGAGAAGAAAACATGGTAATCAGGGCTGCTCTTGATGATAATAAGAGGTAGGAAAAACGAAAATAGTGAGGGAATCCCGCTTTCAGTGGGTGAAATGAAGAACATGGATATCCTGTTTACAGAAAAAAGGATACAGAGAGGAGAGAAAGAATGAAAGTTGTTGTAGCGATTGATTCATTTAAGGGAAGCCTTACTTCGATGGAAGCAGGAAATGCGGCAAAAGCGGGAATCCTGAATGCATGTGCTGCGGATGTGGTTGTAAAGCCGCTGGCAGATGGAGGGGAGGGAACGACAGAAGCACTGGTGGAAGGACTGGGCGGACAGTTTGTTTCTGTGTGCGTGACGGGACCGCTGGGGCAAAAGACAAATGCGCGATACGGAATTATGGAGGACGGGAAAACTGCCGTCATGGAGATGGCGGAGGCTGCCGGAATCACATTGGTTGGGAGGGATCAGCTCAATCCATGGAAAGCTACCACCTATGGAGTAGGTGAGATGATTCTGGATGCGGTGGAGCGTGGGTGCCGGGATTTTATTGTGGGAATCGGGGGAAGTGCGACGACTGACGGCGGGGCAGGAATGCTGCAGGCGCTTGGCTATGAGCTGCTGGACGAGAACGGTGCACAGATTGGATTCGGAGCCGGGGAACTGGACCGGATTGTTCGGATCTCGGCAGAACACAGATGCCCGGAGCTCTCAGAATGTCGTTTCCGCATTGCCTGTGATGTAAGAAATCCACTGTGCGGTGAGAATGGTGCAGTGTTTGTATTCGGCCCGCAAAAGGGTGTCAGGGAGACGGAGAAAACGATCCTCGATGAAAAGATGCGTCATTTTGCAGAAAAGACCAGAGAGTTTTTGGGAACGGACAACAGTCTGGAAGAAGGAGCCGGAGCGGCAGGAGGATTGGGTTTTGCATTCCTGAGTTATCTGCCGAAGGTACGTCTGCAGCCGGGGATTGAGATTGTACTGAAAGCAATCGGGCTCGAAGAAGAGCTGGTGGATGCGGACTTTGTGGTTACGGGAGAAGGCCGTCTGGATTTCCAGACAGCGATGGGCAAGGTACCTGTGGGCGTAGCGCAGCTCGCAAAGAAATATCACAAAAAAGTCATCGCGTTTGCCGGGGGTGTGACAGAAGACGCCGGAAAATGCAATGAGAAGGGAATCGATGCATTCTTTCCGATTGTGCGCGGCGTGACCACGCTGGACGAAGCGATGAACCGTGAAACAGCAAAAAGGAATATGGAGCTGTCTGCGGAGCAGGTGTTCCGGCTGGTCAGAGTGTTATAAGGGGGCAAAATGCTCCTGAGCGGTGTTTGTGCATCGGATGTCAGGTGCAGCCGACAGGACTGCGACCTGTTGGGTGGAACGTTCTGAACAGTTAGAAATATTGGAGAAGGGTATGATACAGGATTTTACAAAAGGAAATATCACAAAGCAGCTGATTCAGTTTGCAATTCCTCTTGTACTTGGAAATTTGTTCCAACTCACATACAATGCAGTGGATTCGATTGTCGTCGGCCGGTTTGCAGGGACGGATGCGCTTGCAGCAGTAGGAACGGCGGATCCTGTGATGAATCTGCTGATTCTGGGAATCACGGGACTCTGCATCGGGGCTTCTGTGCTGATGAGCAGCTTTTTCGGCGCAGGTGATTATGGAAAGCTGCGGCAGGAGATGGGACTTACGCTCTGGCTCGGTGCTGTTCTGTCACTTGTGGTGCTGGCCGGGGGAATGGTGCTGTCAGAGCAGGTGCTTGTTTTGATGAATGTACCGGAGGATGTACTGGATATGGCGGTGCATTATCTGAGAATTATTTTTATCGGAATGCCCTTTACCTGCTTCTATAATATCTTTGCGGCGGCTTTGCGGAGTGTCGGGGATTCGAAGACGCCGATCCGGTTTCTGGCACTTGCTTCCGTGCTGAATGCGGTACTGGATGTGATTTTTGTGGCCGGACTGAAGCTTGGTGTTACCGGGGCAGGGCTGGCGACGGATATTGCGGAGGGAGTATCCGCAGTGCTGTGCATGATTTATGTCCGGAGACGTGTCCCCATCCTGCATTTGAGACGGCAGGATTTCAGGATGGAAAAAGAACTGCTGGGACAGACTCTGAGATACGGCGGTGTCACTGCGCTGCAGCAGTGCAGCCAGCCGATCGGAAAACTGCTCATTCAGGGAGTGATCAATACGCTGGGGGTCAGCACCATAGCGGCATTCAATGCAGTCGGAAAAATAGAAGATTTTGCACTTGTTCCGGGCCGCAGTATCTCGAATGCGATGATGACCTTCACAGCACAGAATCACGGGGCGAAACAGAAGGAACGGATCAGAGCCGGATTCCGGAAGGGAATCGTGCTGGAATTCGGATACTGGGGAATTATCTGCTGTGCATTGCTTTTGTCTGGAAAATATGTGGCTGCACTATTTGGCGAAGACGAGACGATGCTGTCTGAATGTCTGCGTTATTTTGGTGTCATGGCATTTTTTTACTGGCTTCCGGGCATGACGAATGCATTTCAGGGATTTTTCCGCGGAAATGGAAGGATGAATATCACATTGCTTGGAACGCTGACGCAAATTTCCTTTCGGGTATTGTTTACCTGCCTGCTCGTGCCGAAGATGGGGATTACGGGAGTTGCGTTTGCATGTATCCTTGGCTGGATTATGATGCTGGTTCTTGAGATTCCGTATTATAAATTCACTTTTTCTTAGGAAATTTTCAACTTCGTGTTAAAGTTTTCCAGACGGTTATCCTGTATGATAGTTTTCAGGTCTGGGATGTACCGTGATGTTGTCTGCGGTAACAGTTCAGCCACAGACAGGAGCTGCGTTAGCAGCGGATAGCCTGCCAGACGGGCCGTTTTGCTGCTATTTATGGGGGAGTTATCCCGCTTACTGTTCGCGGACCGCAGGGCCGTGAATAGTAACGCTGTTTCCTGTCCGGGAAAACAGAGTGGGAAGCACAGGGGAGACGAGAGACATGGACAAAAGATATGAAAAACAGAAAAACTGCAGAATGGATTCTATAGAAAAAGAAAGAAGAAAGGGCAGCAGTCACAGAAACCGGAAAGACAGTATCATCCGGGTGGTATCCTACGGGACTCTGGCAGGTGCGGCGGCAGCAAGCGTGCTGGCGGTGACACTGATTTTTGGCGATCTGCCCTCCGCATCCGAAGCAAAGGAAGGAAAAACGACGTCATATGGGGAAGAGTACCTGATCCTCGATGAGTTGGACGCAGGGAGGACGGAGGACGGGACAACCTCAGGTTTCGGAAATGTTCCGGCGACGGAAGCAGGACAGCTTCAGGCAAGTGACCAGAGCCTGGAAGCAGAATGGACAGAGGGAAACAATGAGGGAGCAGGAAATGTGAACCGGACAGATGCTTCAGTTCCGGAGGCAGAAACGGATGGTGAAAGCGGGCAGAAGCAGGGAAACTATCAGAGCGTGGCCGGAACTCCCGTCGGTTCGGAGCATGTTTCGGAGGAGGACTGGAATCTGATTCTGGTCAACCGCTGGAACCCGATCCCGGAAGATTATAGTATGGATCTGACAGAGCTTATGAATGGTCAGTCTGTGGACAGCAGAATCTATCCGGAGCTTCAGCAGATGTTCGATGATGCGAGGGCCGCCGGGATGCTGCCGCAGATTTCTTCCTCCTACCGTACGACAGAGATGCAGCAGGAACTGATGGATGAGAAGATCGCGGAGTATCAGGCAGAAGGAAACAGCTATGAGGATGCCAGGGCACTGGCTGAAAAGTGGGTAGCTGTCCCGGGGACGAGTGAACACCAGATTGGGATTGCAGTAGATATCACAACGGCGGATTGGCAGCAGCAGGATGCCTCTGTCATCTGGCAGTGGCTGGAGCAGAACAGTTATAAATATGGATTTATCCTGCGCTATACAGCGGAAAAAACGGATATCACCGGAGTGATCGCAGAGCCGTGGCATTTCCGGTACGTCGGAAAGGAAGCGGCGAAGGAGATTTATGAGCAGGGAGTCTGTTTGGAGGAATATCTTGGGGCAATAGGAAAATAAACGGGATATAGGGTACAAAATTGGGTACACCTGTCGGGAAAGCTGATCCGGCAGGTGTTTTTGTATATTACAGTTGACAGGCGCTGCTTCATGATATATACTTACCAATGGTAATTATTATTAGTAAATAAAAAGAGGTGAAGTAATGAACACAACAAGTCTGAAACGTCTGTTAGACGCCTGTTTTGTGGCAAAGCACGTGGTGGAGACACTGCCGGAGCTGCCGAAGGGGATGAAGCCGCGGCATATTCATGTGCTGGATGCAGTCGATGAAATCCAGAGGCAGCAGGGCTATTGCCGCGTGAGTGATGTGAGTACCCGGCTGAATATTACCATGCCGAGCATTACGAAGCTGATACAGGAACTGGAAAAAAGAGAACTGCTGTCCAAGCAGATGGCGAAAGAAGATAAAAGGGTGATGCTGCTGAATCTGACGGAGGAAGGCAGGGAATGTGTGAGACTCCATGTACTGGAATTTCACAGCGCGTGGACAGAGCAGCTTGGGGATATTTCGGATGAAGAAGTCATGGAGGCGATCGGGATCATCCGCAGGCTGCACGATACGATGCCGGGAAGAGAAGGAGGAAAACACAGCGATGGGAAATAAAAAAGAAAATTCATTTGTAGAGGGATCTGTTTTCGGCTCTCTGATCCGATTTGCGGTTCCGGTGCTGGGGGCGCTGATTTTGCAGGCAGCTTACGGTGCGGTCGATCTGCTGGTAGTCGGACAGTTCGGTGATGCATCGAGCATCTCTGCGGTAGGTACGGGGAGTTCTGTGATGCAGATGATTACCTTTGTCATCACAAGTCTCGCAATGGGTTCGACGGTTATCATTGGCCAGCACATGGGCGAGAGGAAGCCGGAGGAGGCGGGGAATGCGGTCGGGACAACGATCGTCCTGTTCGCGGTGATCGGAATCGTACTGACGGTTGTACTTGAAATCTTTGCCGGAAACATTGTACGACTGATGCAGACCCCGGAGGAAGCTTATGGGAAGGCAGTCAGCTATATCCGGATCTGTTCGGGCGGCATTTTGATTATTATTGCCTACAATGTGATCAGCGGTGTGCTGCGCGGAGTCGGAAATGCAAATCTGCCGTTTCTGTTTGTCGGTGTTGCGTGCGTGGTAAATATTATAGGAGATCTACTTTTTGTGGCTGTGTTCCATATGGATGCAGCGGGAGCAGCGCTCGCCACAGTTCTGGCACAGCTGGTCTCTGTACTGATGTCTATCTGGGTACTTGGCAGGCAGAAGCTTCCGATTTCTTTTTCAAAGAAACAGTGCAGAGTTTACGGCTGGGAGCTGAAGCGCATACTGAATGTAGGTGTTCCGATTGCCTTGCAGGAGGCGATGGTGCAGGTGTCGTTTCTGGTCATTAATTCTGTGGTCAACAATATGGGACTGATGGAAGCGGCAGGATATGGAGTTGCACAGAAAATTGTATCGTTTATTATGCTGGTGCCGTCCTCGATTATGCAGAGCGTTTCTGCATTTGTGGCACAGAATATCGGGGCGGGCAAGGAGGAGCGGGCACGCCAGGGTATGATGACCGCCATGATGACAGGATGTGCGCTCGGAACTTTGATGTTCCTTGCCGGATTTTTCGGCGGCGCACAGCTTTCCTCTCTGTTTACGCAGGATGAGGAGGTCATTGCGCAGAGCGCAGCCTATCTGAGAGGCTTGTCGGCAGAATGTATTCTGACCTGTATTCTGTTCAGCTGCATCGGATATTTCAATGGATGCGGCAAAAGTATTCCAGTCATGATACAGGGGATTTCCTCTGCGTTCTGTATCCGTATTCCCGTATCCATTTTCATGTCAAGGCTGCCGGAGACGTCCCTGATGTACGTGGGAATGGCGACACCGATTACGACGGTATATGGAATTTTGTTCTTTCTGATCTGTTTTGCAATGCTGAAGCGGGGGCATATCAGGAGATAAAATAAAATTTGAGTCAGGCAATACGTAAGGCATCGTCGGCAAAAAGGTTGAAATTGACATTGCACTTCATGCGGCACGGGTGTATGCTTTTGGAAAGAGAACGATGGCTGGAGATGAGATTTCCAGTGATCAGGAATTAGGAAGAAGGGATATGTATGTGGCTGGGGTTTGCGGTCGGTTCGGCCTTTTTTGCAGGAATCACGGCGGTGCTTGCGAAATGCGGAATCAGAAAGACGGATTCGAATGCTGCGACGGCGATCCGTACGGTTGTAGTTCTGGTCTTTTCGTGGATGATGGTTTTTGTGACGGGTGCCCAGAGTGCGGTTTCGGAGCTGTCATCGCGGACGCTTCTGTTTCTGGTGCTGTCAGGCCTGTCTACAGGAGCTTCCTGGCTGTGCTACTTCAAGGCGCTGCAGCTCGGAGATGTCAACAAAGTAGTTCCGATTGATAAATTCAGTACGGTACTTACGATTTTGCTGGCATTTCTGTTTTTGGGAGAGACGGTGAATCTTCCGAAGGGAATCGGTGTGATCGGTATCGCAGCAGGTACATGGTTTATGATCCAGAAGAAAGAGACAGACGGAGGGAAGGCGGACAATAAGAGCTGGTTTGTCTATGCCGTATTATCTTCGGTGTTTGCGAGCCTGACATCGATTCTGGGGAAAATCGGAATCTCGGGTGTGGATTCAAATCTGGGAACGGCAATCCGGACCTGTGTGGTGCTTGTGATGGCGTGGGTCGTTGTGTTTGTCACGAAAAAGCAGTCCGAGATCAGGAAAATCGACCGGAGCGAGCTTCTGTTTATCTGTTTCTCCGGGATTGCGACAGGGGCCTCCTGGCTGTGTTACTACAGAGCACTGCAGTCTGGCCCCGCGAGTTTGATTGTGCCGATTGACAAATTGAGTATTGTGGTGTCGATTGTGTTTTCAAGGATTGTATTTCACGAAAAGCTGACGTCCAGAGCACTTGCCGGGTTGCTGCTGATTGTCGGAGGTACGATGCTGATGCTGGTGTGAGGATGACTGTGTTGGAAGCCTGATGTTATGACCGGACTGGGAAGATTTCATCGGTGCTGGTTCCGGTAATCCCTTGGCGTACATCCATAGCAGCGCAGGAACAGCTTGGAAAAATAGCTCAGATGATTGAAGCCGCATGACAGTGCGATTTCTGTGATACTCGTGTCAGTAGCTGCCAGCAGGTGACAGCTCACCTTCAGCCGGTAGGCGTTCAGGAAGTCGATCGGAGACTGCCGGAGATAGTGCCGGAAGATGCTGCAGCACTTGCTTCGGCAGACATTTCCAGCGGAAGCAATATCATTTAGAGTGATTTTTTCCATATAATGTTGGTAGATATAGGAGACCATTGTTTTCTGGAGGGCGATCTCAGAATCTTCCGGTCTGCCGTTTTGTGCGGAGACTGTCTGAATGCTTTTGAAGATCAGTCCCCACAGAAAATGCATGGTTCCGATGATTTCCATTTCAAAGGCGGGATTTCCCGCCTTTTTCAGTTGGACAATCCGATCGAGCAGGCCGGAGGCCCGGGAAGCAGCGTCCGAACCGGATCTGTAATGCAAATATTCGAGATGCTGGTTCTCTGTGATGGGCTGTACATACTGCTGGTATAAAGGCTGGAAGCCTGTGAGGAGCTGTGGGTGGAACAGGATGCAGAGAAAGTCACACTCCCTGTAGTTCTGGGAAAAACCGTAATGCATTTGCCGGGAATTGATCATGAGACAGTCGTCCTTTTGCAAAAGGATTCTATTTCCATTGATTTCGTAATTCATGTTTCCGTTTACAATGCGGATCCATTCGATATCCTCGTGCCAGTGGCAGAGTGCGCGCATATCCGGATAAGCAGAGAGCTTCAACTCGCGGATATAGAGCGGGATGCCTATGGTATCGTAATGTATGATTTCGGATGCATCCGGCATCACGTCCAGATCAAACATGGCTGTATCCTCCTGAATATACGATTGTTATAATAAATGGCGAAAATAATGCTAGATAAGTCTGTATTTATGGATTATTATAGCACATAAAAGGAAATACAGGAAGTAAAACAGGAGACAGAAAGTGAAGGAAATATGAAACGTCAAAGGGATTTATTTTATCGGAAGCTGTTTGCGCTTGTGCTTCCTATGGCACTTCAGAATCTGATGACGGCGCTGGTCGGTGCGAGTGATGCGTTGATGCTTGGACTGCTGGACCAGAGTTCTCTGTCTGCGGTGTCTCTTGCGACGCAGGTACAGTTCGTACTGAGTCTGTTCTATGCGGCGCTGACGATTGGTGCGACGGTACTTGCGGCACAGTACTGGGGAAAGGGAGACAAAGAAGCTGTTGAGAAGGTGCTTGCCATTGTATTGAGGGTATCAGTGATCATTTCGACGGTATTTTTTCTGGCATCCCTGTTTATGCCAGGGCTGCTGATGTGTATTTTCACGGGTGAGGAAGAGCTGATCTTACTTGGGATTCCCTATCTGCGTCTGGTGAGCTGGTCGTATCTGTTTATGGGCATTTCGCAGATTTACCTCTGCATTATGAAGAACAGCGGCAGGGCATTTCTGAGTACGGTTTACGGTTCTTCTTCCGTGATTCTGAATATTATCCTGAACGCAGTGCTGATTTTCGGGCTTGGCGGATTACAGGAAATGGGAATCCGGGGGGCGGCTCTTGCGACAGTCATCGCGCGCGGGATTGAGCTGCTGCTGGTAGCCGCAGAACATGCGAAGAAAGATATCGTGCGGATCCGCTGGAAGTATCTCAGGCAGCCGGACCGTGTGCTGAGAAAGGATTTTTATCACTATACGATGCCTGTGCTTGCGAATGAGATCATATGGGGATGCGGAATCACGATGTTTTCTGTGATTATGGGGCATATGGGGAACGATGCGGTTGCAGCCAATTCCATTGCTGGAGTCGCCAAAAATCTCATATCCTGTTTCTGCCTGGGCATCGGTGCAGGGAGCGGAATCGTCATCGGAAATGAGCTTGGTAGCGGCAATCTGGAACGGGCAAAGGAATACGGCGGGAGACTGTGCCGGATTTCGGTGGTATCCGGTGTGGTATCAGGGGCTTTCCTGCTGGCCTGCAGTCCGTTGATTCTGCGGTTTGCGTCGAATCTAAGTGTGCAGGCGCAGGGCTACCTGAGGATTATGTTGTATATCTGCTCCTACTATATGATAGGAAAGTCGATCAGTGCAACGCTCATCGCAGGGATTTTCTGTGCCGGGGGAGATACCAGATTCGGGCTGATCTGTGATGCGGTCAACATGTGGATCGTGGTAATCCCGATGGGATTGCTGGCAGCTTTCGTATTCCAGCTTCCGGTTCCAGTGGTCTTCTTTGTGCTGAATCTGGATGAAATTCTGAAGCTGCCGGTCGAGTATCTGCATTATAAGAAATACCGGTGGGTGAAGAATCTGACCGTTTCGAATGAACTGTAAATATATACGAAAACAGAGAATAAGGAGGAGATTCAGATGAACAATATTGAGAGAAGGGATGCGCAGATGGCGTATATTTCCGATGAATCAGTGATGGAGGAACAGAAGGTGTGCAGAAGGATTCTGCAGAAGTTCAACACGATGGACCGGTCGGATTTCGAGGGACTTGGCCGGACAGTAAAGGAGCTGCTTGGAAAGTCAGACGGAGCCTTTATCAATCCGCCGTTCTACTGCGATTACGGCTCCCATATTGAGGTGGGAAAGAACTTTTTTGCAAATTATAACTGCATGATTATTGACGTTGCTAAAGTAAAGATCGGTGATAACTGCCAGATGGCTCCGAATGTTGCGATCTATACCGCAGGCCATCCGGTACATCCGGTTTCACGAAATTCTGCGTACGAGTATGGCATTGAGGTAACGATTGGTGACAACGTGTGGATCGGCGGGAATACGGTGATCCTGCCGGGAGTCCATATCGGAAGCAATACGGTCATCGGGGCAGGCAGCGTAGTGACAAAGGGTATTCCGGACTGGGTCGTGGCAGCGGGGAATCCGTGCAGAGTGATCCGTAAGATCACGGAAGAGGACCGGAAATATTATTACAGAGACCGGGAATTTGATGAGGAAGCGTGGATGGCAATTGAGGAATTTGCAAAAACGGTGCAGGATTGTTAATGGTGTCGGGGGTGACGGGCCGGTAAGGCTTGCACTCCCGTTGTGTTTATTCCCGCGAAGCAATGAGCCAAGTAGCCGTGCTTGCACGGATATTTGACTCCCATTTGCCCCGGAAGAGTTTACAAAAGTTTCATTTTTTTACCGTTCGAAGTTAATTTTCAGTTTATCCTTCCATATTATGATATCAGCCAAACAATCAGGCTGCTGTCCGGTGCAGTTTAGCATCTGTATCCCGAAATGAGGACTGGGGCAGCCTGTGAAATTATGCCGGAGTCAGGAATCCGGCAGTGTTTATGAGGAGGATACGCATGAGCAGACAGGAAACAACGAGAAAGAGAAGGAAAAAGTGGCCGATCGTACTGGCCGTGATTCTGGTACTTCTGATTGCTGCATGGATTGTTTTGGCAGTCATCGGGAAAAAGGAGGGGACAGGCAGCAGACAAAAGAATGTAACAACGGAGTCCGCCTTTATTGGTTCTATTTCGGTGAATACCGAGGGAAGCGGTTCCGTCGAAGCGGCTTCCACAAAGGCGCTGGCGCTGGAATATGACGGCAGGCTGGAGAAGATTTATGTGGAAAAGGGTGATCAGGTAAAGGAAGGTGACGTACTGGCGATCTATGATACGGATGCGCTGGATGCGGTGATTGAGTCAAAGGAAGCAGAGCTTGACCAGCTCAACAGCGCGATCGCGACAACGGACGACAGTGGTTCCACTGTGATCAAAGCTCCGGTGACAGGCCGGGTAAAACGTATCTATGCGGCGGTTGACGATGAAGTCTCCAAGGTGGTGGACAACAACGGCGGCCTGGCTGAGATTTCGGCGGACGGCAAGCTGAAGGTGGAATTTACCTGCAAGGATCCTGTACTGTCGGAAGGAGATTCTGTGACGGTAGATTTTGATTCTTATTCCGTGACCGGAACCGTTCAGGAGATTGACGGAGATACCGTGTGTGTCACGATCCCGGACGATACGGAGTATAAAGTGGATACGGAGGCCACGATTCTGGGCAGGTCCGGTGCAAAGCTCGGAACGGGCAGGCTGGTATCGAACCATCCGTATCTCGTACAGGCGTCCTACGGAATTATTGATTCGGTCAATGTGACGAAGACCTCTTATGTCGATGCAGGAGATACGATGTTTGAGCGCAGGGATGCCGAGTATAATCAGACGTATCTCGATCTGCTGACGGACCGGGAGGAGCTGGTAGATGAGCTGCAGGAGCTGAAGGAATACCAGAAGAATCCGGTCGTGACTTCGGAGTATGACGGCTATATTGTTTCGCTGGATGTGCTGGAAGGAATGCCTTATGAGAAGGATCAGCAATTCTGTACGATTGCGGATGCAGGTACGCTGAATCTGAAGGTGGAGATCGATGAGCTGGATATTGACGGAGTGGAAGTCGGACAGAAGGCTTCGGTCGTATTTGATGCCTTTGAGGATGAGACTTACGAAGGAACGGTAGAGAAAATTTCTGGCATCGGTAATAATACAGGCGGTGTGACTACGTATACGGTGACAATTGCATTGGCCGGAGATACTCATCTCAAGGATGCGATGAGCGCGACTGCATCTATTACGCTGGAGAGCAGGGACAATGTATTGCTGATACCGGTTGATGCGATTGAGCTGATTGATGATGTGAGATACGTGGAAGTAGTAAGCGGGGAGAAGACTGTGCAGACACCGGTCACGACAGGCCTGATCAATGAAGAGTATGCGGAAGTGACGAGTGGATTGTCAAATGGGGATCAGGTAGTCGTAACGAAGAGAAACAGCGTGGATCTGTTCGGACAGATGATGGAACAGAGGAATCATATGATCGACAGTATGAATAATTAGGAGACCTGAGTATGATTGAACTGGAAAACATCAAGAAAATTTACAGTCTCGGCGGAGAAGAGGTACATGCGCTGGACGGAGTATCACTGAATGTGATGGAACATGAATTCGTGGCGATTGTGGGGGCATCCGGAAGCGGAAAATCCACGCTGATGAATATCATCGGATGTCTTGACACGCCGGATGAAGGCAATTATTATATTGATGGACAGGATGTTACTTCTTTAAGTGAACATGACCTCGCTGTCATGAGAAACCGCAAGATCGGATTTATTTTCCAGCAGTTTAATCTGCTTCCGAAGCTGACTGCGTATGAAAATGTGGAGCTTCCCCTGATTTATCAGGGACTTCCGGCGCAGGAACGGAGAGCGCGGGTGGAAGACGCGCTGGAAAAGGTTGGTCTGTCTAAACGGACTCATCACCGGCCGAATCAGCTTTCCGGCGGACAACAGCAGCGTGTAGCAGTCGCAAGGGCGCTTGCGACGCATCCATCCCTGATTCTGGCCGACGAGCCGACCGGAAATCTGGATTCGAAGTCGAGCCGGGATATTATGGCTCTGATTCATGAACTGCATGAGCAGGGAAATACGATCATGCTGATCACCCATGACGACGGAATTGCAGCACAGGCGGAACGGCAGGTGCGTATCATGGACGGAAAGATCGTCTCTGACAGCCGGGATGAACGAAGGGGGGATGTATCATGAAATTGAAGCAGTCTGTAAAAATGGCAGTATCTGCCGTATTCTCAAATAAGATGCGTTCCTTCCTGACCATGCTGGGAATCATTATCGGTGTGCTTTCTGTCACACTGCTGATTTCGATTGTGCAGGGTGGTACAGGAAAAGTCACGGATTCCATGGATGAACTGGGCGGAGACCAGATCATTGTGACGGTTATGGACCAGCACAAGAAGCTGACCTGCACGGAACTGAGCGCTCTGGAGGGAACCGGGGGGATCAAACGTGTGTCCCCATATCTTCAGGGAGCGACAACTGTGACAGCAGGAGGAAATTCGGATGATATCACGCTCTATGGAATTACCTCTGCTTATCAGGAAGTGCAGGGACTTGACGTAGAACAGGGGCGGGGCATCACGGAACTGGATCGTGTGGAAAGCCTGCAGGTCTGCGTCGTGGGAACGGATACTGTGAATACGCTGTATGGAACAACGAATGTACTTGGAAATAAGATCCGCATTGAAGGATACGATTACCGTATCGTAGGAGTGCTTGAGGAAGAGGATGCGTCCATGATGGGAAGCAGCAACAGCAGTGTGTATATTCCTCTGACGAATGCGCAGCGTATGCTGAAGCAGACCGGTATTACGAATTTTTACCTAACGGCAGAGAACGAGACCACTCTGACCGAAGCGCAGAATACGATTGATGATTACCTGAGGAAGAAATTTGGTTCCGAAGACAGCTATACGATTATCAATATGTCGAATATCATGGATATGATGAATACAGTGATGGATACACTTTCGATTATGCTGGGCGGTATTGCAGCGATTTCCCTGCTGGTCGGAGGAATCGGAATCATGAATATCATGCTGGTATCTGTCACGGAGCGCACGAAGGAGATCGGTATCCGAAAGGCGATCGGAGCCCAGAGGAGTGACATTACGATTCAGTTTATGATAGAATCCGTGCTGATTTCGCTGATCGGCGGTGTGATCGGAATGGTGATCAGCCAGATCGTACTGACGATACTGAATATGGTCTTTACGGATTATCATTTTGCGATTTCACTTCCGGTAGGAGCGTTGGCGCTGGGCTTTTCGATCAGCGTGGGATTGATCTTCGGTATCTATCCGGCGAATAAGGCGGCGAAGCTGAAACCGATCAATGCATTGCGGTTCGAGTAAAAGGGGATTTTATGTTTCAGATAATGGTAGCAGAGGATGACAGGAGTACAGCCCGGCTGATGCGGGCGGTGCTCTCCCATGCGGGATATGAGGTGGTGCTGGCAGAGAATGGCCTGAAGGCGTTGGAAATTCTGGACAGCCACCATGTGGATCTGATCGTGATGGATATCATGATGCCGGGCATGGATGGATATACACTGACGGAGACACTCAGGAACAGCGGGAATAATGTGCCGATCCTGATGCTGACGGCGAAGCAGCTTCCGGCAGATAAGCGGAAGGGATTCCTGGCCGGTACGGACGATTACATGACGAAGCCGGTCGATGAGGAGGAATTTCTGCTCCGGATCAAGGCATTGCTTCGAAGGGCCGGGATTGTCCATGAGCACTGTCTGAGGATCGGTAAGGTGACGCTGGATTATGATGCTTTGAGTGTCACACGGGAGGGTGAGACGCAGACTCTGCCGCCGAAGGAATTTTATCTTCTATATAAATTACTGTCGTATCCGGGTAAAATCTTTACCCGGATACAGCTGATGGATGAAATCTGGGGGATGGAATCAGAAACGGTGGATACGACGGTCAATGTACATATTAATCGGCTCAGAAAACGGGTAGAGAAATACCCGGAATTTGAAATCACGGCCATTCGGGGAATTGGATATAAGGCGGTGCTGAAGTGAAAGGAGAGAAAAAAGGACAGGGAGGTTTCCGTGAAACTGCCCATCATATCAGTCTGACGCTGCGTTTTGTGATCTGTATCTTTATTATTCTGGTATTGACGTTTGCAGCAAGCTGCTGCCTGATTTTGCTCTTACACTTCGCTGGTATTTTAGACTATACCAGACAGGGACACGGGAATTACTGTTTTCCATTGTTTGTGTTTGGAATGATCAGTGTCGTGCTCGGTGTGTTTTTTTCACTGGTGTTCAGCCGGAGGGTATTGAAGCCGATCCGGGAGGTGATCGAAGCCGCGGACGAACTGGCAAGCGGAAATTTTGATATCCAGATTGAAATCAGGGGAGCCAGAGAGACGCAGGAGTTAAGCCGGAGTTTTAATCATATGGCGGAGGAACTGAGCAGTCTGGAGCTGCTGCGTACCGATTTTGTCAACAATTTTTCACATGAATTCAAGACACCGATCGCATCGATCCGCGGATTTGCACGGATACTGCAGAGAGAGGACCTGACTGAAGAGGAGAGAAAAGAGTATCTGGAGATTATTGCGGACGAATCGGAGCGGCTGACGGAGCTTGCGACGAATGTACTCAATCTGTCCAGAATTGAGAACCAGACGATACTGTCCAGTCAGACGGTCTTCAACTGTTCAGAGCAGATCCGGCGTGCGATTGTACTGCTTGAGCCGAAGTGGTCGAAAAAGAACCAGAATATCCGGCTGGAGTGTGACGAAGTCAAAATCTATGCCAATATGGAGCTTCTGGAACAAGTGTGGATCAATCTTCTGGATAATGCAATTAAGTTTTCTCCGGAAAACTCTGAAATACGGCTGCTGATACGGAAACGTCCCGGTTATATTCTGGTCACAGTCAGTGACAGCGGACCGGGAATCGAGAAAGAGGCGGAAGCACATATATTTGATAAATTCTATCAGGGTGATACGTCACATGCCGTGGCAGGCAATGGCCTGGGACTTGCAATTGTCAGGAAGATTCTGGAACTGCATGAGGGCAGCATCCGTGTGGCGGAAACGGGTGCGTACGGTACCGTGTTTGAAGTGAGACTGCCGGTGAATCTGCCGATGGTACAGACCGATAGAGTCTGAGAAAAATGACAGCAGAAGCGGCAAAGCTCCGACGCAGGAGATCGCCCCGGGACGGAAATCGTTTGAGGAAAATGACAGTGGAAGCAGCATGTGGGAGATTTGAGAATTCAGGAATACGAAGGAGAAGGGAATTTGGGGTATGAAGATGAATTTATTTGCACCCTCTGATATGACAGAGGGGACAATATGGAAAAAAATTGTGGCATTTACGCTGCCGATGCTGATCGGAAATATCGCACAGCAGCTCTACAATACGGTGGACAGCATCGTGGTAGGACGTTACGTCGGGGATAATGCACTGGCGGCCGTGGGAAGCGCCAGCCCGATTCTGAATTTGATGATTGTGCTTTTTATGGGAATTTCAGTGGGAGCCGGGATCATGGTTTCCCAGTATTTCGGGGCGAAAGACCGGGAATCACTCTCCGGTACGATCGGATGCTGTATTACGCTGACGGTGATTGCGTCTCTGTTTCTCATGGTAATCAGCCCGCTGGTGATCCGGCCACTGCTGCAGTTTCTGCACACACCGGATTCGATTATTGACTGGTGCACGTCTTATCTGCTCATCCTGATGGAGGGAATTGCCGGGATGGCATATTACAATATTCTGGGCGGGATTCTGCGCGGACTCGGGGATTCGGTATCTGCGCTTGTCTATCTGCTTGTCGCGACATTCCTGAATATCGTACTGGATATCCTGTTTGTGGCATCCTTCGATATGGGAGTGGCAGGCGTGGCGCTTGCAACGGCGATTGCTCAGACTATATCTGCACTGCTCTGCCTTCTGAAGCTGATGCGCATGAAAGAAATTTTTGATATGAAGCTGCGATATCTGAAAATCAACCGCAATCACGCATGGACGATCATCCGGCTGGGGCTGCCGTCCGGACTGACACAGGCGATCTTCTCCATGGCAATGATCGTCGTACAATCCCTGACGAACAGCTTCGGGGAGATGTTCATTGCGGCGAATGTCATCATCATGCGTGTGGATGGCTTTGCGATGATGCCGAACTTTTCCTTTGGAACGGCGATGACAACGTACGCAGGGCAGAATGTCGGGGCAAAAAAATATGACCGCGTGACACAAGGAGCGAAAGAAGGTACCTTCATTGCAGTGGCCGTTTCGACAGTTATCACAGTTCTGATTTTGATTTTCGGAAAATATCTGATGGGGATTTTTACGGAGACGGAGGAATTGGTAGACCTGAGTATGCGTATGATGCGGATTTTGGCAGTCGGCTACATCGCGATGGCAGTGACGCAGAGCCTTTCCGGAGTCATGCGGGGTGCCGGAGATACCATGACTCCGATGTGGATTTCGCTTCTGACTACAGTAGGCGTGCGTGTGCCGCTTGCATATGGGATTTCCTGGCTGACCAGAAGCAGTGAGCTGCCGAACGGGCGCAGCGAGTGTGTCTTCATTTCCCTGCTCACTTCCTGGATGATCGGGGCGCTGGTTACATTTATCTGCTACCGGAGAGGAAAGTGGAAGGAAAAAGCGATCTAAGAGTCAATCTGGTTCTTGCAGAAATCAGCAGGTATATTTATAATAAGCTGGAACGTTTGTCATTGCAGAGATGAAGCTCAGAGCTCAATGACAGAAATTCAGACAAAAGGAGAATGGGAATGAGTATCAGAATTGGAATTTTGGGTTATGGAAATCTGGGACGGGGCGTAGAATGTGCGATCCGCCAGAATCCGGACATGGAGCTTGCAGCAGTATTTACACGGAGAAATCCGGAAGACGTAAAGATTCTGACCAGGACAGCGGCTGTACGCAGCGTGTCGGAGGCGCCGGAGTGGAGGGACAGGATCGATGTGCTGATCCTGTGCGGTGGAAGTGCGACAGACCTTCCGGTACAGACCCCGGAATATGTGAAATATTTCAATGTGGTGGACAGCTTCGATACACATGCGCGGATACCGGAGCATTTTGGAAATGTGGATGCCGCGGCGAAGGCAAGCGGAAAGGTCGGCATCATTTCGGTCGGCTGGGACCCGGGTATGTTTTCACTGAACCGGATGTATGCGAACGCGATCCTTACGGAGGGAAGTGACTATACGTTCTGGGGCAAGGGAGTCAGCCAGGGACATTCCGATGCTCTGCGCCGGATTGAAGGTGTAAAGAATGCAAAGCAGTATACGATTCCGGTTGAGGAGGCACTGGAGGCTGTGCGGGCCGGGAAGAATCCGGAACTCTCTACGAGAGAGAAGCATACGAGAGAGTGCTTCGTGGTATTGGAGGATGGAGCGGACGCAGCACGTATCGAGCAGGAAATCAAGACCATGCCGAATTATTTCGCGGACTATGATACGACAGTTCACTTTATCAGTGAGGAAGAACTGAAGAAAAACCACAGCGGAATCCCGCACGGCGGATTTGTCCTGCGCAGCGGTGTGACCGGATGGGAGAAAGAGCACAGCCACATCATCGAATACAGCCTGAAGCTGGACTCCAACCCGGAATTTACCTCCAGCGTAATCGTGGCATATGCGCGTGCCGCTTACCGTCTCGCTGCAGAGGGACAGACCGGCTGCAAGACGGTGTTTGATATTGCACCAGCTTATCTGAGCAGCAGAAGCGGGGAAGAGCTTCGGAAGATGATGCTGTAAAGGCAGCAAGGAACAGCTGTGCATAGGTTACTGTCCGGCAGTATGCCATGCAAGCAGCAGGATACGGAACAATTTCAAAAAGGAACAAAATGAAAATTGCACCGCCATAAATACAGATCAGATTTATGGTGGTGCAAAGTTTCTCTGGAAATACCGGGAGGAAGGAGTGATAAAATGCAGGATGAGAAAAAAACAGAGCTGTTTGAACGCATCCCGATACACAAAGCAGTCGCGGCACTTGCGATTCCGACCATTCTGAGTTCGCTGGTGATGGTACTTTATAATCTGGCAGACACGTATTTCGTGGGAATGGTAAACGACTCTGTGCAGAATGCGGCCGTAACGCTTGCGGCACCGGTGCTGCTGGCATTCAATGCGGTCAATAATCTGTTCGGGGTGGGAAGCTCCAGTATGATGAGCCGGGCACTTGGCAAAAAGGATTACGAGACTGTGTACCGGAGCTCGGCGTTCGGATTCTACTGCGCCCTGTTTTGCGGTGTGATTTTCTCTCTGCTGTGTACTGTTTTCAAACAGCCGCTTCTTGCGCTTTTGGGAGCGAACAAGGAAACCATACGGGCTACGTCCGGTTATATGAAGTGGACAGTCAATTTAGGTGCGGTACCTGCGATCCTGAATGTTGTGATGGCTTATATGGTGCGTTCCGAAGGGGCGGCACTGCATGCAAGCATCGGTACGATGAGCGGCTGTCTGCTGAATATGGTGCTTGACCCGGTTTTTATTTTGCCGTGGGGCCTGAATATGGGAGCGGAGGGAGCAGGACTTGCGACCTTCCTTTCGAACTGTGTTGCGTGTATGTATTTCTTTATCCTGCTGTTTGTGAAGCGGAACAATACATATGTCTGTATTCATCCGAAGAAATTCTGCCTGGACAAAGCTGTGGTGCTCGGTGTCTGCGGTGTGGGAATTCCTGCCTCGATCCAGAACCTGCTGAATGTCACAGGCATGACAATTCTGAATAATTTCACCTCGTCTTTCGGTGCGGAGGCGGTGGCAGCCATGGGAATTACACAGAAAATCAATATGGTTCCCATGCAGATTTCCATGGGGCTTTCGCAGGGAATCATGCCGCTGATCAGCTATAATTATTCAAGCGGCAACCATAAGCGGATGAAAGACACACTTCTGTTCTCAACCAGAGTGGTTCTGAACTTTATGACGGCAGCTGCGCTGGGATATTATCTGGGAGCAGGATCGTTGATCTCGATGTTTATGGAGAATGATACGATTGTTGCATACGGTACCCGGTTCCTGCGCGGCTTCTGTCTTGGACTTCCGTTTTTGTGTATGGACTTCCTCGCAGTCGGCGTGTTCCAGGCCGTTGGGATGGGAAAGAATGCGCTGTTCTTTGCGATTATGCGAAAGATTATATTGGAGATTCCGGCTCTGTATATTCTGAATGCGTTGTTTCCACTGTACGGTCTGGCGTATGCGCAGTTTACAGCAGAAGTGGTGCTGGCAGCGGCAGCAGTCATTGTACTGGTGCGGTTATTCCGGAGATTAGAGCAGGAACGTCAGGGACATAGTTGATTCAGCAAAAGAGCGGCATAAAAGCCGCTCTGATTCAGTCCAGATAATTTCCGACCGGGCTGGAATTGTACTGCTTGATAATGCGAATGATAATAGAGTCATCCGGCTGTACGGATTCTTCGACGATTTTATATTTTGTATGGTTTCTCTCCAGAGTCTTTTTGTAATGTGCGACCTCTTCCTGCACCTGTTTGGCAGCATAGTCGTGTCCGAGATCCTCCTTCAGCAAAAAATGAAGTGTCTGGCAAATGCAGGCTGCTTTTACACGTTTCATATGTTTTCCTCCTGATTGATATGAATGATTACAGATAACGTACCGCATGATGTCTGCGCGGAGGATTCCAGGCAGAAATATATGCGAAAATAGAATACAGCGTGTCACACAACTGGATTTACGCAGTTATGCTACACGCTGTATTTCTATTATATATGAAAAATGCTGTATTTTCAAAGGTAAAGTTGAACAAAATGCACAAGTTTTTCGTCGGCATTTTTACAATAGCAAGTTTCGAATCTGGTTCCGGAAAAGTGACAGGTACGGATCACCGTTCCATCAGACAGTCAGATGATTGCAGAAGTTCAATAAAATGTCTGGCCGCAGAGGACAGCGGCAGATCTCTGCAATAACAAAGCGAGATCTGTGTAGAAACAGCAGGGACGATCTTCACAGCGATAAATGGAGGCCGGGCGTCCGAGAATGTGCGGGTCAGAGCAGGAACATGATGATTCATCAGCAGTGCAGTGTAGCTTCCCTGAGCGACCATCGCCAGAATACTCTCAAGAGAATGGCTGTCAAAAATAATATTCGGGATAAAGCCAGCCTCCTGGCAGGCGAGACAGCACAGCTCGTAGATCATGGTATTTTCCTTCAGGAAGCAGAAGCTTTCCTGCTGCAGCTCGCGCAATGTCAGTTCGGAACAGTCCGCGAGAGGATGGGAGCAGGGCAGAACCGCCACCAGATAGTCACTGACATAGGGAATCCGAACCAGCGTATCATCTGCGTCGGCACCTTCCACCATATTTCTTTTGGGTTCACGAAGGAAAATCAGTTCACATTTCTTACCGGACAGCAGAGCTTTCAGATTGCTGGCATCGTTTTCGATCATTTTCACATGACATTCCGGGTATGTCTTGCGATAATCCAGTAAGAGATTGGTGATCTGATACTGTGCCATCGAAGGAATCGTGCCGATTGTGAGCAGGTTTTTCTGGCTCTGCTTTTTTTGCAGAAGAACGGAAGCATATTCAAACTGTGTTTTCGTAATGGTACGGGCATACGGTAGAAGCGCACGGCCGAATTCAGTCAGTTCTACTTTGCGAGTCGTTCTGGCAAAGAGCGAAACTCCAAGCTCACGTTCCATTGCCTTAATATGCTTGGAGAGCGTAGACTGATTCAGAAAAAGACGCTCCGAAGCCTCCCAGAAATTTCCGGTTTCTGCCAACACAGTAAATTCCTTAAAATAATTAATATCCATTTCATACCTCAATTCTGATTAATTCCATTTACGACTTAATGATAAGAAAAATCGAATTGTTTGTCAATGACATCTGTCCTATAATGAACTCAAAATGAGGATTCAGCTAAGTTCGGGTTTAGTTTAAGAATTGAATATTTCATACGATGCCACTCCCGTCCTGAGGTATCTGCCGCTACGGTTCCAATAGCTCATGGAGTGTTTTCTAAGCATTAGGAATACATACATTTCACTGAAAAGAATATGTTGGAATTGAAGTTTGCAGTTTTTGTTTTACAGTTTTTGAAACGCAGCCCGCCATGGCCCCGGGGCACCCCTAAGCAAACAATTTGGCGGAGCGTTACCCGCGTTTGCGTGGGGTGTCCCGGGTCCGTGGCGGGCGTCCGTTTGTTACACGAAGAGAATTAATCAGCATATTTTGTAAGGTTGGTTGTGGCATTTACTATTTTTTGCAGGAGGGATTTTATGGATTACAGGACAGATATTTTGGATCTTCGTACAGCGCTGGATGTGCTGCGCAGTATTCCGGGGCAGTTGATTGAGACGGAGGTGGAGGTAGATCCGGAAGCGGAATTGTCGGGGGTTTACCGTTATGTCGGGGCAGGAGGGACGGTCATGCGGCCTACGCATGTGAACGGTCCGGCGATGACATTTAAGAATGTAAAGGGACATCCGGATGCTTCTGTCGTGATCGGCCTTCTGGCGAGCCGGGAGAGGGTCGGAACTCTGCTTGGGTGCAGAAAAGAGGAATTGGGGAAGCTGTTGTGTGAATGTGCACAGAACCCGCTGATGCCGGTTATGACAGATGAGAAAGTGCCGTGTCAGGAAATTGTGCATCTGGCGGATGAGCCCGATTTTAACCTGTTTCGGCTGATTCCGGCACCGACCAACACCCCAAATGATGCGGGACCATATATTACAATGGGAATGTGTTATGCGACACATCCTGATACCGGGCTTTCGGATGTGACAATTCACCGCATGTGTATCCAGTCAAAGGACGAGCTGTCGATTTTTCTGCAGCCGGGCAGCCGCCATATCGGAGCGATGGCGGAGAGGGCGGCGGAATTAAATCGGCCGCTTCCGATTTCTGTTTCGATTGGTGTGGATCCTGCGATTGAGATTACTTCCTGCTTTGAGCCGCCGACAACGCCGCTGGGATTTAATGAATTGTCAATCGCGGGTGCACTGCGCCGGCAGCCGGTAAAGCTGCACCGCTGTGTAACGATTCCGGAATGTGCGATTGCCAATGCGGAGTACGTGATCGAAGGGGAAATCGTGCCGGGAGTCAGAGTGGTGGAGGATCAGAATTCACATACCGGGTATGCGATGCCGGAGTTTCCGGGTTATCAGGGACGTGCGTCAGGAGAATGCTGGCTGATCAAAGTAAAAGCGGTGACGACGCGCAGACATCCGATTATGCAGACGGTGATCGGCCCTTCGGAGGAGCATGTGAATCTGGCGGGAATCCCGACAGAAGCAAGTATCTATCAGATGATCGAAAAAGCATTGCCGGGCAAGGTGACGAATGTGTATGCCCATCCGTCGGGCGGCGGGAAGTATATGGCGGTTCTTCAATGCAGGAAGACAGTGCCCACGGATGAAGGAAAGCAGAGACAGGCGGCGCTGCTCGCATTTTCTTCTTTCCCTGAACTGAAGCATGTGATTCTGGTAGACGAGGATGTGGATATTTTTGATACACGGGACGTCCTGTGGGCAATGAATACCAGATTTCAGGGGGACAGGGATATCATTACGATTCCGGGAGTCCGGTGCCATCCGCTCGATCCAAGCGCGAGACCGGAATATTCCGCTTCGATTTGCGACGTAGGGATCAGCTGCAAGACGGTTTTTGACTGTACGGTGCCGTTTCATCTGAAAGAGCATTTTGCGCGTGCCGGATTTATGGAAGTGGATTACGAAAAGTGGCTGTCAGAGAAATGAAGCATTGTGGTAGTATGATATATGAACAGCGGTTTATTTGGGGTGACGGATCAGCCACAGCTTGGATCTGCAAAAACGGCAGTTATTCCATGATGGCATGGTGTCCGGGCCAAAAGGTAATTGTATGGAAGAAATTGGAGGAAAACAAATGTCTGAAATAAGGAAATTGAATCATCATATCCCTGAATGGAACTATCTGGAGGAATATCACTGCTATTTGCTGGAACGGGTTCTTTACTGTGAACGGCCGTCCGTTCCGTCACAGCAGTGTATGAATATCTTCGTCCCGGATGTTTATCTGAATGAGGACGGGACAGTTCGTGGGGATGGAGGTCTGAATGGATTCGATGCATCAAGCGTTCCGGTCATTTTTGAGAACGGGCTTGCAGGATATATGGAAGCGGAGCCTTTTGGGATCGAGGATCCCCGCAGCGCTGCGAAGGATTTTCTGCAGGCAGGATTCGTCTATGTGTCCTGTGGATGCAGGGGAAGAAGTTCTGTGGATGAAAAACAGAAGCGCTGCGGCAAATCGCCGGCATCCCTGGTGGATCTGAAGGCGGGAATCCGTTTTCTGAAGCATCACCGCGGTGTGATTCCGGGAAATATGGACCGGATTGTTTCAGTCGGCATCAGTGCAGGCGGCGCAATGAGCACCTTGCTTGGGACGACCGGGAACAGCCGGAATTATGAGGTGGAGCTTGCTGCGATTGGAGCTGTCATGACTGAGACGGATGATATTTTCGCGGCTCAGTGCTACTGCCCGATCATTGATCTGGAACATGCAGATATGGCTTATGAGTGGATGTTTCAGGGGAAGACACATTATGACGGGATGCTGTTTGTAGGATTCCCGGAGGGAGATTTGACACCGTTTTGTCAGGCATTGTCCGGCGGTCTGGGAAGGGCGTATATCTCTTATTTGAACGGGCTGAAGCTGGTACACCCCGAAACGGGAGAAGCTGTGGAGATCGGAGAAGGGCATACCGGAAGCGGATCCGAATATTTGCTGCGGAAGCTGGAAGCGTCCGCGGCTAAATTTCTCGGAAAGCTGGAACGGGGAGAACTGCCGCTTGCATGCAGCGCCTCTGATTACATAAATGGAACTTATGTGGAGCAGAAGTTCCATCCGTGGAAAAAGTGTATGACGGAAATACCGGGGCTGGACAAGAGCAGCTGGCTTTCCTGGGATGGTCAAAAGGCGAAGATTGCCGGAATCGAAGCTATGCAGGAGAATTATCTGAGAAGGCTCAAGCTGTGTCCGGCTTTTGATGACCTGAATCTGATTCAGGCGGAAAATCAGGAATTTGGAACACCGGAAAATGACCGGGTTCATTTTAACAGTGATTTGATTCGGATTCTGGAGGAACTGGCGGTGCAGTTCCCGGAAGAGACGGCAAAATATCTGCCCGAATATCAGAAAATGACCGGTGATGAGGAGCTTGACCGAAGAAAGTATCTGCTTAATCCGATGAACTATATCGGCACAGAGGAGGAGGCCGACATGGCACCGCATTTCCGTATCCGTGTCGGTTCCAGAGATGCGGATACGTCGGCAACCATCACCATGACACTTGCACTCGCCTTAAAGCAGACCGGAAAGACAGATGTGGATTATGAGATTGTATGGGATGAGCCGCATGGACGTGCTGACTATCCTGGTGAGGTGACCGCATGGGTGAAGGAAATCTGCCAATGAAAAAATTAATTGTTGGAATGAGCGGTGCGTCCGGGGCGCCGCTTACTGTAGAACTGCTTCGTCAATTACAGCATTGTCCGGAAATCGAGACAGAACTGATCATGACAGAGAGTGCAAAGCTGACACTGCTTCAGGAAACAGAGTTTACGGTGGCAGAATTCTGTGCTCTGGCAGATCATGTATATCAGAATGAAAAAATCGGAGAGAGACCGGCGAGTGGAAGCTACCGGACAATGGGAATGGTGATCGTGCCGTGCAGTATGAAAACACTGGCGGGTGTCGTCAGCGGCTACAGTGAGAACCTGCTGCTCCGGGCGGCAGACGTGACACTGAAGGAGCGGAGAAAGCTGGTTATGGTTACACGCGAATGTCCATTCGGCACGATTCATCTGAGAAATATGTATGAGGCAAGTAAGCTGGGGGCGGTCATACTGCCACCGATGCTGTCGTATTATCAGAGACCACAGAGCGTAGAGGACTGTACCGGGCATATCGTCGGCAAAATACTGGATCAGTTTGGAATAGAAGGTGAAGGCTTCCGGCGATGGAATGGTATGGAAGCAGGAGTATACAGGGACGATGAAAGAATATGAAATAAAATGCCGACTGTTTCAACGGGAAATTACAGCAAAGCTGCTGATAACGGAACAGGGGATCAGCGTGCTCCTGACGGGGGGCGACCTGCCGCATATAGGTGCTGTCAGCGTGACCAGACCGGAAGGAACAACCGATACGATCGAATTTCCGGGGCACAGAGAAGGGATAGTCAGTGAAAGATGGAGCGGTCAGATTGCAGCGCTTTCTCATGTACCTGCAGTTGTACAGGTGGGAATTCATTATGATCATGTGAACCGGGAGCAGATCGCGGCGATCCTGCAGATCACAGATGAAATGCTGGAGGAGGTGTCCGGTTCAATAAAACAGTTGTACTAAAAAAATATTTATAGTATAATAAAAAATGTACAAAATAACGATTCTTTTAGTACTACTTTTCATATGATTCGTTACAGTTTTGCCATGCAGACAGATGATGCGAAGCAGCATCCAGCCTTCGAGGAAGGCGGTCTGCGGTCTGTATGGCTGAACTATTACTATGATTATGTGGAAAATGAATAAGAATGAGTTGATGTAATAATATGAATAAGGATACAGGAGGGATTTGAAAGATGGCGAGATTATTTGCAACTACCGATTCATCTGTCAGCGAGCGTGAGAGCAGAAATATGGAGAGAGCCAGAAAGATTGCCGCGCAGGGTATGGTGCTTCTGGAGAACAATGGGGTATTGCCGCTGACGGAAGGTCCGAAGAGGATCGCTCTTTATGGAAACGGAGCGAGAAATACGGTTAAGGGCGGTACCGGATCGGGAGATGTAAACAGCAGGACAGTTGTGAATGTGGAACAGGGTCTGGAAGCTGCCGGCTATACGGTTGCCACAAAGGGCTGGATGGACCGGTTTGACCGTGCGGTGGAGGATGCAAGGGCAGCATATTATGAAGAGATCAAAAAGGCAGTTGCTGCAGAAGGCGAAGCAGCGATCATGAAGCTTTTCACCGATCCGTTTCAGGAGCCTCCGATTGTTCCGGTGACAGACGAGGATATTCAGAATTCGGATACGGATACGGCAGTCTATGTTTTGGCCCGAAATTCAGGAGAAGGGAAAGACCGCGCAGTAGAAGCAGGGGATTATCTGCTGTCAGAGGAAGAGAAAACTGCAATCAAAAAGGTGACCGGAAGCTATACACATACGATTGTTGTGCTGAATGTCGGCGGGGTGATTGATACAAAGTTCCTGAGAGAAGAATCAGGTGCGGATGCAGTCCTGTTGATGAGTCAGGCGGGAAATATCGGCGGTTATGCACTTGTGGATGTCCTGACGGGAGCTGTGACACCGAGCGGCCATCTGGCGACTACCTGGGCAGAGGATTACTCTGACTATCCGAATGCAGACAGTTTCGGACGGAGAAACGGAGATGTGGATGACGAATTTTATGAGGAAGGTATCTATGTCGGTTATCGTTATTTCGATACGTTCGGTGTAGCTCCGGCGTACCCGTTTGGCTATGGAAAGTCTTATACCGATTTTTCGATTGAGACCTCCTCTGTTTCGCTGAAGGGAAACGAGGTAGAGATTCAGGCTGTGGTGACCAATACGGGAAGCACATATTCCGGAAAAGAAGTCGTACAGGTCTATTATTCCGCGCCGAAAGGAAGCCTTGAGAAACCGTATCAGGAGCTGGCAGGCTATGCAAAGACCGGAGAGCTGAAGCCGGGAGAACAGCAGACAGTGACGATTACATATCCGGTTGAGAGTATGGCATCCTATGAGGAGGCGACTGCATCCTGGGTGCTTGAGCCGGGCAGCTATTATGTCAGAGTCGGAAACAGCTCAAGAAATACGCATGTCGCTGCAGCTTTGATACTGGATCAGAAGACAGTGACGGAGAAGCTGTCCAATCGTCTGGCACCGGATTGCGGGCTGACACTGCTGTCAGCAGCGGATGCAGTTCCGTATTCTTATCCACAGGAAAAAGAGGAGCAGGAAAGCTGTGTGAAGCTGAATCTCCTTGCAGAAGCTCTGTTATGTAAGACAGCAGTATACCGGGAGAAAAACGAAGTGATACAGGGATCCGGTAAGCAGGAAGCTGTCACGATGAACGACGTACTGGAAGGAAAGGCAGCTCTGGATGAGCTGGTCAGCCAGCTTACGGTAGAAGAGATGGCAAATCTGTGCGTGGGAACTGCAAGAGGCGGTTTTGGAGGCACGGTTGTCATTGGCTCGGCATCTGCGCTTTGTCCGGGAGCAGCGGGTGATACGACTTCTGATATGATCGAGAGCAGGAATATTCGGAATATGGTGCTTGCGGACGGGCCTGCAGGACTGCGTCTGTCGAAGACCTTCAAAGCAGACAAAGACGGTAACCTTCTGGAAGATGTGGGAGCTCTTCCGGGAATGGAATATATCATGCCGGATGCAGCGAAACCGGCAATTCCGGAGGATGCGGTGACATACTACCAGTATTGTACGGCAATTCCGATTGCGACGCTTCTTGCTCAGACCTGGGATGTCCATGTGATCGAGGAAGCAGGAGATATCGTGGGAGAGGAAATGGAGGAGCTTGGAGTGACTCTGTGGCTGGCTCCAGGTATGAATATCCACAGGAATCCATTGTGCGGTAGAAACTTTGAGTATTATTCAGAAGATCCGCTGGTATCCGGTCTCTGTGCAGCAGCCGATACGAACGGAGTGCAGAAGCACCGTGGTATCGGAACCACGATCAAGCATTTTGCATTCAACAATCAGGAAGATAACCGTATGCACACGAATGCCCATGTGGCGGAACGTACCGCCAGAGAGATTTATCTGAAGGGCTTTGAGATCGCAGTGAAAACCTCGCAGCCGATGTCCATCATGACTTCCTACAATCTGCTGAATGGAATTCACACAGCGAACAATTATGACCTGCTGACGGCGATTGCCAGAGATGAATGGGGATTTGAAGGGCTGATTATGACCGACTGGGGAACGACAGGTGGAATCGAGATGAATCCGGGAGTTACCTTCAAATACGGCTGTTCGACTGCGTCCGGCTGTATTATGGCAGGAAATGACCTGACCATGCCGGGAAGCCAGGCAGATATCGATGATATCATAGCTTCCGTCGGCAATACAATCACTCTGGGAGATTTGCAGGCGTGTGCAAAGCGTATTCTGAATATCCTGATGCAGAGTTCAGCGTATGCGGGAGCGAAGCCATACCATGATATTATGAAGTAGAATTGCGGATTGCTGTTTTCGTGTGAACAGTAACCAGACTGAATGTTATGATAAAAATTGTTGAAAATTACTTTTGCATTTTGTGGTGAAGTATTATATAATAAAAAAGACGAGTGGCGTAACTGCGTAAATCCAGTTGTGTCCACTCGTTTTTTGTGTCACAGGAGAAGTAAAGCGTGTAGCGAAGGCGTAAATCCAGCTTTTGGAGGATACGCTTATTTTTTTGCGGCAGATACGTTATGATGTAGCCGTACGCCATGCAGGCAGCTCCTATGGCAGAAGGTAATATTTTTGAGGAGGTTTGTAATATGGAACAAAAATCAAACACATTTCTGGAAAAAGAGTCAATCGGGAAGCTGATGGCTAAGTATGCGGTGCCCTGCGTGATTTCGCTGCTGGTAGCTGCACTCTATAACATTGTCGACCAGATTTTTATTGCGAATGCCACATATCTTGGCTCTTATGGAAACGCTGCAAATACAGTTGTATTTCCTTTGACTGTAGTGGCGCTTGCGCTTGCCGTGATGATCGGTGATGGCTGCTGTGCGTTTGTCAGTATCTGCCTGGGTGCCAATGAAAAAGAGAATGCGCACCGGAGTGTCGGAAATGCAGTCGTGCTTTGTATTGCTGTCAGCCTGATATTGACTGTGATTTATGCTGTATTTCAGGATCAGATTCTGACGATGTTCGGCGGCAGGGTAAACGAAGAAACTTTCCGCCATTCCAAAGAATATTTCATTTATATTACGATGGGAATTCCGTTCTATATGTTCGGTCAGGCAATGAATCCCATCATCCGTTCAGACGGAAGTCCGAAGTTTGCGATGATCGCTACAGTACTTGGGGCAATCGTAAATATTATCCTTGATCCGATTTTCATCTTCATTTTCGGATGGGGAATGATGGGGGCAGCTGTTGCGACAGTATTGGGACAGGTATTGACGGCGGTACTTTCGATCTGGTATCTCTGTCATATGAAAGCTGTCAGGCTGGAGAAAAGCAGCTTCCGCCTGCAGGGCAGATTAATGAAGAAATTCCTGCCGCTCGGTATCTGCAGCTTCCTCTCACAGATTTCACTCGTAGCAGCTATGGCAGCGATCAACAATATGATCCGGAAATACGGCGCGTTGGATGCAGTTTTCGGACAGGAGCAGTATGCGCAGATTCCGATGGCAGTTGTGGGAATCGTCATGAAATTTTTCCAGATTGTCATCTCGATCGCAGTCGGGATGGCGGCAGGCTGTATCCCGATTGTCGGATATAACATTGGGGCAGGCCGTAACGACAGGGCAAAGAGCCTGTTTACACATCTTCTTATTGCAGAGGCCATTGTCGGAGCTGTCGCACTGATTATTGTTGAATTCTTCCCGCAGCAGCTGATTGCGGTCTTTGGAGCTGCAAACGAAAGCACCTACTATACAGAGTTTGCAGTGAAGAGCTTCCGGATTTATCTGTGCATGATGATTCTGGCAACGGTCAACAAGGGAACTTTTATCTATCTCCAGTCTCTCGGAAAAGCACTGGCTTCCACTGTGCTTTCTATGGTGCGTGAGGTAGTCTTTGGCGTGGGATTTGCCATTCTGCTGCCGGTTTTCTTTGGGCTGGATGGTGTGCTGTATTCCATGCCGGTGTCAGATGTGCTGACGTTTATCATGTCCGCAGTTGTGATACGGTATACGTATCGGACATTGAAGGGATAAGTTATCGGGAAATCATTATAAAATTGACAGAGGTGAAAAACCGCCTGATTCATTTCAGACGGTTTTTTTATGACCATAAAAGAAAAACGTATTTCGATTCCAGGTAGAAAAAATAATTCGGACATGATATACTCGTATACAGAATCATGAACATGAAAGGAAGGATAAATTCAGATGAGCAATTACAAGATCAATACGAAATGCGTGCAGTCAGGCTATACGCCGGGGAATGGAGAACCGAGACAGATTCCGATCATCCAGTCTACGACATTCAAATATGCAACGAGTGAGGATATGGGAAAGCTGTTTGACCTGGAGGCGTCCGGGTATTTCTATTCCCGCCTGCAGAATCCGACGAATGACTATGTGGCAGCGAAGATCGCGGAGCTGGAGGGTGGAACGGCTGCGATGCTGACCTCGTCAGGGCAGGCCGCGAATTTCTTTGCACTGTTCAACATCTGCGAGAGCGGCAGCCATATCGTTGCTTCCTCCTCCATTTACGGCGGTACCTTTAATCTGATCTCCGTGACGATGGCGAAGATGGGAATCGATGTTACCTTTGTGTCTCCTGACTGTTCCGAAGAGGAATTGGACGCAGCATTTCAGGAGAATACGAGAGTGGTGTTTGGAGAGACGATTGCAAACCCTGCTCTGACAGTACTGGATATTGAGAAGTTTGCAAAGGCGGCTCACGCACACGGAATTCCGCTCGTCGTGGATAATACCTTCCCGACCCCTGTGAACTGCCGTCCGATCGAATGGGGAGCGGATATCGTGACGCATTCGACAACGAAATATATGGACGGACATGGAGCGGCTGTCGGCGGTGCAATCGTGGACAGCGGTAAATTTGACTGGATGGCCCATGCGGACAAGTTCCCTGGACTCTGTACTCCGGATGAATCATACCATGGGATTACATATGCAGAGAAGTTTGGCAAGGAGGGTGCATTTATCACGAAGTGTACCTCACAGCTCATGCGTGACCTTGGCTGTATACAGTCCCCGCAGAGCGCGTTCCTGCTGAATCTCGGTCTGGAATCACTGCATGTGCGTATGCCGCGCCATGTGGAGAACGGACAGGCCGTAGCAGAATTCCTGCAGAAGCAGCCGCAGGTGGCGTATGTCAATTATCCGGGACTTCCGACGGACAAGTACTATGAGACCGCGCAGAAATACCTACCGAACGGCGGCTGCGGTGTCGTATCGTTCGAACTGAAGGGCGGACGTGCGGCAGCGGAGACCTTTATGAAGCATCTGAAGCTGGCCGCGATCGAGACGCATGTAGCGGATGCGCGTACCTGCTGTCTGAATCCGGCGACCTCCACACACCGCCAGATGAATGATGAGCAGCTCGCGGCAGCAGGAGTTCCGGCAGGACTGGTGCGTATCTCCTGCGGACTTGAGGATAAAGAGGATCTGATCGCAGATCTGGCACAGGCGCTGGCAGCGATTTGATTTCAGCGGTTTTAATTCCCGCGATTCTGTTGAATATTCAAGAAACAAAGAAACAGCCTTCCGTACTTAAAGTACAAAAGGCTGTTTTTATTCGGTAAATAATTGACGGAAATTACAGTGCTGGATTATTCTGCCAGACTGTCAACTGCTGCCTGTGCGTGTGCTACGTACAGATCCTGGATTGCTTCGATTTCTCCGAGACCTCTCAGCACGCATGTAACTTCATAACCTGCATTTTCAAATGCGGTCTTCCAGGTATCTTCCTCATCGCCTGCCATATCGTTGTTTGCATGGTCGCCTGCAACTACCATCAGCGGCTCAAGAACAACCTTCTTGTATTCCTTCTCGCCAACAGCTGCCAGTACATCGTCCAGCGACGGAGTAGCTTCTACCGTACCTACATAGTAATCTTCGAAGCCTGCTGCAGTCAGCATTTCCTGCATCTTGGAATATACCTGATTGGATTCAGCCTCTGTACCATGTCCCATGAAGCAGATGGCGGTCTCGCCGTCATTGTATTCTGCAGTAGCGTCTGTGATAGCAGTGATCACTGCATTGAAATCATCATCTGTAGTCAGAAGCGGCTCACCGAGTACGATCTTGTCAAACGCATCTGCATAGGTAGCAAGCTCTTCAGACAGATCATTGTATTCCAGACCATTCATCAGATGTGTCTGCTGAACAACCAGAGTCTTAACACCATTCGCAACTGCGCGGTCCAGAGCTTCTGCGACATCATCAATGACTTCTCCGTCACGATCCTTTACATGATCGATAATGATGTTGCTGGTGAAACCACGTCTTACACTGTAATCCGGAAAAGCTTCTTCCATTGCATTCTCAATTGCACCGATCGTAGCGACACGGCTGTCATTGTAGCTGGTACCAAAGCTGACTACCAGCAGTTCAGACTCACCGATCTCATCCTGATTTCTCGGATTGTCTTTGGAAGCATCTCCAGTGTCATAGTTTTCTTCGTCCTCAGCTTCCTCGCCTGCTTCAGAAGATGCTTCTTCGCCAGCCTCTGTGGTGGCTTCAGCCTCTGTCACAGCTTCGGTCTCCTCCGCCATCACATTCATGCAGCCCATAGCAACCATAGCTGACATAATGGTTCCAGCAAGCAGTGTGTTCAGTACTTTTCTTTTCATTTTCATTTCCTCCTGTTTTGCGGAATACTTATTTTATCCGCCTGATTTCAGATTGGAAGCAGGGTAACTTTTGTGTTACTGTGAACTGTAACATGTTTGTACATAATTGGAGGATTGTTTGTACAGATTGGGAAAATCATATGAAAAAAGCCCTTTCCCATATCAGGTAAAAGGCTTCCATCAAAATCCGGCGGATAATGTCTGACCGGAATTCTTCTTTGTGAGTACAACCAATTACTCGTGGTTTGGGATCAAATCCCCTGTACCGGCAACGGGCAGGTCTCCTGACTTACAGTTCTGCGCAATCGGCCGCCTTCCCGGTTTCCCAGTGGCGCTGTCTGCATAAGCAGTGCTTCATGCTCCTGAATACAGTGACGAGTTCGCACAGGATTCTCACCTGTTTCCCTTTTCACCAGACTCCTGAACGGAGTCCGACACCTGTTGCTTTATCCTGTTTTCAATCTTTCCCTAGCATAGCACAATTGCAGGAAAATGGCAATCTTTTTTGTGATGAATTTCACAATAACGGTTACAGTTAAATCCTATTCGTGTTTAGTTTACGACGAACGGACGCCGGGAATCCGCATTTGGGTGCTCTGTAGGTTCACAAAAGGCATCGGAGGGCAGCGGCAGGGGGCGCAGAAGGC
>JAUNGL010000181.1 GCA_030524665.1 Lachnospiraceae bacterium | reverse complement strand
GTCTTATTTGTGCTGCAAGGCTTTAGCCGCGGCGGCATGGTCTGAAACACGAATTGAATTAAAATCTGAAAACCGGGCAACGGATCTGTAAGAACAAATCCATCTCCCGGTTTTTGATTTTTCTGCCGCCATCCGGCGGAAGATTTATTTTTTATTGGGTGGTCACGACATCTGATGTTTCTTCGTATCTGCTGCCTGCGGCCCCTTCATCTGATGACAGATACCTGCGGAGGCACATCCCTGACAGCCGCAGCCACAGGAATTCTTTCCCGCCTGTTTGTCACGGTACATTCCCCGCACAATCACTGCTACGATCACAATCAGAATCAGGCTGATAATCACAGTTGACATCCTATCTCCTCCTTATCTGTTACACCTTTATGCTCCTTATCTTACCGGACACTTATCCCAGCAGACTCATTCACCGAATTTGCTTCTGCCGCATTCTTTACCGTGCAACTGCTTTTCCTGTATATTTCACAGTTCCCTGCTCCTCCTTATAGGGACGGAACAGAAGATAGATCAGTCCCAGAAGAGCTGCAGCAGCTACGATGGTCCAGAGACCGAAACCGCCGCCTGTCACTATCGTACCAATCTGGTATATGATGAGGGCAATCACCCATGCAAATACGCACTGATATGCGATTGCAAATGCAGTCCACTTTCCGTTGTTCATCTCACGCTTGATCGCACCCATTGCTGCAAAGCACGGTGCACACAGAAGGTTGAATACGAGGAATGAGTAAGCGCTGAGCATTGTAAAGTTGGATGCTAACGTTCCCCAGATTTCCTCTCCTTCTTCGGATACTTCTGCAAATCCATAAAGGATACCGAAAGTACCTACTACGTTTTCCTTTGCTACCAGACCTGTAACGGCTGCCACTGCTGCCTTCCAGTCTCCCCAGCCAAGCGGGATGAAGAGCCATGAGAATACACGTCCGATATAAGCCAGAATAGAACCATCCTGAAGCTCTTCTTCCAGCATACCGAAGCTGCCGTCTGCCCATCCGAAGTTGGATGTAAACCAGATGAAGATCGTAGAAAGAAGAATAATCGTACCTGCCTTCTTGATGAAGGACCATCCACGCTCCCACATGCTGCGCAGAACACTGCCGACCGTCGGAAGGTGGTAAGCCGGAAGCTCCATAACGAACGGAGCCGGGTCGCCGGAGAACATCTTTGTCTTCTTCAGGATAATACCTGAAATAATGATTGCTGCAATACCTACAAAATAAGCACTCGGTGCTACCCAGGAAGCTCCGTCAAACAGTGCACCTGCAATCAGAGCAATAATCGGAAGCTTTGCACCACACGGGATAAAGGTCGTCGTCATGATCGTCATACGGCGGTCACGCTCATTCTCAATCGTTCTGGAAGCCATAACACCCGGAACACCACATCCTGTACCAATCAGCATCGGGATAAAGGATTTACCGGAAAGTCCGAATCTGCGGAAGATACGGTCCATAATAAATGCGATACGTGCCATATATCCACAGCCTTCCAGAAATGCAAGGAAAATAAACAGCACGAGCATTTGCGGCACGAAACCGAGTACCGCACCGACACCGGCTACAATACCGTCAAGGATCAGTCCCTGCAGCCAATCTGCACAGTTCACACTTACAAGAAAACTTTCAATCGCTGGTGGAATAATCTCTCCGAACAGAACGTCATTGGTCCAACCTGTAACAAAATCACCAACTGTTGTAACAGAAACATAATAAACAATCCACATTACAACTGCAAAGATCGGCAGAGCCAGAATACGGTTCGTCACGATCTGGTCAATCTTATCGGAAACAGTAAGGCCACCGCGGTTCTTCTTGTGATAGCAGCCCTTGATTATGTTTTCAATGTATGTATAACGCTCAGAAGTAATGATACTTTCTGCATCATCATCCATTTCCTTTTCGCAGCGCTTGATATCCTCTTCCATATGGGCAAGTGAAGAAGAGCTGACATTCAGTTTTGCGATAATCTTCTCATCACGTTCAAACAACTTAATCGCATACCAGCGCTGTTTCTCCTCCGGCATATTGTGGAGTACGCACTCCTCAATATGAGCAATCGCATGTTCCACACTTCCGCTGAAGCTGTGCTGCGGCACCATCTTCTTCTTAGCATTCGCCGCTGTGACTGCCGCTCTTGCTGCCTCTGTGATACCAGTTCCCTTCAGAGCAGAAATTTCGTATACCTGGCACCCAAGGCTCTTTGCCAGCTTGCTGGTATCAATGCGGTCACCGTTCTTCTTAACGATATCCATCATATTGACTGCAACAACCACCGGAATCCCCAGCTCAACCAGCTGTGTAGTCAGATACAGGTTACGCTCCAGGTTCGTACCATCAACAATATTCAGGATCGCATCCGGATTCTGGTCAATCAGGTAATTTCTTGCCACTACCTCTTCCAGAGTGTATGGTGACAGTGAATAGATACCCGGAAGGTCTGTGATCGTAACATCCTTCTGGTCTTTTAATTTTCCTTCTTTTTTCTCAACCGTAACTCCCGGCCAGTTTCCAACATACTGGTTCGATCCCGTCAGGGCATTGAACAGTGTTGTCTTACCAGAGTTCGGGTTTCCTGCAAGTGCGATTGTAATTGCCATTGCTTTTTCCTCCCTATTTTATGTTCATATCCTCCCGGACGCCGCTCCTGAAATTCTTTTCAGCCAGAGTTTCCCTGAAAACAGTCATCCGGCATCCGTCAAAAACATACTCACTATGTTTCTGTCGGATCACTCCGTCTCGATCATCTCTGCATCGGCTTTTCTCAGGGATAACTCATATCCTCTGACCGTTACTTCGACCGGATCTCCAAGCGGAGCTACCTTGCGGACATAAATCTCTACTCCTTTGGTAATTCCCATATCCATAATTCTGCGCTTTACTGCGCCCTCACCAGTGATTTTTGTAACGCGTACGGTCTGTCCGCACGGCACGGCATTCAACTTTTTCATAAACCTTCTCCTCTCACACCATGATCTTTCCTGCCATTTCGCGGCTGATGGCAACACGGGATTCCTTGATATTTACGATAATATTTCCACCGTTCTCAGAAACCACCGTCACTTTTGCTCCCGGCACGAAGCCGAGATTTTCCAGAAACTGTCTCACCTCTGTTTTTCCGCCAACCTTCTTAATCACGTTTTCCTGTCCGGGTTCTGCCACCATTAAAGGCATCATGATTTCACTCCTTTGGTTAGTAATTGTAATTTAAAAGCAAAAGAAAGTACACTTCGTGAACTTTCTGTTGCCATGAATTAAAGTTAGAACTTGCTAACTTTTTCTCTGAAAGAAAACCTGCAAAAAGCAGGTTTTGTTAGCTTTTTCTAACCATCTATAAGTTAGCACATACTAATTATCTTGTCAAGTAAAGATTTTAAATTTTTTATAAAATTCATAATTTTTTTCTTATAATAACCACCTGAACCAATTCAGCCCAGTTCCGTTCCGCCCATCAAAAATGCCTCTGCTATTGACGGCCGATTTTATACAGCGCATTCTGATGGCAGAAGCATTTTCCTCACACGGCAATATGAAACGGCAGCAGCCTTGAAACAGCTATACGTTCTCCCGCGTAATATTCCTGATCCATTTTCCACTCTTATAATGGCGCAGCACCCACGGCCACTTCACAAACTCATCTGTGCAGAGCAGGAAGTAGACCCACATTGGTGGCAGATGCAGCACAAAGGCGGCCAGAAAGCCGAGCGGCACACCGTAGCACCACATATCAATCGTATCACAGATGAACCCGAAGCGACTGTCACCCCCGGCACGGAACAGGCCCGCGATCAGTGTCGTATTGACTGCGCTTCCCATGATGTAATAAGTATTGATCAACAGCATGATCTTCAGATATCCCATCGCCGTCTCAGACAGAGATGCATAACGAAGCACAAAGGGCATCACCGCTGCCACAATCAAACCACCAACCACTCCGGCCGCCACGGTCAGTTTCATAGAACGCGATCCGTCTTCTCTGGCTGCCTCGAACTGGTTTGCTCCGATTTCTTTTCCTACATAGATACCACTTGCGCTCGCGATTGCAAAGCAAAGTACCGTACCGAAATTGCGGACAACTACCACGAGCGAGTTCGCAGCTACCACATCCGTCCCCATATGCCCCATAATCACAGAATACATGGAAAATCCAACACTCCAGACGATATCATTTCCAAGCGCCGGAAGTGAAAGATGGATGAAATCTTTCATCAGCACACCGCTCTTTTCAAACATCGCCCCAAGCCGCAGCCTGACATCCTTCGATACGGCCGATACGCCGAAACATGCCAGGAGCTGCACAACTCTTGAGAGTGAAGTTGCCAGCGCAACTCCCTGTGCGCCCATCTTCGGAGCGCCGAACCATCCGTAGATAAAGACCGCATTCAGCAGGATATTCAGCAGAAGCGCACTGACATTCAGTGCCGTGCTGATCTTTACACGCTCCACACTGCGCAGCACTGACAAATAAATCTCCGAGATTCCCCAGCAGAGATAGCTGACGCTGATGATGCGTAGATAAGAAGAACCAATCGAAACCAGTTCCTGATCCTTCGTAAACAGAATCATCATTGGCTCCGAAATCCCCGCTGCTGCTGCCGCAAACAAAACGGATATCCCGACAGAGAACCTCAATGCGATTCCCTCCACCTTCTCAATCGCACGGATATCACCTTTGCCCCAGTACTGGGCACAAAGCATCGTCGCTCCCGTTCCAAGGCCATAGTATACCATAAACAAAATATTCGTATACTGTACTGCCAGCGAAACTGCCGAAATGGCAGACTGCCCTACAGAATTCAGCATAATCACGTCCGTAGAGCTGATCGCCGCGCTGAACAGATTCTGAATGATAATCGGCAGGGCAAGACGCAGGATTTTAGCGTAGGATTCCCATTCTGTACTTTTTTGTTTCTTACGTATATTTCCCATAATTTTCTCCCGGTAAATCAGCCAGATCAGCTTCCCTGCGATCTGGCTCCCACTGCTAATGCAGACATATTTAAAATTATTTCCAGTATCTTTCACGTATTATAATAAAATTCCGATGGACTTTCAACTCTTTTTATAGTTTTGATCTGTCCTTTACCCGCTGTTAAAATATATCTTCTGATTTGAACTAACAGTATTATCATAGATCTACATACGCCAATAGTTCCGGATAAGTTTCTTTATTATCTCTAATCAGCCACCGTTTAAAAGCTGCAAATGGAGAACTGTCACTCAGTTCCTGTTTCAAAAGGCATTTCAAATCTTCTTTTTCCTCATCTTCCGCCTCATGATATTCCCGCACATATTCTTTAAACAGTGA
>JAUNGL010000180.1 GCA_030524665.1 Lachnospiraceae bacterium | reverse complement strand
ACATTTCCATAAAGGTTTTACACAGATATTATCGCATTTCCGCACTCCCGGCACTATTTTATTCCTAAAAATTTCTTAAAAACAAAACTGCAGATAAAAGCACCATTCTTATAGTTCAAAACACGCTTCTTCAGGTTTTGACACAGGATTCGAGACAGCTTCCGCTGACATCTGTCGGTGGAAATCATCTCGCATCTGATATATCACAGTAATCTCAATTTTTTATCAACTGATCCACATTCACAATCTCGTCCTCCACACGATTCGCACATATTGCCATGGTGTAATACTCCGTTCTCCGGATATGCAGCTGAAGTTCTCCGATTCCATCCAGCCAGCCCTCACAACGGATATCCGAAGCCCGAAAAATATCTGAAACATCTGCCGCACACTTTCGCAACAGCGGCATCAGATTCAACCGCCCCATCCCATATCCAAGTCCGCTCCCTTCCAGTTTTACAATGCTCTCCTTCGCAGACCAGAGCAGCCGCAAAAATTCCGCACGATTTGTATACCCGTGATCCGTACCTCCCTCAGCACCTGCTTCCTCAGCCCTCATCAGATAGTCCCATTCTTCCGCATGGCAAACCTTCTTTGCAAGCGTTTCCCGATACGGAAATCTCTTTTCCACGTCAATTCCCACAGGCTCCACAGATACAGCGCAGGCACACGCCGCATCACAATGGCTGATATTAAACTGCAGCTCCGGATACGCTGCGCTCCACGGCTTTCCTTTTTCGGTCCTGCGAATATCCAGCGCCTTCAGATTTTCCAATCCATACTCCTTCTGTACCGCTCTTTCAAGCAAAAGCCACGCACTAATCCTCTGATAAAGCTTCTCTATATTCGCCATCTTCCCAAAATCCCCTCGGAGTATTTCTGGAAAATCCAGCAAAGCGGAATACAGCGCGCCCGTTTCATATTTATAATCATATTCGTGTACGGAAATCATCTGTTTACCCTCCTGCCCATACTCCTGTAAGTATAACACTGCAGCAGCCTGCAAGCCACCGTCTTTCAAAAAATGTTACTATTCAACCGCACGCCATGCAAGCCGCAGACCTGCCTGCTTATAGGTAACGGAACGCGCACCTTATAGTGTACCTGCCAGGTCATCATCGCCATTTAAAATCGCTTCACGGGCACCTCCTCACAGGCTATCCGCTGCTAACGCAGCTCCTGTCTGTGGCTGAACTGTAGCCAAAAAATTCAAACAATTTCAAAAATCTCTTTCTATAAAAGCTGTTTCTATGATATCATTAAGTACAATTATAAGATCCTTTATTTCAGGCAACTCAATGATACTATATCTTCGGGAGGTGATATTTTATTTTGTAACAGGAAACAGTACTCGTGTAAACCATGAGATTTTACAAACAATCGGATCATACATAAAAGAAGGGAGAAATTTAAAAATGAAAATGAAAAAAACTGGTACTGTCCGATTCATTTGCTTATTTTGCTATTTCTGGTTTTTCTTTTTCCATTATCTGCGCAGGCATCCTCTGTCACGATCAGCAAGTCAAGCGCAACGATTCAAGTTGGGAAATCTGTGACCCTGAAAGTATTAAACAACGGCAACTCCGTTTCTGACGTTTTCTGGGGAAGCAGTGACTCATCTGTTGCATCCGTCAGCCAAAAAGGAAAAGTACTCGGAAAGTCTGCCGGTTCCACCGTCATTACTGCCATGTACAATGGCAACACTGTAGAATGCGTCGTATCTGTCGTAAAGGCAACTACGAATCAGACGGTACGTTATAATGTACTTCTGCTCGATTGCTCCGGAAGTATGAAAGGCGCCCCTCTCAAACGCGCCAAAACTGCCGCCAAACGTTTCTCACAAACGGTACTTTCTGCAAACGGTACAAACTATGTTGCAGTTGTCACCCTGAATTCAAGCTCAAAAGTACTCTGTGATTTTACAAACAGCCAGACAACAATAAACAAAGCAATCAATTCAATGACTGCAAGCGGCAACACCAATATGCAGTCGGCATTTGCCAACGCCAACCGTCTGTTAAAAGACGTACCAACCAAAAACGGCATCATGAAAAATGTAATCCTCTGTTCGGATGGGCTTCCAAAATCCGGGCAAAAGCTTTCTTCAGGAAAATACTCCTCTTCGGATCATAAATACTATAAATATGCCAATGCAGTCTACAAGCTGGATAAATCCATGAAAAACAGCGGCCATTTTATTTATGCCCTTGGCTTTTTCCATAATTCCTCCGGAACAGACCTGATATTCGGCAAACGCCTGATGAAGGATCTTGCCTCTAAAGATAAGTACTATCTCATTCAGGATACAAAAGATATTAATCAGGTGTTTGACAAAATTGCAACCCAGATCACTTCCCTCACACTCAGTGAGCAGACACTGTCCATGTACGCAGGCGATACCAAAACCTTAACCTCCTATGTAGACGGTGCGGCACAGGATGCCTCCTGGAAAAGCACAAAAAAATCCGTTGCGTCTGTCAGCCAGAAAGGAAAAATAACTGCTAAGAAGCCCGGTACGGCTACAATCCAGGCTACCATTGGCAAACAGACCGTTTCCTGCAAAGTAACTGTAAAAACAAGGCCGTCACTGAAATTAAATAAAAATTCAGCAGAACTTCAGGTGAACCAGACGCTGCAACTAAAAGCGACTGTAACAGGAGACAGTAAGACAGTCAGTTGGAAATCAGGCAACACTGATATCGCCACTGTAACTTCCTCCGGCAAAGTAACAGGCAAAAAGGCCGGTACCGTTACCATCACAGCTTCCTGCAACGGCATTTCTGCCAACTGTAAAGTCACGGTCACCAAATTAAAAGATATTACAAGTAAGCTGACACTTTACGGGGATGCGGTCAAACTGGACGACGGCAGTATCCGTCTGACAGAATGTACTACCTGGCAGGCCGGAAGTGTATGGTATTCTAATCCGATCAGTACCAAAAAAGGCTTTACCGCATCATTCCAGTACTGGGCAGGCGGCGGAAGGGATCAAAGCTTCGGCGGTGCGGACGGAATTGTCCTGAATATCGCCCGGCAGACAGGCATTGGAGCCAGCGGACAAGATCTCGGCTTTGCAGGTGATTATGGTATTGAATTGGATTCCTATTATAACAGCGGTTTAGACCCCATTGACGCAAAGCATATCGCGATCATACATAACAATATTTATACAAATTTGTATTACCGCGCAGACGACCGTGTAGATGACAGCAAATGGCACACGGTAAAAGTCGTTTACAAAAACCAAACACTCAAAATGTATTTGGATGGTAAATTGATGCTGACCGGCAAAGGAGTCCTCCTTGAGTCACAAGTTTACCTTGGAATCTCCGCTGCAACAGGCGGCGGCATTAATGCACATTATATAAGAAAATTCAAAATTTCATAAATCAGTTTGAAATATGAAAAGGAGCTGTTGTACTAACGTTAAAACGCTTATCCAACAGCTCCTTCTTCCATTCTGTCAAATCTGCTCCGACATCGTTGCAGTCAATTCAGCAGGAACACCCTGCGAACTGCAGCACCGCCTGCATGCAGGCCATCTGCTGCCTGCCCGTTTCCTGTCTTCCTTTCCTCTGAATACCTGGCCGAACTGTAATTTCACATCAATCACGCCAGCCCGATCATAACTCCCAGAACCACTGCCACAGATGCAAACACAAACAGCACGGCCTGAAACTTGATCTGGAATTTTGCCCAGTTTCCCCAGTCAAGCTTCGCAGCCGCAAGTGCTCCCAGCAGACATCCTGAAGTTGGTACAATAAAGTTAGTAAATGCATCGCCCAGCTGATATGCGACAACTGCTACCTGACGCTCTACTCCCACGAGATCTGCCAGCGGCGCCATGACCGGCATCGTAAGTGCTGCCTGTCCGGAACCGGATACCACGAAGAAATTGAATACCGACTGGAAGATATACATAAACCATGCCGAAATCACCGGCGGGAAATTCCTCATTCCTTCACTAATACTGTGCAGGATGGTATTCAACACCGTACCATCCGTCGCGCTTGTCCCGCCGAGAATGATGATAATTCCCTGCGCCATACCGACACACATTGCCGCACCGAGCAGATCCGCCGCCCCTTTGTCAAAGGATCTGGCGATATCATTGATTCTCATATCATTCAAGTGGAAAATCACGCCGATGATACCGGCCACCAGTCCCATCACGAAGAACTGGGATGCGATTTCCGGAATATAATATCCCTGTGTCACAACTCCCCAGATCGTCCACACCATGCATGCAGCAATCGTCAGAATCACCAGCTTGTGACCGAGTGTGAACGGAGGCATTTCCTGCCCGTTCTGGGCAAATTCATTCCGGTACGCCTCATCGGATTCATATGCAACAGAGATTCTCGGGTTCTTCTTTACCTTCATCGCATAGCGCATCGTAAATGCTATCGTAAGTCCCGTAAAGAAAATCCACAGCGGAATACGGAACCACGCACCGGACATAACCGGAATATCTGCAATTCCCTGCGCCACAGCCAGACCAAACGGATTCTGCCAGGAGGTACCAAATCCGATCTGCGTCGCTACATAAGAACACATAATACCGACGACCGCATCATATCCCATCGCAATAAACATCGGTACCAGAATCATGACAAATGGAATCGCCTCTTCCCCCATACCAAACACAGCTCCACCGAGTGAAAAAAGCACAACCAGAATTGGGATCAGCAGAATTTCCTTTCCGTTCGTCAGATGGATCACCCTCATAATGCCTGCTTCCACCGCTCCAGTCCGGAGAACCACACCAAATGCTCCGCCGACTACAAGAATAAATGCAATAATGCCGACTGCAGTGCCGAACTTGTCTCCCGTCGTCATACCTTCAAACACATAATTCAGGATACCCTGTCCGCCGAAGTCCTCGGTACCGAACAATGGTGCAATCTTCGTCACCTTATTGCCGTTCTCATCCAGCACATACTCAAAGCTCTCCGGATCCAGCACCGTCCTCGTCTTTTCTTCTCCATTCACCAGATACGTAATTTCCTTTGTCTCATACTTTCCGATCGGTATAAATACCGTCAGCAGTGCCGCTACCAAAATCACGCCAAAAATGATGATATAGGTATGCGGAAACTGAAATTTCTTCTTTTCCATACAATTTACCTCTTCTTCCTGTTTTCTAAAGATACATTGTGATCGTAATCCTCAATGCATCTGCATTTCGCTCCTGTCTGTTCTTCTCTGCTAATATCATACAGCTATTGCTCATGCTGCTCAATATGGTTCTTTCAGGCAAGCCGCAGCCGGACTGCAGTTACTGTTCACGGGGCAGCAGTTCCGCGAGGTGTTTCCGGGCAGAATGCACGGAAATCCCGAGTACTGCGCGCGC
>JAUNGL010000179.1 GCA_030524665.1 Lachnospiraceae bacterium | reverse complement strand
CGACGAGAATCAGAATAATTTCCACTACTCCTACTCCATCGTCTTCCTGAAGAAATGATTTGAGATGATACATAAGGGAACCTCCTTTCCAAACACAAACGTTCTGTTCAGCCGTACAGCATGCTGCAGACCTGTCTGCGGCTGAACTGTACTGTTAAAATGACAGAAATGCAGGAACCATCAATACAACGAGCACAATTCCAAGCATCAGTACCATTGGCATCAAAAGCTTCGTGCCTGCCTGTTCTCCGATCTTTCTGGCATGGTTCTTCCGCTCTTCCAGAGAAGATTCGGCTTCCTTCGTCAGAAAATCGGTCAGGCCTCTGGAGCCCTTTTTCAAATTCTGGGATAAATAGGAACCAAGCCGGACATATTCAGGAAGCTGGCACCTTCTTCCAAAACGTTCATATGCTTCTGCTTCCGGGATACCGCTCTGCATCTCATAGCAGGCACGTGCGGCTTCCTCGTAAACATATCGCGGCATCGTCTTCTGATTCTTCTCCTTTTGATACTGGTCAACAACTCTGGCAAAAGCTCCTTTTATCGTCAGCCCGGCTCCAATCAGCATTGACAGCTTCCACATCAGATCCGGATAGTCAAGTGCAAGCTGAATGCTTCGCTCCTCCGCCTGCTTATGTACCTTCTGATCTTTCCCAATATAGATACACACCGCAGCTAACAGCGTCAAAGCCAGTATTGCCGGCACCGGATTTTCCTCCGGATGCATCCACTCAATTACCTTACCATTGACCTCTGTCGGAAGCTCTATAGACTCCTTATACCTGTCCTGCTGGTCCGCATGCTCTGCTTCCTTCCGGATAGACTTTACCAGACTCTCTTCTTCTGACAGAACCGGAGGAAATATTTTGGCAAACACGGTATAAATGGATTCTTTTTCCCCACAGGTCAGAGTTCCCTGTATCTCTACCAGCGTTCCATTCTCGTCTTCCGCATGCAGAATACTCCCATCGTCATCTATGATGCCATACGGGACTGTCATCCAGCTTAATGTCACAGCACCAGCTTCCAGCTTTTCCGGAAAGACCAGATTCTGCCTGACTTCATCCAATGAACCATTTTCTCCCGGAAGAAGCTCGTCCAACTGTGCAGCCGCCCGCTCCAGAAAAGCATCCTGCTCCTTCTCCGTATATTTCCTGTCCTGAACCGTTATTTCCAGAGTTCTCGGTTCGTCTTCCCCTGCTACCTGTACAGCAAGCTCCTCATTTCTGTCTCCCGCCCCATAACCCGGCCTTATCAATGACTGATTTTCAATCCTTCTGTCATGTCCTGCTGACACAAGAAATCCAACTCCGGCAGCCAGCAATCCCAGCGTCAAAATCATCAGCGTGGTTTCTGCCTTACTGATATAATATTCTCTGACACTGGCACGCTTTCCGGCCGAAAGTGCCGTCAGCTCCTGATAAAGCCTGCGGTCTCCCCTTCCTGATTGATACGGCAAAAACCGGTCAACAAGGAATTCTCCTGCTTTTCTGAAAGGGTATCTCATCCATCTCAAAATCTACACCTCAATCCGAACAATCTTTCTGCCCCAGAACCATGCCGCAAGATATACACCGAAACATATCGTCATCACCGCTGTACCTGTCACATTTCCGTACATAGATGCCAGAAATTCCGGTGAAGACAGCCGGACATAAGCCAGTATTAAAATCGGGACAACACTCATCACATTCTGTTCCATTACCTTTCCTGCCAGACATGTTTCTATTTCTGCAAGCGTTTCCTGCCTCTGTCTCATGCAGGATACCGTATTCCGTATCACAGCCAGCAAATCCCCTCCAGTTCTCTTGGCAGTCTCAAATACTTCCGCAAAGCTCTTAATATCTTCTATCCCACTTCTCTGACCAAGACTGTTCAGCAGTTCCTCTACATTGCGGTTCATCTCCATCTGTGTTACCAGATGGCGAAATTCCCTGATGATAAATGTATCCTGACCATATATCTTTCCGAGTTCCTTCCATGCTTCATGAAATGCGTTTTCAATAGAATACCCGGCCTGCAGAGAAGCGGCCGTCATCTGCATTCCGTCCAGAAACTGCTGTCTCATTTCTCTTGCCCTTCTTCTGGCAAGTTCCTGTCTGTACTCCTTTAAAAACAGGAATATTCCCGGCAGCAGCACTGCAAAGACAGCAATGGAATTGAAAAATAAATAACTCACAACCATATCCAATACGACATAGACAGCAACCCCTTTTATTCCTTCTTTTACAGAAAAATGGTATTCCCGGTAATCCTGCATCGGTTTATCACGAATGCCGTGCCTTTTCTTCCGACGCTTCTTATAAGCATTCACAATCGTTTTCTTTTCACTTTTGCTCTGTTTTTCTTTTCCGGCAGAATTCATTTTATCGTATCTGCATGAATTCAGATCTGATATCCGGCCCGGAGCAGCTTCCGGGTATCGGACAATTCTTCTTTCTTTTTCAGACTTCCCTGAATCCTTCCACATTCATCTATTCCCTCCTCCTCAAACTCATACAGCACCTGTGTCTTTATTTCACCGGAAAAATGATCAAACCCTAATACTTCTAATATTTTCAATACCCGCCTGCTTTTGTCCCTGAGCCTCCCCAGATGTATCATGATATCAATTCCGGATGCAATCTGCCTCCGAACTGCAGGGAGCGGAATCTCCATCCCCATCAGAACCATCGTCTCCAGACGTGCAAGCATATCTCCGGGGCTGTTCGCATGGCCGGTAGAGATCGACCCGTCATGTCCGGTATTCATGGCCTGTAGCAAATCTATCACCTCGCTTCCCCTGACCTCCCCGATCAAAATCCGGTCCGGGCGCATACGCAAACTGGACTTAATCAGATCACGGATCGTCACTGCCAGTTCACCCTCTGCATTCGCATTTCTCGCCTCCATGCGTACCAGATTCCGGATCCCCTGAATCTGCAATTCCGCATTATCCTCAATAGTAATGATCCTTTCATCTTTCGGAATAAACGAGGAAAGCGCATTCAGAAATGTCGTTTTTCCTGAACCTGTTCCTCCGGATATAAATATGTTGTACCCGGATTTCACAAGCTTCTCCAGAAATTCGACCGCGTCATCGGAGACAGCTCCCCATCGGATGAGTTCCTCCATCCGTATGGGATGATCCGGGAAACGCCGTATCGTGATAACCGGACCATTCAGTGCGACCGGAGGCATCACAATATTGACACGGGCACCATTTTCCAGTCTGGCATCCACCACGGGCACCGACTCATTCACAATACGATTGCACTTCGCTACAATCTGCTGGGCAATATCCTCCAGCTTGCTCACGGAAGTAAACCGTTTCTCCCATTCCATCAGCCTCCCATTACGTTCAATGAAAATCCCATCCGTTCCATTGATCATAATCTCTGTCACTGAATTGTCATCTACCAGCTCCTGCAGGATGTCCAGACGGCGCACGGAATTAAACAACTCTTTCCTGATGGCATTCCGCTCCGATAATCGGATATAGAATCCAAAACCGGATTCCAGAATTAATTCATCGATTTTTCGGTAAATTTCTTCATCCTGAATCTCTCTGTATTCTTCCAGCTGTTCCATGAGCCTGCTGCGAAGATGTGCAAATTTTTCTTCCTCCATCTCTGCCCTCCCTTTCCCCGGAACCATAGACTTATCCTGACACTCTTCGTTTTCTGTGTTTTCTGCCTTTTCACACCTGCAGTTTTTTCTCATCCATGAACTATAAATTTAATGCTTTTATTGTCTTATTCCTTGCCTTCTTCCTGCCACAGAAGCATCCTGACAAAGCTCCCCATTTCACCCCAGACAAGCTGCTGTGTCAGATCCTGACTTCCTTTGACCAATGCCTGAGCCGGCGGATGGATCTTCCTGATTTTCTGCTGTACATCTGTATAATCCAGCATCTCCATCAGCTTATCAAACTGATGAATTTTCGCTTCCGAAAACCAGTCCTCCAGAACAGGCATATAAATCCTGTCACACCTGCGCAGAAGCTGATACAGTTCATCAATCTGTTCTCCCATGTCCAGAAGAATCACGTCATATTCACAGTACGAGATAATCTCCTGTAAAAACGATATCCACTCTGAACCGGATACATCTTTCAAATCAAGTGGTGATACCGCAGGCGGTATGTACTGGAGTTCATGGAAATTCTGAACCACTGCGTTCAGCTTGTAGATCAGGTTCCCTTCCTTCTGCCTCGCAAAATAGATCAAATCTGATAAATCCGTCTTATATGTGACGCCAAACAATTCCTCAAAGCCCGCATATTCTTCCAGATTCAGATAAAGCACCTGCTTCGTCTCCGCAAGTATCTCCCCAAGTGTCAGCGCAAATGATGTCTTTCTGCTGCGGCGGACCGGAGAATAGATTCCATACAGTTTCGTCTTTTTCAGTGAATTCGGAAACACATGAAGCTGCGGGCTTCCTGCCGCATAATACTCCATCACCTCGGACACCAGACTATCCGAAGCCTGATACTTATATACAAACGGATATTCCTCCAGATTCTGAAGCTCCTCTCCTTCCGACAGAATAATTACACGTTTGATCGGCAGTTCTTTAATCTCATTGCACATCGCACGCGTGGAAATCAACAGAATCTCAAGAGGATGATTCCTCGCAAACGCAATCAGGTTCTCCACATTCGTAAATGCCTGTACCTCAAACGGGGTACTTTTCTTTTCGTTCAGATAAGCTGTGAGGTTGCAGGCGTAAGAAGCCTCCAGATCACAGACTGCAAATATACTTTTTTTCAAATGATACCTCCTATATAACAAAGTATGCTGAGAAATACGGGTACGGAAAAACAGAATCTGGCCTGACGGTCTGTATTCTGAAGATAGGAACACCATGTTTTGGTTCTGGTATATTCCCCCATATATTCAAAGAAATAAAGGAATCTCTGAAGCAGATTCCGATAATACAAGGTCAGAATCAGTGAAATCACTCCGCCCAGCAGAATAGAACAGACAATGCAGGAAAAACATGCTGCAGGTCCGAGAAAGCCTCCTGCCACACATAAAAGCTTAATATCTCCTGCCCCTATCATGCGGAAATAATATAACGTTCCCAGCAATAGAAGCGGAAGCAGGACACCTCCGAGATAAACCAGTATTCCCGCCGGACCAAGCCAGACGGTCTGGTAAATCAATCCCATCCCAAGCCCTGCAAGAATCATACTGTTCGGTATTCTCCCACTGCTCAGATCATATAGCACGGCTGCTTCTGTGAGCAGTAACAGTGGAAAAATCTGTATCATATTCAAATAATCATCGCACATCCCTCCTGCTGCAATCATTCTGCAGGGCATATCACATGACAATGCAGTCATATCTATCTGCTTCCTGCTGCAATAGTCTTATAAAG
>JAUNGL010000178.1 GCA_030524665.1 Lachnospiraceae bacterium | reverse complement strand
GCGAAAGCAACGAAAATTTCAAAAAAATATCCATCCCATTACAGTTCAGCCAGATCCGGTCTTCCCTTCTGATGCCTGTCTGCCATTCCAAAACAGCCAAACACCAAATTCCCGGCAATTTCAGAGGCAAAAGCTCATAAATCAATCTGTATACAAAGCAGCGATACAAGGTAGTATATTTCATAGCTTCTTTCTTGGTATTTTTGACTCATTTTCGCTGTTTGGGGTGTAGTCAGATCATGAGACATACCTGTATTTCATCATAAATACGATACTGAAATTGAAATCTGCAGCTTTTGTTCTACAGCTATTGAAACACAGCCCGCCATGGGTTCGGGACATCCCTAAGCAAACAATTCTGCGGGTGCTTTTAGCGGAGACGAGATCCACTGCTTACGTAGACTTAGAAGCGAAGGCTCTCCTGAGCTTCTTAGTCGGAGTTAGCAGTTAGCTCGTCGGAGCGTTACCAGCGTTTGCGTGGGATGTCCCGAACCCATGGCGGGCGTCCGTTTCTTAATTAAACACGAATTTGGCTGAATCGTCCCCCGCCCTCTGTGAACAGTAACAATACCATTTTTGTCTGGAATGTTATTTCAAATTGTTACAGATATTTCAGAAAAACCTGAAATGCCTTTAATCCAAATACAGTCTCGAGAACACAGCCCAGCAGACACACGGCTGCCATAACTACCAGCTCTCTCAATTCATAGTATACTGCATTTCCTGCCATACCCACGCCGACGGCACGTTTTTTCCGTATCTTGTGCTCCAGAAATACAATTTCTCTGACAATTACCGTTCCATACGGTATCCACTGCGGCAATACACAGCACAGGAACAGCAAAACCCCTTCATATCCATGCCTCAGTACAAAGATTGAAATAAGCATCCCTGCAGACATGCCGAGCCACAGGAGCAAACCTGTATGGGCCGGCAAACCAAGTGGAGTGTAGCAGCTCATCCACAGAAAAATAAAAATCTGTAGCCTTACTGAGACAATATATGGAAACAATACCTCCGGCTCCAGTTTCTTCTGTTCAAATTGTCCCAACCCATAGAGACTCACAAGCCCAGTGTAAGAACCGCTCCCCATATGCAGCAATTCCGGTATCAAAGTCCCCAGCAAAAAACCTGCCAGTGTCAACAGAATGAACCCAAACATAAATTGCTTCTCTTTTAACACAACACTGCCCCTGAAACCTCTTTTTACCAGTCTATGAATCTCTGCCTCTTCTTATCACCGAAACATTCCCCAGTCTCCTCCAAACTCGTTACTGTTCACGCCCCTGCGGTTCGTGATCAGCAACACGCTTCGCGATGCAATCCACACCCCCGCCTCTTACGCAAAAAAATCCTGTATACCGCATCCTTACTGGATTCTTACGGTATACAGGATATCTTACATCATAAATATCTTGTACTTTTATTTCGCGTAATCAATCGCTCTGCTTTCCCTGATCACGCTTACCTTGATCTGACCCGGATATTCCAACTCAGCTTCAATCTGCTTCGCAATATCCCTTGCCAGAAGTACCATATCCGCATCATTCACCTGATCCGGGACTACCATAACACGAACTTCTCTACCTGCCTGAATAGCAAATGATTTTTCAACACCTTTAAAGGTATTGGTAATATCTTCCAACTGTTTTAATCTGTTTGTATATGTTTCAAGTGTCTCACGTCTTGCTCCCGGTCGAGCAGCAGATATCGTATCAGCTGCCTGCACAATACAGGCAATCAAAGACTCTGCTTCAACATCTCCATGATGGGATTCCACGGAATTAATGACAATCTGCGACTCTTTGTACTTCCGACACAGATCAGCACCTATCTGGATATGGGAACCTTCAATCTCATGGTCGATGGATTTACCAATGTCATGCAATAATCCAGCACGCTTTGCCATTCTTACATCTACGCCAATTTCTCCGGCGAGTAATCCTGACAACTGAGCCACTTCAATCGAATGCTTCAGAGCATTCTGTCCATAACTCGTCCTGAATTTCATTCTTCCGAGAAGACGAACAAGTTCCGGATGAATTCCATGTACTCCTACTTCAAGGGTAGCAGCCTCACCTTCCTCACGGATAATTGTCTCTACTTCTCTCTGTGCTTTCTCCACCATTTCTTCAATTCTGGCCGGGTGAATTCGGCCATCCACAATCAGCTTCTCAAGTGCAATTCTCGCCACTTCTCTTCTGATTGGGTCAAAACCTGAAAGGATAACCGCTTCCGGTGTATCATCAATAATCAGATCTACACCCGTAAGCGTTTCGAGGGTACGGATATTTCTTCCCTCTCTTCCGATGATTCTGCCCTTCATTTCATCATTCGGAAGCTGTACGACAGAGATTGTCGTCTCTGCTACGTGGTCCGCAGCACACTTCTGTATCGCCGTAACCACATACTCTTTTGCTTTCTTGCCCGCTTCTTCTTTGGCTCTGCTTTCAAGCTCCTTGTAAAGCTTGGCAGTGTCAATTTTTACTTCGTCTTCAACAGTTTTTAAAAGATATTCCTTTGCTTGTTCAGAGGTAAGTCCTGAGATTCGTTCGAGTTCCTGAAGTCTCTGTCCACGAAGATTTTCTACTTCCGCACTCTTCTTCTTTAGCTCGTCTTCCTTCGCCGCAATTCCCACTTCCCTGCGTTCCAGAGCGTCCGCTTTCTTATCAACACTTTCTTCTTTTGACAAGACGCGCTTCTCGTAGCGCTGCAATTCTGTTCTGCGTTCTCTCGTCTCTTTTTCCAACTCATTCTTCGTCTTCAAAGATTCTTCCTTCGCTTCCAGAAGTGCCTCACGCTTCTTCGTCTCTGCAACCTTCAGTGCGTCATCGATAATCTGTCTTGCTTTTTCCTCAGCGCTGCCGATCTTGGCTTCCACTACGTTCTTCCTGTAGTTGATCGCCACAAGAGCAGATACCGGTACCGCAATTACCAGTGTGATTACAACAGCAATTATAATCATTACTGTACCAGGCACAGGAGCACCTCCTTATTTAATTTTCATTGTTCGTAAACAACACTTCAATTTTATACTGTTTTGGTAGTTGTGTCAAGTAAATGTAAAATTATTTTCAGATTTTCGTTAATATGGTCATCAGTTCCGTCAGTGATGCTTCTGCTCCCTGCATGATGTATGATATGCAAGGGAAAGCTGGCTACGAAAGTTTACCACTCAATTTCGCTGTGGATCGAGGACGATGAAAATCCTTTTCTCATCAAAAACTGACAGAATTTCTGGATTTCCTTCCGTTCAGCCCCTTCCGGATGAAAATGTTTCTTCTCCATCCAATAGCGAATCTGCTGACGTTCATCCGGAAAGTCGACCTGTTCCAGCGCATACTGGATCGTCTCTTTTGACACTCCCTTTTCCTGAAGCTCCATCTTAAGCTGAAGGCGGCTGTGTGTATCTTTCCGATAATCAATGTAATGAAATGCATACCGTGCATCATCAATATAATGAAAGCTTTTCACATAGGCGACTGCGTCGTCGATCAGTTCAGGAGGATAGGCGGAATCCTTCAGCTTTCTCCGAAGCTGCAATTCCGTACGGTCCATCTTCTGCAGGAGGTGCATCGCCCGCAGCTTCACCCGCTTGGGAAGTACCTCCTCCATAAGCTCCTGATAGGCCTCCTCCGGTATCGCTTCTCCCTCCGCAATTCCATACCTGCCCAGTTCTCTTCGATACATCGGAAAGGAGGCCTCATCTTCCATCATCACCAGGCATCTGGCAGCGGAAAGCGTCTCAATCCTCCTGACCAGATGCATCTTCTGCGAGCTCCTCTAAATCCATCTCATCAAACATATCCATTGCATCTGCATCCTCTTCTGTTATTGTTCCGGATGTCTTTGCATCTGCTGTTCCCTGCCCGGAAGAGGTCATCCCGGATACAGTTTTGAGTCCCTGCTTCTCCGCACCCTTTTTCACTGCCTTGCCATCGGTCTTTCCGTTATTGCTTTCTCCGTCAGCAGTATGCAGCATTCCGCATGCTTCACGTACCTTACGGTCCACTTCTTCCATCACTTCCGGATGTTCTCTCAGATACTGCTTCGCATTCTCACGTCCCTGGCCAATCTTATTGCCCTCATATGCATACCATGCACCGCTCTTGTTGATAATATTCCTGTTCGCCGCAAGATCCAGAATGTCTCCTTCCCGGGAGATTCCTTTGCCGAACATTATATCAAACTCGGCTTCCTTGAACGGCGGTGCGATCTTGTTCTTTACGACCTTTACTCTCGTCCGGTTGCCGATCACCTCACCACTCTGCTTGAGTGATTCAATACGGCGCACATCCAGACGGATGGAGGAATAGAATTTCAGAGCACGTCCTCCGGTCGTCGTCTCCGGATTGCCAAACATGACACCGACTTTTTCGCGGAGCTGATTGATAAAAATAACTGTGCAGTTTGACTTGCTGGTGATACCGGTCAGCTTTCTCAGAGCCTGCGACATCAGACGCGCATGGAGCCCGACATGGCTGTCGCCCATATCGCCTTCAATCTCAGCCTTCGGTACAAGTGCAGCTACCGAGTCTACAATAATGATATCAATCGCACCGGAACGCACCATCGTCTCGGTGATTTCAAGTGCCTGCTCTCCATTATCTGGCTGTGAGATATACAAATTGTCAATATCTACTCCGATATTCTTTGCATAAACAGGATCCAGTGCATGCTCCGCATCAATAAATCCGGCAATCCCTCCGCGCTTCTGCACCTCCGCTACCATATGAAGTGCCACGGTCGTCTTACCACTCGATTCCGGTCCGTAAATCTCAACGATACGTCCCTTCGGGATGCCGCCCATACCAAGTGCAATATCCAGACTCAATGAGCCGGTCGGCACAGTCTCCACGTTCATATTGGCTCCGGAGTCACCAAGCTTCATCACGGAACCTTTTCCAAACTGCTTCTCAATCTGAGAGAGTGCAGCATCTAATGCTTTTATCTTATCTTCCTGTCCCATATCCATTCTCCTTTTCGAACTAATGTTCGTTTCTGTGATAATATTATCCTGTCATGTGCCTGTTGTCAAGCAATTTTTTTGTTTTACAGGGAATTAATTTTGAAGTAATTAAGAAAAAACAGATCATCACCGACAGACAGCTTTGACATTCAAATATCCGGTCATAGTAACGTTTTGCCCTGATTTTTCGCAGAACGAAACATATATAGTGTAGCAGGGTTTTCACTTTCTGTCAATCAAAGAGTAAAGTGTTTTACGTTCAGCTCTATTCGTGTTTCATTCAAGAACTGAATATTTCATACGATGCCCCAGAGCGGGAGGAGCAGGCCAGCGAACGAAGATTTGTCACAAGTTTTCGCAGAAAACTTGCGACCTGCTTGCGCTTCAGCGCAAT
>JAUNGL010000177.1 GCA_030524665.1 Lachnospiraceae bacterium | reverse complement strand
GTAATATAAATGAAAGCATAAAAATCTGCTGATTGGGCAGGGGAGCATGCTTAAACTAAGTGTGTGTAGTAGCGTGATTTTGAAGGCATTGAGATGTATGTGATGAATCTTTTAATGGGAATAGAATAGGAGCGGAACATGAAAACAAGAGGGAAAGTGATTGTGGCAGGACATATCTGTGTGGATATTACACCGGTTTTCCCGGGAAATTACAGAATAGAGAATGCCGGACAGATCCTTCAGCCAGGCAGGCTGCTGCATATGAATGGAGTGGATGTACATACGGGAGGTGCTGTAGCCAATACCGGTCTTGCAATGAAGATTCTGGGCAATGATGTATCTCTGGTTGGAAAAATCGGGGAGGATGCGTTTGGAAAAATTGCGCTTGATATGCTGGGAAAATATCAGGCAGAGAAGGATATGATTGTCTCTGCACAGTCCTCTACCTCTTACTCGGTTGTGCTTGCAATTCCGGGAATTGACAGGATATTTTTGCACGATCCGGGGGCAAATGATACATTCAGAGCAGAAGACCTGAATTGGCAAATGATTGCACAGGCAGAGCTGTTTCATTTTGGATATCCGCCGCTGATGAAAAATATGTATCAGGATGACGGACGGGAACTGGTAACAGTGCTGCAGAAGGTGAAGGCACTGGGAACAGCTGTGTCACTGGATATGGCGGCTGTGGATCCGGTATCAGAGGCTGGAAAAGTCAGGTGGAAGGAGATTTTGAAAGCAGTGCTGCCCTATGTAGATTTCTTTGTACCAAGTGCAGAAGAACTGTGCGCGATGCTTGATGGGGAGTTATACCAGGAATGGAGCCGGAAGGCTGCAGGCAGGGATGTGACAGAGATCCTGAGAATGGAAGAACTGCATCGACTTGGCACGGAAGTGCTGGAATTTGGTGCGAAGGTGGTTCTGATTAAATGTGGTTCAGCCGGAATGTACTTCAGAACCGCGCAGGCAGAGCAGTTGAAGGAGCTGTGTACAAGTTTGAATCTGAAACCGGAAGAATGGGCATCGAAAGAAGGATTTGAGAAGAGCTTTGAACCGGAGGCGGTCCTTTCCGGAACCGGGGCGGGAGATACCAGTATCGCTGCTTTTCTGACATCAGTTATGCGTGGGGAATCATTGGAAGAGGCAGTACAGATGGCTGCTGCAATCGGAGCATGCTGCGTGGCAGCCTATGATGCGCTTAGTGGATTGAAGCCACTGGAACAGTTAAAAGAGAAGATCCGAAAGGGGTGGAAGAAGAATGGGGAAGCAATTAACGTATGGAATGGTTGGAGAAATGGCTGAAAAAGAGGCAGGATAAGCCGGTTACCATTTCCTATGAGCAGCCCAGGGAATTGAATGAACTGGCGGGCAAACCGGAAGAAATCCAGAAATGGGCTGTAGAGGAAATGAAATAACAGATGGTGGAAGACGGCTATCAGAAAGTGAAAGAATTGTGGCCTTCGATCATAGAAGGAACGGATATTTGGCAGAACAGAAGCAAGTGAGTTCACGAAGAGGATTAATTTTTCACCGTCAGATGTAGCGTTTGACGATGCCATTAAAACGAGATAGGAGTGTAAGATATGTTGGTTACAATGAATGATCTGCTGATTCCGGCAAAGAAGAAAGGATATGGAGTAGGTTTTTTCAATGCGGTTAATGTGGAGATGGCGCGAGCGGTAATTGAGACCGCAGAAGAGCTCCGTGCGCCGGTTATGATAGGAACTGCCGAGATATTACTCCCGGCAATGGAGCTGGAACGGGTGGCAGAGTACCTGATTCCGATGGCGAAGAAGGCTGTAGTACCCGTCTGTGTACATTATGATCATGGTTTGACGTTTGAGCGGTGTATGCAGGCACTTAAGCTTGGATTTACATCCGTAATGTATGATTGTTCCACTATGAATTATGAACAGAATGCAGAGCAGGTGGCTGAAATGGTAAAGATCTGCCATGCAATGGGGGTGACAGTGGAAGGTGAACTGGGGCATGTCGGAGATAATGAAGGCTCCGGAAAGCTGGAGAACCCAAGTGATTACTATACCGATCCGGAAGTTGCTGCAGATTATGTGGCTCGGACGGGAGTTGATTCTTTGGCGATTGCAGTGGGCAATGCACACGGCGATTACAAATTCCCGCCGAAGCTTGACTTTGAAAGAATCGAAGTGATTGCAAAGAAAACAGGACTGCCGCTGGTGCTGCATGGAGGCAGTGGATTGGCGGATGATGATTTCCGGACTGCCGTGCAGAAAGGGATCTGTAAGGTAAATATTTTTACAGATCTGGATAAGGCCGGGAAAAAGGGAATTGAAACTGGATTACAGGAAGGAGCCAACACAATGATGGGGTTGATTCCGTATGAGATTGCAGCAATGAAAGAAGTAGTTGCTGAGAAAATCAAGCTGTTTGGGTCGGAGAATATGGCCTGAGTGTACTTGAGGATATTCATACCAGTATATACATAGGAAGGTTGATGAAGTTAACTACGGGGCTGGGGATGAAAAAGATTTCCAGCGGATACCAGCGTGGAAGACCTGAAGGCTTGGGCAGAAGCCTTTTTGTCGTGCAGCCTGATTTTTATTCTTTTTTGTACTTGCCTTTATGGCAGATAAAACGGTTGCCACAGGTGGCGCATCCTCTGCCGCAGCCGCGTTTTTGGGTCTGCTGCGTCTTTGAACTGATCAGAAGGACAGACAGGCATATCAAAATCAGAAGAATAATTCCAAATTCCATATAAAACCTCCGTATGTGTTTTGGCTTTTTTCAATAAAAATATCATACTACAAAAAATATAAAAAGTATATAGATCGATTGCTTCTTTTTTCTGATGCGTTATTGTTACCTATGAATATGATCTGGAGGAATATCCGGAGAATTTCGGTTCCTTTTTGGTTGGTATCAATGGGGATACTGATCCTGGTGATCTGCGGGAATATTCCGCCTGCGGCTTATGAAAATCTGGAAAGGGGAGGAAGTCTGGTAGAACGGACTCGGGGATTTGAGTAGAGGGAGGAGGACTCGCCTCCTCTCAGCTTATTCTCTTGTCAAATCTTTCACCCATTTGTAGCGTTTGTAGTGAGCCATCACCCAGGGGATCTTTCCGACCTCGTCCAGGCAAGTGCAGGCATATACCGCCAGCACGGGCCAATGAAACAGGAAAGCTCCGGCAAAGGAGACAGGGATCGCGATACCCCACATACAGACGGTCAGGCTGTACATATCAAACAGGGTATCTCCGCCTGCCGCAAAGACTCCGTTGATGACAATGGTGTTGACGCACCGCCCGATCATATAGATTGCCATAATGACCATCATGCCTGTCAGATATTGTTTTGCCGTATCCGTCAAAATGATAAAATTCACCACAAAAGGCGTGACAGCCAGAACTAACAGGGTGGATAACAGGCCGCAGATAAAGGACAGCTTGGCCAGCCGGTCCCCGTACAGCTTTCCCTTTTCCAGATTTCCGCTTCCAAGCTCATTGCCGACTACAATTCCGCCTGCACTGCTGATGCCGTTGCACAGGCAGCACATCAGGTCGCGAACTACAGCAGCTATGGAGTTGGAAGCCGCAGCGTCCGCACCCATATGTCCCATGACGGCAGTGTAGGAAGTGAATCCGATACCCCAGAGCAGAGAACCGCCCAGCAGAGGAAGCGCGCATTTCCGAAAATCGGAAGCCAGAAGCGGATCTCGGTGGAAGAAGCGTTTCCAGTCGGGCCGGAGGAAGCTCTTTTGCAGAGAGGAGATCACAGACCATCCAAGCTCCACAATTCTGGCAATCAAGGTAGCAAGGGCTGCACCCCGGGCCCCCATGGCAGGCATGCCAAGCAGACCGAAGATAAACACCGCATTCAGAAGAATATTCAGAACAACGGCGCCGGAGCTGATCCAGGCACTGCGGGAGGCATGTTCGCTGATTTTCATAATGGAAAGATAGCACTGGGAGATCCCGGTCAGCAGATAGGACCATCCTGCAATCTGCAGATAGCCACTTCCAATCGCAATCAGCTCCGGTTCATTGGTAAAGATATGCATCAGATACCCCGGAAAAAAGACACATGCGACAAAAAACAGGGCCGATACCAGACCAGTCAGTCTCAAAATCATGCAGAAAATATCATTGATTACTTTCGTATCGCCTTTGCCCCAATATTGTGCACCCAGAATCGTAGCAGTGCCGGTAATGGACATCAGAATCATATTCTGGATAAACTGCACCTGTGTGGCCAGTGAGACCGCAGCCATGGAATTCTGATCCAGCCGTCCCAGCATCACAGCATCCCCAGCAGCCACCAGAGCCAGCATCAGACTCTGGAACGCGATCGGAAGAGTAAGCCGGATGAGCTTTTGGTAAAATTCTTTGTCTGAAAAAAGACGGTTTTTCATGTTCCTTCTATTCTCCTTTGTACGCAGATATTGATGCTATTATAGTCGAAACATCCATAAAAAGATAGATGGAATTTTGTTACAATTCAATCACAGAAATAAAACAATTCTTCAAATTTCTTATCCAATGCAATACACAGAATCAAAGCTAATTTTGCAGTAGGATTAAACTGGCCTGTTTCAATGGAACTGATCGTATTGCGGGAAACTCCCACTAATTCAGCTAATTGTGTCTGGGACAGCTTTTTTTCAGCTCTTGCTTCTTTTAATCGGTTTTTTAATACAAGTTTATCATCCAAATGATCACCGCCTGTTATTCTTATTTTCTGTTCTTCATTTTGCAGGAACTCCCCGGCTCATAAGGTATTTCCTTTTATTCCCGCGGGCCACGAGCCACATGTTCGTGCAGACGCGACCATATGGCGACTGCAGAGCGGTTCCAATTCCTCTCTGCAGTGTGGCAAGTTTGAATCTTTGTTTACCTAAAACAGTCCCGCACAGAATCGAAAGAAATAGTAGAGGGCGAGCACATACAGAATGACTGTAAAGATGATATGCAGCTTTTTTCTCGTCTTGAGTGCTTCATAGAGAGAAGCCGTCGCTGACGTGCAGAACATAAGGGATATGATATCTGCCGGAGACTGCGTGCGGCAGAGCTTTACAATCATGATGATTATGCCAAGAATGATCATGCCCCATACGGAAAAGGCGTCTCTCCTGACTCGGATAGTTTTGTCTCTCTCATCTCCGTAAATATTTTCTTCGCGGCTTTTCTTCAAAATTTCTTCTTTGTTCATAAGCGATCCTCCTGAATGTGATGCCAAGTTTACTTGGTAAAACCATACTACCATTACCAAGTGTACTTGTCAATCATTTTTGCCAAGTTTTATGTGCAAAAATTAAACCAACAAAATTAGATTCGTGTTTAGTTGACTACGAACGGACGCCCGCCACGGACCCGGGACACCCCACGCAAACGCGGGTAACGCT
>JAUNGL010000017.1 GCA_030524665.1 Lachnospiraceae bacterium | reverse complement strand
GAGCTGGCGAGGAGACTCAGTGTGACCAAACAAGCTGTTTCAAATTGGGAAAATAATAATATACTTCCGTCAATCGATATGTTGACTCGAATAGCCAAATTCTTTTCCGTCAGCAGTGATTATTTACTCGAATTGGACCACAGACATTATATTGAAGTGAAGGGATTGACAATAGAAGAAGTAGCACATATTCAACAGATTATCAATGATATACGGAAATCGCGCAAAGAAGATCCTGACAATAACGAAAAATAGTCTTATATTTCGACAGAAAATTTATTCAGCAAACATAAAAACCTTCGGACTGCCATTTATCTGGCAACCCGAAGGTTTTTATATCATTTTTATTATATTTCCCGTATCAAAATAACTCTCACACATCAGCCAAGCCGACTCAGATTTCACATCCTGCAGCACTCACTCAACGGCTTCTCCACCTTTTTTCTGGTAATCTCGACCAACGACAATTTTGTCATATCCACCAGTACCGTAGGAATGGGATCCCTCTGCAGCCGCTCTCTCAGCACGGAAAGTAAGGTTGTAATTGACTCTTCCGATTCCATATTGATGAAATCCACGATGATGATCCCGCTCAGGTTGCGGAGCCTGATCTGTCTGGCGATTTCTACTGCTGCCTCCTGATTGATTTTCAGAAATGCAGCCTCTTTCTTTTTCCCGCCTTCATACTTTCCGGTATTGACATCTATGACGGTCAGGGCCTCTGTCGGCTGTATCACTAGATATCCTCCGGAATTCAGCCATACTTTTTCCTGCAGTGCCTGTGCAAGCTGATGCTCCAGAGAATATAGCTTATGCACAGGTAAAAGCTCATTCCGGTACAGAGACAGTCTGGGCAGGTCCTCCGGCTGGTTCAGCGTCAGATATTCACTGATTTCACGATACAGTCCTTCATCATCGGTCAGAATCTGTTCTGCATCCGACTGATAAAGATTAGACAGACGGGTGAGATAGACTGACGGAGTTCTGATCAGGCAGGAAAAACAGGTGCGGTATCTTGCCTGCTGCATCAGGGCTTCGAACTGGTTCCGAAGTCGGCAGATGTCTTTTGCAAGAAGAGTTTCCTCCGCATCTCCGGCATTCGTGCGGAGCAGCCATCCATATTCCGGATATTCCGCGTTTTTGCTTTCTGGTATGCGTTCCAACAACTCCAGCAGCTGTTCCCGTTTCTTTGATCCCAGCTTCGATGAAACAGACCTTCTCGCATCCCCGACGGTCAGCAATACGTATTTTCCGTGCAGCGTCAGCTTAGTCGTCACGGCAGGTGCTTTCGTCTTGATCGCATCACGCGATACCTGCACCAGCAGCTCATCTCCGGCCTGCGGCTGCCGGGAACTTCCTTTTTTGGTGTAGACCGGAGCTTTCATATCCTCCAGAGGAAGATAACACACTTGCCCTGGCGCGATTTCCACGAACGCGGCCCCAATATTCTTCGCAATATTTTTTATTTTTCCGATATAGATATTCCCCAGAAGCGAGTCTGCAGAGCTGTCATCACAGTGTATCTCAATCGCTTTCTGTCCCTGCATCAAAAACGAGAGAATTTTCTCATCCCTGCGGATGAATAAATATTTCGATTCACTCATCCTTCACTACTTCCCCCAGGGAGCCAAGGGTTACCAGCTTCCGTTTCTTTTCCGTTCCGACATCTGCATACACTTCACAGCGGTAGATCTCATAAGCAAACGGTTCCGGTTCGACTCCGATGGACTGCAGATATGCATCCATTACAAGCTCCGGTTTCAGATTTGCAACGCTTCCTGCGGACAGCTTCATAAAGACAGTTCCTGCATTGACTGTCATCTCATAGATCATCGGACGGATATCCACCTCTTTCTCTGATTTCTTGCTCTTTTTCATCACAAGGATAGATTTCTGCGCAAAGAAATGGGAAATATTGGATTGCCAGTCTCCTTTGGGCTCATACCCCTTACGGAAACGCAGCGTATAATCCGCGGCCGCCACCAGTGTCATCGCCTTGCTCGCCTTTCCGTCCGGAATCTGCCAGAATCCGGTCACAGTGATTCCCTCTACTCCAACACGGTTCAGTGCATCGATAGCAGCTTCACTGGAAATCGGCGTGCGCAGCTCGATATCCATGTATTCCGCATCACTGGTCAGCCCTACGCCGAGCGGTGCGGCAAAGGACATGATCATATGCGGGCTGAGTCCTTCCGTATATGCAATATCAATCCCTGCACGCCGGATCGCCTTCTGGAAATAGCGCATGACATCGAGGTGCCCGATAAATTTCATGACACCCTGTTTCGAAAATTTCACTCTTACTTTCATATCAGGCACCTCTCATAATTCAAATTAATTTCTCTGTTCAAAGCAGACCCCTCCTCCGAATCTGGCTGCACCGCAGCCGGAGCATTTTGCACGGCAATTCGGCGTCACCTGCTCTTCGTGTGCCTTTTTCCACTCTGAGAGCAGGAATTTCCTGCTGACTCCGATATCAATGAAATCCCACGGGAAGATCTCGTCCTCCCCACGCTCACGCTGGGTATAGAAATCCATATCAATCCCTGTATTTGCAAATGCTTCCAGCCAGCGGTCAAAATTCCAGTATTCGGTCCAGGCATCATACAGTGCTCCGAGACGGTACGCTTCCAGAATAACATCCGCAATCCTGCGGTCTCCGCGTGCGAATACTCCCTCCAGAAGCGTCACATCCGCCTGATGCCAGTTGTAACGGATACTCTTCTGATTCTTCATACTCTTAATCTCATGATTGACTGTTTTCGCAAATCCAAGATAATCTCCCGGCTGGTACATCCTCGCCCACTGGAACGGCGTGAAGGGTTTCGGCACGAAAAACGAGGTACTGACCGTAATCTGGCATTTGCCGTTTCGCTCTTCCTTCGGAATCTCATAATATTTCTCTGCGATCAGTTCCGCCAGATGTGCGATATCCTTCCGGTCATCCTCCGTCTCAAGCGGAAGACCGAGCATGAAATAAAGCTTGACCTTATTCCAGCCGCCGTGGAAAGCCTGATCCGCACCGTCCAGAATCACTTCTTCCGTCAGGCCTTTGTTGATCACATCGCGCAGGCGCTGTGAACCGGCCTCCGGAGCAAAGGTCAGACTGCTCTTTCTGACGTCCTGTACCTTGCTCATGACATCCAGTGAAAAGGCATCAATCCGCAGAGAAGGCAGAGAGATATTGATATTGTCATCCCGGAATTCATCGATCAGATAATTCACAATCCCTGCAAGCTCCGAGTGGTCACTGGAACTCAGGGAGCTGAGTGAAATCTCTTCGTGGCCTGTGCTTTTCAGCATCCTGTATGCATGTTCCTTCAGGCATTCCAGACTGCGTTCTCTGGTTGGGCGGTAGAGCATACCTGCCTGACAGAAACGGCAGCCACGGATACATCCGCGCTGGATCTCAAGTACTACGCGGTCCTGTGTCACCTTAATAAATGGAACAACCGGCGCATCCGGATACGGCGCGTGTGTCACATCCATCACAATCTGCTTTGTCACGGTGCGCGGAACACCTTCCACAACTGGTTCGAATGAAGCAATGGTTCCGTCCTCCTTGTATGTCACCTCATACAGAGCCGGTACATAGATCCCCGGAATCTGTGACGCCCGATACAGGAACTGCTTCCTTCCCTCTCCCTCTCTGCGGCATTCCTTGTAAAGCTCGAGCAAATCATCATAAACTGTCTCTCCCTCTCCGATATAGAACATGTCAAAGAACGGCGCGATTGGCTCCGGATTGTATGAACAGGGACCGCCTCCGATGACAAGCGGAAACTCCCATCCGTCACCGCGTTCCTCTGCCATCAGGGGAATTCCGGACAAGTCCAGAATCTGAAGAATATTCGTATAACACATCTCATACTGCAGTGTGATTCCCAGAAAATCAAAGTCCTTCACCGGATCCTGCGATTCCAGTGCAAACAGCGGAATCCTCTCCTCACGCATCACCTTATCCAGATCCACCCACGGGGAATACACACGTTCACACCAGACATCTTCCCTGCGGTTAAACATGTCATACAGTACCTGAATACCGAGATGGGACATTCCGATTTCGTAGACATCCGGGAAACACATACAAAAACGGATGTCAATCTTCTCTTTATCCTTCATCACCGAATTTACTTCGTTCCCGATGTATCTGGCTGGTTTTTCAATTTTTAATAATATTTCGTCACTTAATGCTAATTTTCTCATTTTCCTGTCCTTATTTTAAACTTTTTAGAAAAAATGTGTAAAAATTCTCCTGCTTATTTCTCTGCAGCACAGAAACTCCTGATGATATTAAAAAAACTGCAAAATCCTCTCCACAATAAACACCGCACAGCAGGCCGCAAAGGCTACTGTCAGCAGGCTCTTTTCCCAATACGCAATAACCAGTGCCACTGCAAATCCTGCTGCCGCGGATATCGTACTTGCGGTTGACGACAGAATCGCCGGAAAGGTCATTGCGGCCAGACAGGCATATGGGACATAATACAGAAAAGATTTCATATACGGGCTGGTAATTTCTTTTTTGATCAATACCATAGGAAACATACGGATCAGGTATGTCACACCTGCCATTACCAGTATATAGATATATGTATTATGATTCACGTGTTCCACCCTCCTCTTCCTCAATCGGACAAAAATGCGCTGCAATTCCCGCAACGAGTAAGGTCGTGATGATAATCACAAACCCGGAAGATATCTTTTGCAGTACAGGTACTACAGAAAATAAGGTACTGACTGCCATAGCTCCCAGCACGACACCCAATACGGCCCTGTTTTTCTTGGCTGGCGGAATGATGACAGCCAGAAACATTCCGTAAATAGCCACGCTCAGCGCACTCACCATAAAATCAGGAAGCAGGTTGCCGGAAATTGCCCCGACTAATGTTCCAAGTGTCCAGCCCGGAATGGCCACACACATGGCACCATAATTATAGAATGGACTGATCTTTCCCTCCTGACTGGCACTCACACCGAAAATTTCATCTGTGATCCCGAAAGATACCAGATACCGGTGTCCCCATGGTACATCCCGTTTTAATTTCTGAGAGAGTGAAAAGGACATCAGGCAATACCGCAGGTTGATAATCAGCTGCGTCAGAGCCATCTCCCAATAAGAGCCTGACGATGTGATGATATCCAGCCCTGCAAACTGTCCTGCTGATGTCAGGTTCGTCAAGGAAATCAGCACAGCCTGCCAGGTACTGAGTCCCCCGGAAACAGCCATCATTCCAAACGTAAATGACACTGCAAAATATCCAAGGCCAATGGGGATGCCGTCCTTTAACCCCTTCTTAAAGCTTTCGTTGTCCATGAAAGCCCCTCCTCCATACGTAACTGAATTTTCTGTCAGACGAAGAATATTGTATCACTCGTTCAGAAGAACTTCAACAGAAAGTTCATCTATGTTTGAAACGCACATCTCCCGTCCGCTGCATATCATAAAGAAAATGATCTTTTGCGGGAACTTATCCATGACATATCCATACGACTATGCAGTCATCGGCGGTGATATGCGCCAGGTATATCTGGTCAGGGAATTCGCCCTCCGCTCAAACCACGTATGCCACTATGCACTCATCGAAGCGCCTGATGCACAGGCCTGTACTGCTGCCGCTTCTCTTGAAGAACTCTGCCAGGCTTCTTCCTGCATCATCGGCCCGGTTCCGCTTTGCAGAAGCGGAGCTTTTCTGAATCAGGCTGCATTTGGCGAACCGGTTTTCACAGATCAGCTTTTAGACAGCCTGAACCCCGGCCAGTCCTTTTTTGCAGGTTCTATCCCGGAAACATTCAAATGCACCGCCGCAGAAAAGGGGATCCGGATTTATGACTTGATGCTCGATCCGTCCCTTACTGTCTACAACACGATTGCAACCGCTGAAGGAGCTATCTGTGAGGCAATCAGGCTCAGCCCGCTGAATCTTCACCACAGCCGCTGTGCGGTACTTGGGTACGGAAGATGCGGCCGCACCCTGACATATTACCTGAAGGGAATGTCCTGTCATATATCCGTCATTTCCAATACGGAAGAAAAACGCGCCCAGGCAGCGCTCATAGCAGACCAAACTGCGGCTCTTGCTGATTTCGGAATGTACGCACCGGAATTTGACTTTATTTTCAATACAATTCCACAGCAGGTTGTGACCAGAGAGCTTCTGGCCGGGATGAAGCCTTCCGTTACAATCATCGATATTGCTTCCGCTCCCGGAGGCGTGGATCTCAAAGCAGCTTCGGAGCTTGGAATCCACTCCGCACTCTGTCCCGGTCTGCCCGGAAAATATGCACCGGCCTCATCGGCAAAGGCTTTGAGAGAAGCGATTGAAAGAATTGTGCAGGCAAAAGAACTGCCTCATGGGCGGTAAAACGAATGACTTTACAGCCATTGCAAAGAATTTAAAAGGAGTAATTCATTATGTCTTTAAAAGGAAAACAGATCGGCGTTGCTTTTACAGGTTCATTCTGTACCTACAAACAGGTATTTACGGAACTTCAAAAACTGGTAGATGAAGGAGCAGTTGTACAGACTATCTTCTCAGATGCTTCCCAAACCCTTGACAGCCGTTTCGGGAAAGCGGAGGACTTCATTCGGAAAGCGGAAGAAATGACCGGAATGAAACCGATGATGACGATCCCCGAAGCAGAACCGATCGGGCCTAAAAGCTTGTTGGATATTCTTGTCATTTTTCCGTGTACCGGAAATACGATCGCCAAGCTCGCCAACGGAATTACCGACACGCCTGTGCTCATGGCGGCAAAAGCACATCTCCGCAACAATAAGCCGCTCCTGATCTCCATTTCCACAAACGATGCTCTCGGCATGAATATGAAAAATATCGGCCTGCTTCTCAATGCCAAAAATGTATACTTCATTCCTTTTGGGCAAGATAATCCCGAAAAAAAGCCCAATTCCATGATCGCCCATACGGAGCTGCTGATCCCTTCTCTGGAAGCAGCACTCGAAGGCAGGCAATACCAGCCGATTATATTATGAAAAGAAAGGAATGACGGAGCATGTGCGGAATTGCCGGTTTTTTTAATCCTGACAGGGATTATACCAGAGAGAAAGCCAAATGGCAGAATATTCTGGAAAATATGAACCGTGCCCAGAAACGGCGCGGCCCGGATGACGAAGGAACGTATCTTGGCCCGCTCTGCGGACTCGCCCATGTGAGGCTCGAAATCATCGACCTTATCACCGGACAGCAGCCGATGGTACGAAAGGAATCCGGGCGCGAATGTGCAATTGTCTTCAACGGTGAAATCTACAACATGGCAGAGCTGAAAGCAGAGCTCTTTCTGGAAGGCGCCGTATTTCACACGACAAGCGATACGGAGGTCATCCTGCTTGGCTATATGCTGCATGGAAAGGATTATATCAAAAAGCTCAACGGAATCTTCGCCATCGCGCTCTGGGACTCCATCCCCGGCCAGCTTCATCTGTTTCGTGACAGGCTCGGGGTAAAACCACTCTTTTACACTTTGTCCGGGAATACACTTGTCTTCGCCTCCGAAATCAAAGGCCTGTTCGCCTATCCCGGTGTGGAACCGGTTCTTGACCGCGGCGGACTGTGCGAAATTTTTGCTCTCGGGCCGGCAAAATCTTATGGAAAAGGAGTGTTCAGGGATATTCTGGAGGTTCTTCCCGGCCACTGTCTTACTTTTGGCAGAACATCCTGTACATCAGAAGCCTACTGGGCCCTGAAAAGCCGCCCTCACGAGGATTCCATGGAAAAAACCATTGAAAAGACCGCATGGCTCGTGGAGGATGCCGTCAAAAAACAAATGCTCTCTGATATCCCGATCAGCACCTTCCTCTCTGGCGGCGTGGACAGCAGCCTTGTCACAGCGATCTGCGCAAAGGAACTGAAAAAGCAGGGCAAAATATTGAATACTTTCTCCTTTGATTTTCAGGACAACAGTAAATATTTCCGTTCCAATGCGTTCCAGCCGAGCCAGGACCGCCCATATGTTGAACAGATGGCCGCCTTTGCCGGAACCAGTCACCATTTTCTGGAATGTACCAATCAGGACCAGTTCGATTGCCTGTTCAAAGCCGTAGATGCCAGAGACCTGCCCTGTATGGCATATGTGGAATCCTCCATGCTGTATTTCTGCTCAAAGGTGACCGGTTATAATAGAGTCACCCTGACCGGAGAATGTGCCGATGAAATCTTCGGCGGCTACCCGTGGTTCCACAATGCCAGAGCATTTCAGACGGACGCTTTCCCATGGTCCATGAGCATGGAACCGCGTCAGACGCTGCTGGATGATACCGTCATCTCCAGCCTGCATATGGAAGAATACGCCCATGCCGCCTATGAAAAAACAATCCATGAAACACCGCTCCTCCCGGAAGATACACCGGAGGAAAAGCGACGGCGTGAAATTGCGTACCTGAATCTCCGCTGGTTCATGGTCACACTTCTCGACCGGATGGACCGCACCAGCATGTACAACGGACTTGAGGCAAGAGTTCCTCTGGCTGACCACCGGATTGTCGAATACGTGTTCAATGTGCCGTGGCACATGAAATGCCCGGACGGCATCGTAAAAGGACTGCTCCGCCATGCAAGCGAAGACCTGCTTCCCAAAGAAATCCTGTGGAGAAGAAAAAGTCCTTACCCCAAAACCTACGATCCTGCCTATGAAAGGATGCTGGGGAACCGACTGAAAGAGGTTCTCGCAGACCCAACCGCACCCATTCGTACCCTGCTTGACAGTAAAAAAGTCCGCGCATTTCTGGACAGTCCGTCCGACTACGGCAAGCCATGGTACGGACAGTTGATGGCCGGCCCGCAGATGCTTGCGTATATGCTGCAGGTAAATTACTGGCTGGAGACGTATCGGATTCGGATCAGTTGCTGATCATCTAAAAAGAAGTGCTGTAATGCACTTCTTTTTAGATGCTGCAATTCTCACCTTTTCAAAATTCCCTGAGATAATCCGCATACCAGAAGATCACTTCCCCGATCCGGTAGAGCTCGGATTCCCTGCTGACCGTATGCCAGAGAATACGATACTGATAATACCATTTTTCCAGTGCTTCCGCCAGTTCCCATGCTTCTTTCGAATGTATCGTTCCGCCGGCTGCTTCTGCGATTACCCAACCAATCCGGTTCATGATCTGCATTCCTTCTGCTGCAAGCAGATATGGCTTGACACTTCCTCTCGTACTGCTGTCCATGTTTCGGATACATGCAGCCAGTTCAGAAACTATTTCTCTCATCCTGTCATTCTTCTCTGCTGCCTCTGCGGCACGATGCAGGACCTCTTCAGTCAATACTTCCATATGTTTCAGATATTCCTCTGAATGGAATCTGGAAATATCCCCTGCCTCTCCTGTGCTCTCTGCCTCCATCCTCTCTTTGAAGTTTACGAAGGTGTACCAGTCAAAGCTCTCCTGCTTTGACAGAAGATCCGTGAGCTCCAGAAACTTTCCGGAAGAATCCCTGTATTCCAGCACGGAAATCTGACGGTTCAGTTCTTCATAGGGAAGCTGTTCCCGGTTCCACGAAGCAGCAGCACCGTAGATCATTCCCGGAATGCTGAAGGTTGGATGATTGACGTGTCCATAATCTCCCCAATCGGTATTGAGAACCCCTTCCGCTCCATATTTGTCAGCATAGCTGCACATACGTGAAATATTTTTCCATCCGTCCTCCTGACGGTTCATCAGATGGTTCCATCCGCTCACGCCCGGGCATACATACTGCCGGATACCGGTCTGCGCATAGGTACGCGTGTGATCCTCCGTTTCATCCGGGGCATAGCCCCAGTTCAGGCAGATTGTCTCCTTCGGAAGCATCGCTGCCAGCTCCGGAAAGGCAATCAGACGGTCTCCCCAGATCATCGGGGTACGGCCCTCGTCTGCCAGAAACCGGCACAAGTCTCCGACATAAGAAATGTACAGTGCTCCCTCTCCTTCATCCGTAAGTCGTCCGGCATTCTTCCCTGCACCAAGATCGAACGTCTCATCTGCACAGAGATTGAACTTTCTGGTGGTAAACAGCGCCATATATTCCCGGAGCATACTCCTGATCAGTGTCATTCCATCCGGATCCGATACATTAATCGTATGATGCATCATCCTGTCCCTGAAACCAAACGGTGCGGCATCGGGATTCTCCAGTTCACAGAGATGACGATACTGCTTCGTTCGAAGCAGCTTATACAAATGTCCGAACGTAGACAGCGAAGGTACCAGCTCAATGCCGCGTTTTGCGCAGTACTGGTCCAGCTCTATGATATCTTCCGCGGTAAGCGGCGTATCATCACGCCACATCTCACTCAACTGCTCAAACAGATAGCTGTGCTCCACATAGAGCTGCATCTGATTGATCTTATACAATCCCAGTGTATCAGCAAGCTTCTTCAGCCACGCAAGCGTCGGAACACGCCCTCTCGTCGCATCGTGATAGAATCCGCGCACGGAAATGTCAGGAGCATCCGAAATTTCCATATACGGGAGAACTGCTCCCTCCTGCCGCAGAATCTGCCGAAGTGTCTGCACTCCGTAGAGAAGGCCTCTTTTTCCTGCGCCGCAGATTTTGACTCCGTTTTCACAGATCATGAGCTGATACGCTTCTCCATCTGCGACTTGTCCTTCTTTGCATTTCTGCTCTGACCTATTTCCTTTATCAGCCAGACCACCCCGTTCCAACACAATTTCTGCCGTCCCGAGTCCCGGCACGATCTGATAATCAAATCCCGTATCTTCCAGAATTTCCTGTTTCAGCAGCCGCGCTACTTCATAATCCTCCTGACTGCAGGAGGCTTCCAATGAGATACGCCCTGCGTAATACAGCACATACGCCCCCTGCCCGCACTTCCACTCATGCGGTTTCGGTATCAAATACATAAATCCCCCTCTCCAAAAATCACTCGTCCTGAGAGTCCACCCGATTACATCTAATATTTCTTAGAACAAACGCTACACAAATGCCTTTATCTTCTGGCAAGCTCCCTCGTGATATCTTCCCAGCTCACGCCTTTTTCTGCCATCAGCACCATGACGTGATACAGGAAGTCTGAAATCTCATATTTAATTTCCTCCGGATCCGGATTCTTGGCTGCAATCACAATCTCGGTGGCTTCCTCGCCAACCTTTTTCAGGATCTTGTCAATTCCCTTATCGAACAGATAGTTCGTATAAGAACCTTTCTTCGGATGTTCCTTCCGGTCAAGAATCACCTGAAATACATCCTCGAATACCTTCAAAGGGTTTGTCTCATCATAATCCTTTTTCAGAATACTCCGGTAAAAGCAGCTTCGGTTGCCTGTATGGCATGCCGCGCCTACCTGCGCGACCTTAGCAAGCAGTGTATCATTATCACAATCGATACACAGTTCCCGGACATACTGGAAATGCCCGGAGGTCAGTCCCTTAACCCACAGTTCCTTCCGGCTGCGGCTCCAGTAAGTCATCCGTCCGGTGCGGATCGTCATTCCGTAAGCTTCCTGATTCATATAGGCAACCATCAGCACTTCCTGAGTTTTGTAATCCTGCACCACAACCGGAAGCAGACCGTCACTGCCTGTTTTGATCTCTTCCCAACGCAGGGATGGTTCATATGTATTCACTGCAATCCCGGAATCCTTCAGGAAATGCTTCTGCTCCATAAAATCGGAGGTTCCCATCAATTCTCTGCTGCTGACCGCGCTTACAGCCCGTTCGCTGAGTGTTCTGACGACATCTCCTTCTATCCAGGAATCTACACAGAGCACAAGGAAACCATCCCCCTGATTCACCATCGGCAATTCTCCCAGAATCCCGGCTTCCTGTCCCTCCTGCACCGGGATTTCCGCATCGAACCAAACGGCTCCGCCCAAAAATTCCTGATATTCGGAGAGCCCGTCCAGTTCACCCGTTGTCACACATGCCAGAATCTTTTCTTTCCCGAAGCGCTCAGACACTTCCTGTGTCATTGCGCGGTTCCCCGCCTTCTCATAATTCAGGAAAATCTTCCGGCATCCGGCATACAAAAGCTTTTTCACATCCTCAACTCTGCGGATATTTCCTCCTGCATAGATCGGGATATCTACCGTCTCCGCCATCTGCTTGATCACATGGAGGGAAACATCATGTTCCGCATCCCCCTCTGACAGATCGAACAGAAGAATACCATCCGCGCCGCAGTTGCTGTACTGTGCCGCCAGCGCCACAGCATCCCCGTCCGCCACCGGCTCCATATCCTCGATACTGCTGACCGCCTGTCCATTCTTCAGGAAAAGCGGTACAAGTAATTCTTTCTTATCCATAAATCCTCCGTCGAATCATTTCCCTCCATATATCCCGGAATGATTCTGCTTCCCATCAAATTTACTCTACAGGGTTCCCTTCGTTGACAATACACCCGTGATCCTCTCATCATAGGAGACAGCCTCGTCAAGCGCCTTCGCAAACGCCTTGAACATCCCCTCCGCCATATGATGGCTGTTGCCGTCGCTCAGCATCTTGAAATGCAGGTTCATGGCTGCCGAATACGAAACGGCATAGAAAAATTCGCGCACCATCTCTGTATCCATTGTTCCGATACGCCCGGTCGGGAATTCTGCATCTGACCTGTAATAAGGACGGCCGCTCAGATCGAGCGCACAGAGTACCAATACTTCATCCATCGGAAGGATTCTGCTTCCATACCTGCGGATTCCCTTTTTATCGCCAGCCGCTTCACGGATTGCCTGTCCGAGTACAATCCCCGTATCTTCAATCGTATGATGGCAGTCCACTTCCAGATCCCCATCCACGCGGACCGTCAGATCAAAGAGTCCGTGGCGCGCAAACCCGTCCAGCATATGATCAAAAAAACCGACTCCCGTATGGATATCAGCAATCCCGCTTCCATCCAGATTCAATTTGACATAGATTTTCGTCTCTTTTGTATTTCTGCTGATCTCAGCAATACGTTCTGCCATATCCTTAATCCTCGAATCTCACTTTGATCGAATTTGCATGCGCCGTAAGCTGTTCAGCTTCCGCAAATGCAATAATATCCTTATGCAATGGCTCCAGCGCTTCCCTGGAATAATAAATAATGCTCGACTTCTTCACGAAATCATCTACAGACAGCGGAGAGAAAAACTTCGCCGTACCGTTCGTCGGAAGCACATGGTTCGGTCCTGCAAAATAGTCTCCCAACGGTTCGCTGCTGTATTCCCCAATGAAAATAGCCCCTGCATTCCGGATTCTCGTCATTACCTTAAATGCGTCCTTCGTGACAATCTCAAGGTGCTCGGAGGCAATCTCATTGACTGCATCTATCGCATCCTCCAGCGTATCTGCCAGCAGGATGAATCCGTACTGATCCAGTGATTTCTGAATAATCTCCCTGCGGGAAAGTGTTTTCAGGAATCCTTCGATTTCCGCTGAAACCTCTTCTGCAAGCTGTCTGCTCGTCGTTACGAGTATTGCAGATGCCATCTCATCATGCTCTGCCTGTGAAAGAAGATCGGCTGCCACATAGCGTGGATTTGCTGTCTCATCTGCCAGTACCATGATCTCGCTCGGTCCTGCGATGGAATCAATACTGACATGTCCGTAAACAGCTTTCTTGGCAAGCGCCACATAAATATTTCCCGGACCTGTGATCTTGTCCGCCTTTGGGATACTCTCTGTACCAAATGCAAGCGCTGCAATTGCCTGCGCCCCGCCCGCCTTATAGACCTCATCAATACCGGCTTCCTTGGCTGCTACCAGTGTCGTCGGATTCACCTTGCCGTCACGTTCCGGCGGTGTCGTCATGATGATCCGCTCCACGCCGGCCACCCTGGCAGGAACGACATTCATCAGCACAGAGGACGGATAAACAGCCTTCCCGCCCGGCACATAGATCCCGACCGTCTTAAGTGGGGTTACCTTCTGTCCAAGGATCGTTCCGTTCTCCGTGCTGTCAAACCAACTGTATTTCTTCTGTTTTTCATGGTAAGCGCGAATATTCACAAGTGCCCGGCGGATCACTTCCAATAAAGACGGCTCTATCTGGGCATACGCTTCATCGATCTCTTCCTGTGTCACCTTCACTGTTTCCGGCGTCAGCGTTACGCCGTCAAACCTTGCCGTATAGGAGAAAAGAGCTTCATCGCCCTTTTCCTTCACTTCCTGAATAATCTCCGCCACCCGGCTTTCAAACTCCGGATAGCTGTTCGGACTGCGTTTCAGCAATCGTTCCAGAAGATCCTTCTTTGTATCCTTTGTCAGTTTTACAATCTGCATCCTGAATCTCACTCCTTATCTGTATTTCCTCTATGACCGGGAATATGCCGCTCCGGCATTCTCATCCGGGCTGTGATACAGTCATCTTGGAAATCACCCGGTTCAAATCTCCCAGCAGCTTCGTGATTCTCTCATTCTCCATTCTCATGCTGACCTGATTGACGACGACCCTCGCAGACAATGGGCAGACTTCCTCCAGCACGACCAGTCCGTTTTCTCTCAGTGTCGAGCCCGTCTCCACAATATCCACGATCACCTCGGACAGCCCGACGATCGGAGCCAGCTCGATGGAACCATTCAGCTTGATAATCTCTACGGTCTGGTTCTTCTGATTGTAGAAATAGTCTTTGGCAATGTTCGGATACTTGGTTGCCACGCGGATCAGCTCCTGGCTCTTCAACAGCGGCCGTGCAGACTCCAGACCGCACACACACATCCGGCAGGCACCGAATCCGAGATCCAGCACTTCATAGAGCTTTCTCCGTTCCTCCAGAATCGTATCGCGTCCTACCACTCCAATATCCGCGGCGCCGTACTCCACATACGTCGGCACATCCGGGCCTTTTGACAGAAAAAACTTCAGCTTCAGCTCTTCGTTTACAAAAATCAGTTTTCTGGAATCCGGGTCCTTCATTTCCTCACACGTGATTCCGATCTGCTCAAATAATTCCAGTGTTTTCTTCGCCAGACGCCCTTTCCCGAGCGCAAAGGTCAGATAACGCATTTCTTTCTCTGTCTCCATACTGCACTCCTCCTGATTATTTCATTTCCACCACCAGCACACAGGAGGATGCTTCCGCATACGCTCTGCAGTCCTCCCGTGTCCTTGTATCTGTAATCCGTACCAGTTCCACATCGATTCCATCCCGCCGAAGCTCGGAAGCCTTGCAGATGGCTTGCTCCCGCTTCTCCTGCTCATAGATAATCATGCAGTGACGCGATGAAACAGGCTGTGTGATTTTCTGCCGCGTAAGCGCACTCAGAAGCTGGTCTACCACAGTGACAAACCCAACCGCCGGAGCCTCTTTTCCAAAATGTCCGAGCAGATGATCATACCGTCCGCCTTTGATAATCGCATCCCCAGTCCCGAAGGTATAGCCGCGGAACACAATTCCGGTATAGTACATATATCTGCTCAGCATCCCGAGATCGAAAGAAACGTACTGTTCCACACCATAAACCTTCAGGACCCGGTATATTTCACGGAGTCTTGCGAGTGCATCCAGTGCTTTCTGACTGTCCGTCAATGCCTCTGCCCGCTCCAGCGCTTCTTCACCGCCGAACAGCTTCGGAAGTGATTCAAACGCCTGACGCAGCTTTTCATCCATCGGATGTCCGGCGAGCAGCTTTTCGACACCGAATGTATTCTTGTTCGCGACCAGTTCCTTCAGCTCTGCCATCAGCGCATCGTCAAGTCCTGCCGCTTCCGCCAAAGCCCGGAAGAATCCGGCATGTCCGAGACTGATCTGGAATTCCTTCAGCCCGGAATTCAGCAATGACTGGATCACCAGCGCAATAATCTCCGCATCCGCATCCACACTGTCATCCCCGATCAGCTCCGCACCGATCTGCGTATTTTCCTTCAGCCGCCCCTGATAGCTGGAATTATTGATAAATGTATTGCCAAGATAAGTAAGGCGAACCGTGCTGTTCTCATTTAACAGATATTTTGAGGCAGCTCGTGCAATCGACGGCGTAAAATCCGGCCGCAGCACCAGCGTATTTCCCTCACGGTCAAAAAATTTGTAAAGCTCTCTGGAGGGAATCGTACCGACCTCCTTGCTGAACACATCAAAAAACTCAAACGTCGGCGTCTCAATATCCCGATATCCATACGACTTAATCACAGAATGCAGCCTCTCCTGCAAAAGCAGCTTCTGCTCACATTCCCTGTTATATATATCACGTACACCCTCCGGTGTATGAAGAATTTTCTGCATTTCCCCTGCTTCCTTTCTGGTGCTTTTATTGCTTTACCATGGTAACATGTTACTATATTACCATGTGAAATGGCCTGTTTATTATATGAAAAAACCTCTGACTTGTCAATCCCCCGAAACCATATATTTCCCGGCAGCTGCTGGTTATTGGTATGTCACTCACGCTCCCCCAAATCCCTCTGCAGCCCATCGAGATACGGAACCAGATACCCCCCATGCGGACTCAGATAATAATCCTGATCCAGCTCTTCATAACGAAAGCTCTTTCTTCCGCCCTCCGCCGCGCGGTTCCAGAACTTCACCAGATGACTCAGCGGCAGATAAAACAGTTCATTGCGCTTCGTATAAAACAATACCAGAAAAGAAATTCCGCCCTGCTTCTCGAATTGCGTCATAAAATCAACCTGATGCTGATGCACATTCTGAAGCGCAAAGGTATCTGACGTACATTCCTTTGCATCAAAACAGACCGGAATCCCCTGCACCGCCCCGATATAATCAACCGTACTCTTCTGTTCAAAATAAGCAAGTGTGATATGCCTGTGCTCCTTGTCGATCTGGATCGGTGTGATCGGTGTCGGGATTTTCTGGATCAGTGCAAGCCCCTTTTCCAGATACTGTTCATTCGTCCGGTTGATCAAATCCTCCAAAGTGGAACCTCTCAGTCCTCTCGAATTCCAGGTAGCCATATCCCTTCCGTCCTTCCCTGCCATGATTCCGTCTCAAAGCCGTGCCCTCTTTGGCTGAGCCGGCTTCCTGTTGTTCCATATGTGGAAATCCTCTGACTATTTACATGTAATCTGCATCACTTTGTCAAAAACTGCCGGAACCGGTGCATAAAACGCTTTCCCTGATAAGCAGGATAAGGCCCCCGACAGTTCAGGCATTTCCAGACGGTAAGCGTGCAGAAGCTGGTGCTTTACACCGCAGCTTTGCCGATATGCTTCATTCCATTTCGAATTTCCGTATTTTGTATCCCCAATAATCGGGTGTCCGATCGACGCCAGATGCGCACGGATCTGATGGCTCCGCCCCGTAATCAGAAGCACCTCCATAAGTGTTACGTCCTTTCCGTGTCCGATCACTGTATATTCTGTCTCGATCGGCTGCGCATCATGGGACGGAGCTTTCGATACTGTTACCTGATTTCGGGCATGGTCCTTGCAGAGATAGCCTTTCAGATGACACGTTCCATGCATCGTACCGGAAACAATGCATCGGTAATATTTGTGCATCGTACGGTCCTGAAGGAGACGGCTCATCTCCTGCAGGCCGGCCAGACTCTTTCCTGCAATCACAAGGCCGCTTGTATTCCGGTCCAGACGGTTGCAGACTGCAGGATGGAAAGACGCAAGCTGCTCCTTCGTGACAGCTCCGCTTTCCACCAGATATGTAATCAGATATTCCACCAGAGATACATCCCCCGGCTTCGCCTTCTGGGAAAGCATCCCTGCAGGTTTATTGATCAGTATAATATGCTCGTCTTCATAAACAATATCCAGATCTGTTTTAGCTCTCTGATAGGAAGAGGTGTGGAACTTGTCCAGCGTCTCATCGGCCAAAAAAAGCCTTACCTCATCGCCTGCTGCCAGCAGCTCACTGCCGGACGCCTTTTTCCCGTTCAGAGTGATATTCTTTTTCCGCAGCATCTTGTAAATAAAGCTTTTGGGTGCCTCATTCAGGTATTTGGCCAGAAGCTTGTCAAACCGCTGCCCTGCCTCATTCGTGGTTACGGTAATCAATTTCATCGTGTCCGCTCCTAAAGTGAAATCGCATACAGCGTATGCAGTATCAGTTCTTCTCTGGAAAGCTCCGGATATCTCTCATCCGGTGTGAATTTGATTCCCTCGCGGTATTTCTCCTGATTCTTCCGGATATGCTCCACGCGCTGGCAGTACGGCTTCAATTCCTTAAACACTTTTACATTGGCAGATGAAAAGCCGTTCACCGCAAGAATTTTGGAAATATGCTTTTCGATATAAGGTATCTCTGTCTTCTGGTCCGGTGTATAGCAGACAACCTGATCCCCGCAGATCACCAGTGCATTGACCGGTGTATTGTGCTCATATGCCGTAAATACCAGTTCATTCGCAGACACCAGGTCCCCGGCTGCCTGAACCGTCTGATTCAGCGCCTCTCCTTTTACCGGCTTCTGCATGAAAATCATAATCAGGCCAACCAGTGACTTGCAGGCGGGCAGACATCCGAGAATCGCGATAAATGTCAGCCAGTTCAGATTCGTTTTCGTAGCTGCAAACCCAATGATATACAATCCGATCGGCAGCACAAACATGGCGAGTGTCACCAGAAGCCTGCGTTTCTGCTCATACCGGATATATCCGGCAGTTCCTTTTTTTACCTTTTTCATCCAATCATCTCCAACTGTTTTCTTTTGCATTTTACTATATCTGCAGGTTTGATGTCTCATACTATTTATAATTCTATAATTTACATCTTCTTTTTGTGGACATTGCGTATAGTCTTACGCTTCGTCCGTTTCTGTCCTGCATGATTTCCTGTATTTGCGGATCTCACTATTCCGGTATTCCCTGCCGCCTTTCCTGTCCCTCCCTGATTTCTCGGGCGGATCAGGCACTCCGGCCCGTAACCGATCAGATCCTCACGTCCTGCAATCTGCAGTGCTTCACGCACCAGCTCATAATTTTCCGGTCTCCGGTACTGGATCAGTGCACGCTGCATCGCCTTATGGTGCGGATTCTTCGGTACGTAAACCGGCTGCATGGTCCGCGGGTCCAGCTCCGTATAGTACATGCAGGTCGATATCGTAGAGGGAGTTGGATAAAAATCCTGTACCTGTTCCGGCATATAGTGCAGATCGCGCAGGTAGCAGGCCAGCTCCACTGCCTCCTTCATCGAACAGCCCGGATGCGAAGACATCAGGTACGGCACCAGGTACTGATTCTTACCGCAGGCCTCATTCATCTTCTGATAGCGTCTCGTGAACTGCTGATAAACACTGTGCTCCGGTTTTCCCATCATGGCAAGCACCGGGTCTGCAACATGTTCCGGAGCGACCTTCAGCTGTCCGCTGATATGGTAGCGCACAAGCTCCTCGAAGAACGTATTATTCTTATCCTGAAGCAGATAATCAAACCGGATCCCCGAACGGATAAAGACTTTTTTTATCCCCGGAACCTTCCGCAGCTTCCGGAGCAGTGCGACATAATCACTGTGGTCTGCGACAAGATTCCGGCATGGCTTCGGAAACAGGCATTGCCTGTCTTGGCAGACTCCGTGTTCCATCTGCTTTTTGCAGGCGGGCTGCCGGAAATTTGCTGTCGGCCCGCCCACATCATGAATATATCCCTTAAACTGCGGGTCCTTCGTCATCTCCCGCGCCTCTTCCAGCAGCGACTCGTGACTGCGTGTCTGGATGATCCGGCCCTGATGGAAGGTCAGTGCACAGAAATTGCAGCCGCCAAAGCATCCGCGGTTGCTGACCAGGCTGAATTTCACCTCAGAGATTGCAGGTATCCCTCCCATCGCCTCATAAGACGGATGATAGGTCCGGCAGTAAGGCAGTGCATAAATATCATCCATCTCCTGCTGGGTCAGCGGCTTCGACGGAGGATTCTGGACGACATACACGGTCCCATACGGCTCCGCCAGCCGCTTTCCGTTAAATGCATCCGTGTTGCAGTACTGGCGGTAAAAGCTTTCAGCATAGGCCCGCCTATCCCTTCTCAGCACCTCGTAATCCGGCAGAAGCTCATAATCATACAGATTCTCCGGATGCTTCGTCTTGAAGCATGTCCCGGGAATAAACGTAATGTCCTGTACCGGAATCCCCGCTGCAAGTGCATCTGCAATCTCAACAATCGAACGTTCCCCCATTCCATAGGAAATCAGGTCTGCACCGCAGTCCATCAGCACAGAACGCTTCAGTGAATCCGACCAGTAATCATAATGTGCCATCCGCCGCAGACTGGCCTCAATCCCGCCTGCAATAATTGGCGTCTTCCGGTACATCTGGCGGATCAGATTACAGTAGACAACGACTGCATAATCCGGCCGCCGTCCCATGACACCGCCCGGTGTATAGGCATCCGTCTGACGATGTTTCTTTGACACCGAATAATGATTCACCATGGAATCCATATTTCCTGCCGTAACCAGAAAGCCAAGTCTCGGTTCTCCAAGAACCGTTACACTTTCCTTCTTTTTCCAGTCCGGCTGGGCAATGATTCCGACCGTATATCCATGTGCCTCCAGCACACGGCTGATAATTGCAACGCCAAAAGACGGATGATCCACATACGCATCCCCCGTCACATAGACGAAATCTAGCTGACTGATTCCACGCTGCTCCATATCCTCCCGGCTGACCGGCAAAAATTCTTTTCCCATTCAAGCACCTCTTTTATACTGCACCAGTTTCTCTGGTAAACAGATGATCCGGCATATCTCACCGCAATCTCTCATACGTGTGATCCAATACCTCTTCAAATGAGGCAATATAGTAGTCTGCCAGTCTCCTGATTTCTTCTGTCTGCTTCAGGGAATCCTCATCCCGGACAGCACATACCTTCATCCCTGCATTTTTTCCCGCCAGAATTCCCATCGGGACATCCTCGAATACCAGACACCGCTCCGGCGTGACTCCGAATTCTTCGGCCACACTCAGATAGATGTCCGGCGCAGGCTTCCCTTTGGCCACATCACATGAAGTCCGTATGCAGGCAAAAAAATCCAGTACCCCGTTTCCCATCAGACTGGCTTTGATCAGCTCATGGCTGTTGCTGCTGGCAATTCCAATGCGGATTCCACGGTCGCGCAGCGTACAGAGCAGACTGTAAGCACCTTTTTTCAGGGGAACTTCATGTGCATACTTATCAAAAGCCATTTCCAGCCAGTCCTGCTTGATCTCATCGAGTGACTGCGGGATCGCAAACCTTTCCTTAAAGTAAACCGCGGTCTCAGTAAAACCCATTCCCTCAATTTCCTTCTTGAGCCCTTCCGGTACTGTATAGCCATACTTTTCGAGATATTCGACATCGATATCGGCCCACATCCACATGGAATCCATCAGCGTTCCGTCAAGATCAAATATCACAGCATCTATCTGTTCCAGCATAATCTCATACCTTTCTTTCGTATCATTGTCTGCAGCATATCCTGTCTATAGCATTCCGGTTCTTTTCCGGCAGGTATCTTCTATCCCGGCTTCACATACCGGCATTTTGACGCAGCAGGGCAAGCTCTGATTCCGTCAGTCTTCTCCACTGCCCCGGTTCAAGTGAAGCATCCAGTGCAATTCCACCCATTACAGTTCTCTTCAAATAGAGTACCCTCTTGCCGCGTACCTCGAACATCCGCTTCACCTGATGGAATTTCCCCTCACAGACCGTCAGCAGGATTTCCGATGTCTCACCGGAAATGAGAATCTCCAGCTTCGCAGGAAGCGTGGGACGCTTTTCTCCAATCTCCAGCCCTTCTGCGAATGCCCTGACATCCTCTTCTGTCACACATCCCGATACTCTGGCATAATAAACCTTGTCCACATGGCTTTTCGGCGCCAGCATCCGATGCGCCAGTTCGCCGTCATTTGTCAGAATCAGCAGCCCCTCCGTATCCAGATCCAGACGTCCGACTGGTGCCAGATCCGCTTTATGACCTGTTCCCAGATATTCCATCACCGTCGGATGGAGGTTATCCCGCACTGCCGTGACACAGCCTGACGGTTTATTCAGCATCAGATACTCAAACGGTTCATAACAAAGCATACGCCCTTCACAGGTGACCGTATCCACACCCGGGACCAGTTTCATCTCAGGAGCCTTTACAATCTCTCCATTCACAGTCACAAGTCCTTTCCGTAGAAGCTGTTTCACCTCGCTCCTGCTGCCTGCGCCGCACTCTGTCAGGAATTTATCCACACGCATCTGTTTCATTTTTTCTCCTTATCCAAGTTTATTAAAATCACTGCATCCTCCATCCCGGATAATACTTATTCTTGATCCTCCCGCCGGAATATTTCCCCCAGCCGAGCGCATAACCGTCTGTGCAGACCAGAACCCAACCCTTTCCAGGCTGTTTCTCATATGCTTCCAGATCAATGGTCTCACCCTTCAGGTATTTTATTACCCTGATATCAGAGGACGGCAGATCCATAACTGCGTCGAACGAAGCGGCATCCAGTGCCATCGCCAGTGACTGCGCCGGCTCAAACCTTCCCTTCTTCCACGTCCCGAGCAGCAATCCCGTCCGCAGGTAGCGGAGACGTCCCGGAATCCGGTATGGCGGCAGCAGAAAACACTGTTCCTCCTTCTGCACATAAACACGCTCCTTCCGGATATGTTCCGGAAGCCGCTCCAGAAATTCTCTCACTTCTTCCGGAACGTTCCTCCAGCTTTTCCGTATCTCCTGCTCCGAAAGTCTTTGCAGCATCTGCCCATTCACCCCGCCATTTATTTCTCCGGCCTTATACATCAGCGCGAGGAAATGACCTTCCCCCTTCATCCGATGCGGCCAGACACGGACGCATCGCTCCACAGGAGCCCGCCCCGGTGCAAATCCTTCATAATAGGGATCAATTTCTTCCAGAGAAAGAGCCGGATACTGCTCCAGAATCCATTCAATCACCTGCTCATCCTCTTCCTCAGAAAATGTACAGGTTGAATACAGCAGATATCCGCCCGGCTTCAGCATCTGCACTGCGCAGTCCAGAATCTGTTTCTGAAGTGGCGCATAGTTTTCCGGTCCCCGTTCCTTCCAGCTGGAGGCGAGTCCTGCATCCCTGCGGAACATCCCTTCACCGGAACACGGTGCATCCACCAGAATCTTATCGAAGCTGCATCCGAAGGCCTTCAGAAGCTTTTCCGGTGATTCCCCGGTGATGCAGCAGTTGGAAGCACCCCACACTGACAGATTTTTCAGCAGCGCCTTTGCCCGTGTTGCACTGACATCATTGGCCACCAGCATCCCCTGTCCCCGCAATCTCGCAGCAAGCTCCGTCGCCTTGCCACCGGGAGCCGCACAGAGATCCAGTACCATATCCCCCGGTCTTACCGGAAGCCGGGAAGCAGGAAGCATTGCACTCGGCTCCTGTACATAGTAAAGCCCCGCATAATAATACGGGTGCTTCGTCACGGAATCCTCACCACCGTAGTAAAACCCATTCTCCGTCCACGGCACGGGTTCCAGTTCTATATGCGAACGCATGAGAAAGTCCGCGGTCTGAAGCCTTCCCGTGTTCACACGGAGACCGCGGTATCCCTCACGTTCATATTCTTTCAGAAACACCTCATATTCTTCTCCAAGCTGTCTCTGCATTCTGTCCAGAAAAAGTTCCGGAAGTATTCCTGCCATTTTATCATCCTATCTATTCCACATAACCATTCTTATGTAACTCCGACCGCTACTCCTGCGGCACTGACTGCGCCCGGTACCCCTCCGCAATAATATCCAGTTCCCGGCTGAACCGTGTGAGCTGCTCGATATCATCCATCTCATAGATCCGGTAAAATTCATCCTGAATCTTCAATATCTCACGTTTATTAGAAAGCGGATACAGATTCTGGATACTGTTTAGGATATTCGATACAAGATTCGCCTGAATCTGGAAGGAATTCTGTGCATCCATGATCTCGCTGCGGACCGCGGACATCTCCTGATCGAGCGAAATCACTGCATTTGCCGCATTCGTAAGCTTCTCACGGATATGGTCCGGAATGTTCTTCTTGTATTTATACTGAAGAGAATGCTCGATAGTCGACCAGAAATTCATTGCAAGCGTCCGGATCTGAATCTCTACCTTGATCTCACGTTCCCCTGTCAGCATCTGGACCCTGTAATTCACGACTACGTGGTAGCTGCGGTATCCGCTCTCTTTCATATGGTTGATGTAATCACGTTCCCGTACCACCTCCATATCAGAACGGTTCCGGATAATTTCCACGACCTTGGGGATATCTTCCACGAACTGGCAGATGATCCGTACACCTGCAATGTCCACCAGCCTCTTTTCGATCTCGTCGATTGCGATATGCTTCTTCTGTGCTTTATCTAAAATACTGGAAACTGTCTTCACACGCCCGGTCACCTGCTCGATCGGAGAATACAGCCCACTGCTGCGATGTTCATAAATTAAATGTTCAAACTTGACAATCAGTTCTTTCACTGCTATGTCATACGGCATCAAAATCTCACGCCATAATTGTATTTCCATGTTTATTTCTCCCGTTTATAGATTTTGTTAATTTTAGCACACTCTGTCGAAAGTTGCAATGTAACAGTACTCTTTTTCTATGAAAGGTGTTTCAGAATCCAGTAAGGATTGACGCTGAGTTCTTCTGTCTGTTCGGTTTTTATGTAAATACCGAGATGGAGATGTACCTTGAACTTCCCTCGCGTCCCCTCCGGTCCGTATCCGCTGTCCCCCATATAACCGAGCAGTTCTCCGGCTTCCACCCACTGCCCAACCAGAAAGTCCTGTGCATAGGAATCCAGATGCGCATAGTAAAAATATCCGCCCGACGGGCTTCGGATGCCAATCCGGTATCCCCCTTTTTCCAGCCATCCGATCTTTTCCACAATACCGTCCGTCATACTGACCACCCGGTAATAGCCTGACAGGTTCTCCGGCGGCATCAGATCTACACCCTCATGCCCGCGCAGCCCTCCATACGTCCGTTCAAACATCCAGCTGTTCTCATAGACAATCCCGTCTTCCCCAACCGGAAACACAGACACATCGTCCCAGACGGCACGGTATACTTTATTCAGCCGCTCATATCCACTCCGGTTGTACTGCAAAAACAGATATTTCAGACGCAGATAATCCATTGTGTCAAAATCCAGCAGTGCGGACGGTATCCGGCCGTTCCCATATGCCATACAGACCGTCAGGAATTCCGAAGGCGGCCTTCCGCTTTCCGTCTCCAGACGTTTCAGGACAGAGAGATAACGGCTCCCGATCTCCATCCTTCGTATCTCGTCCTTCTCCGCCTCCAGGCAGGAAACTCCCTCTGCAACTGCACGCTGATACAGAATTTCCGAGAAATTTCCATTCAGGAAGGCCAAAAAGAAGAGACAGCAGAAAAGACTGATTAACCTGTTCATGATAACCTTGACAGAGATGCTTTTTATATTTATATGCGGCATGATGCCGTTTTAATACAAAATATGATTTTCGTCTCATCCTGCCCGGGCAAAAGCTGTCCCAGAAACAACTTTCCATTGCATGAATGTCCCTTTCTCTGCATAAATCTATTACAACTGATGCAGCAAAAGGATCTCCCATGACAAATCATATTCCTCATAGATCATATCAGAAAAAATATACTCTTTCCTCTTCCCGCACAGGCAGCACCTCCCTGATTCTGGGCCGCGGAATCGTTGCTTTTCTCTTTCTGTTCCTGCTCCTTCAGCCTCAGACTGCGCTGGAAGCAGTTCGTGACGGACTTCTGCTCTGGTATCATTCGGTGCTTCCGGTCCTGTTTCCATTCATGATTCTGTCCGGCCTGATCGTGCGTCTTCACCTGATTGAACAGCTTCCTTCATGGCTTTTTGTTCCTCTCCAAAGGCTGTTTCGCTGCTCCAGAAATGGCTGTTTTGCCGTCCTGGCCGGATTTCTCTGTGGATTTCCGATGGGTGCACGTATCACCCACGACCTTCATATGCAGAATATGATCTCCGATCAGGAGGCAGGCCATCTGTATGGCTTCGTCAATAATGTAAGCCCGGCATTCGTTATTTCTTTTCTGGCTTCCGAATGTGTCCATCGTCCTGACACTGCCCTGTTTTTCCTGTTCTGCATCCTCGGTGCTTCTTTCCTGTACGGCATCCTGACCCGTCCGAAAGAAATACCCGCAGACACAGAGGACTTTTCATCCTCCGGCGAACCCGCTGCGTTCAGTTTTCTATTAGTAGACACCTGTATCTGGGAGGGGGTAAGACATACAGTAAAACTCGGGGCTTATATCACGCTCTTTTCACTGATCACCGCTGCCGCAACTTGCCTTCTTCCGCCACACGGTACAGCATCTCTGATCATCCCTTCCTGTCTCGAAGTAACTAATGGTGTACTTGCAGTTTCTTCCTGTGAACTGCCGTTTTTCATTCTCGCACCACTGCTGTGCGCCGTCTGTGCCTTCGGAGGATTATCCGCATTTGCCCAGACGATAAGCATTGCTTCGATGGACAGCACTCTTGCATTTCAATATTTAAAAAGCAGGGTGACTGTCACCCTGCTTGCTGCATTGCTGTCATGTGGTGTTTTGTTGATTGCGATCCATACATCAGCCGGTTCAAAACCTGCTTCCGTATCTTCACACTATTCCTCCGCTGTCTCACTCTCTGATTCGGAAGGGATAGTCGAATAACTTGACGGTTCTGCCTGCGGAGAAAGCTCCATGCGGTTCTTATTCACAATATCATAGCAGGACTGGATGGAGTTGATGAAATTGCTGTACTTGCTTCCCGCTGCTTCGATCGTGTGACTCATAATCTTTTCCAGATTCTCAAGCATCTCATCGGTGTAGCGGATTGCGCTCATACGGATGTTATTGGAGTCTTCCGTAGCCTTGTCCAAAATCTCCTGTGCCTGTGCATTCGTCTGCTCGATCAGCTCATTTGACTGCTGAAGGGCAATCTGCATCACTTCGCTCTCACTGACAATCTTCTGTGCCTGCGCCTGCGCATCTGCCAGAATTGCATCCGCCTTGCTCTGAGCATCTTCAAGAATCGCATCCTTGTTGCTGATAATCTTCTGGTAACGCTTGATCTCATCCGGAGTCTTCATGCGAAGCTCACGCAGCAGTTCCTCTAATTCTTCCTTATTCACTACAATCTTCGTAGATGATAACGGCTGGAACTTACAGCTGTCTACGAATTCTTCAATTTCCTCAATAATCTGCTCAATTCTACTGCTCATAATGCTCTCTCCTTATTTTTATTTAAACTTTCCTGACGATTAGTGATTTTCATAATCATGCATACTTCCTGCAAGCCCGTCATCCGCCCTGATTCCCATCGGCCTTTCTGGATGCAATCTTCTCATATACTTTCTCTGTAACCTCCGGCGGAACAAATCCTGAGATATCACCGCCGTACCATGCCACCTCTTTTACTACGGTGGAACTGATATACGCGTAATTCAGCTCCGTTGTAAAGAATATCGTGTCAATCCCGCGTTCGATGCTGCGGTTCGTCTGTGCCATCTGAAGTTCATATTCAAAATCAGTGACCGCACGCAGGCCGCGGACTATAAATCCCGCATGACACCGGCGTACAAAATCAACAGAAAGACCTGAAAATGCCTCTACACGCACATTCTTCAGGTGCTTCGTCACATCAACTAACATCTTAACACGTTCTTCCGCAGAAAACAACGGTGTTTTTGCATTATTATTCAATACTCCTACCACGAGCTCGTCCACCAGTGCGGATGCACGCTCGATAATATCGAGATGTCCTTTCGTCACCGGGTCAAAGCTCCCCGGATAAACCGCTATTTTCATAACTACTCCTGTCCCTCCTGAAACTTCAGGAAAACATGCATATTCGTCTTATATTCTTTCACTCGTACTACGGAAAATCCCAGCTCCTCCGCATAGGAAAAATCTGTTCCAAGCGACGCCTCCACAATGACCAGCGTATCTCCGTCCACAAAAGAAGGACGCACATCGGAAATGTATTCCAGTACACGGCGCTCCAGCTCTTTTCCATAAGGCGGATCCATAAATATGATCTGGAAAGGCGGCTCCTGCGCCATACGTCCCAGAGCGGTCATCACATCATACGGATAAATTCTCGCATCCTGAATCAGCTTCGTAAATTCCAGATTCTCCCTGATGCATGCAACTGCTGCCCGGCTGTTCTCAATAAAATATGCTTCCTTCGCTCCCCGGCTCAGCGCCTCGATTCCAATACCACCGCTGCCGCTGAATATATCCAGAAAACGGATGCCGTAAATATCATTCTGTAATATATTAAAAAGAGTTTCCTTGATCCGGTCCGTCGTTGGTCTCGTGTCAAGACCCGGAACCGTCCTGAGCGGAAGTCTCCGTGCTTTTCCTGCAATTACCCTCATATATCATCCTTCTAAGCCCATTTTAGTCCTATTATAAAATTTTCTGCGGGTCATGTCAAGGAAAACATCGGTCTGAACTATTAGTTCATAAACTATAACTTTGTAAAAAAGAATAGCTTTCCGTGCAAAAGTGTCGTATAATGGAGCATGTATGTCAAAAATGCAAAAAAGAGGAATGATTAGAGTATGAAACTTACAAAGTATACTACACATGGAGGCATATTCGGATGAAAACAGGATTTGACAATGAAAAATACTTAAAAATGCAGTCTGAGAGAATCAAAGAACGTATCTCCTCCTTCGACAATAAGCTTTATCTGGAATTCGGAGGCAAGTTGTTCGATGATTATCACGCATCCAGAGTCCTTCCCGGATTTTCACCTTCCAGCAAGCTTCAGATGCTTCTCTCGCTCGCATCACAGGCAGAGATCGTCATCGCAATCAATGCGGAAGATATCGAGAAAAACAAAGTGCGCGGCGACCTCGGTATTACATACGACGTTGACGTACTCCGCCTGATTGAAATCTACCAGAACCACGGACTTTACGTCGGCAGTGTCGTCCTGACCCAGTTCCAGGGTCAGTCCGGGGCATGTACCTTCAAGGCAAAACTGGAGAACAAAGGGATTCCTGTCTACTGCCATTACCGGATCGAAGGCTATCCGAAAAATATCCCGCTGATTGTCAGTGAGGAGGGCTATGGCAAGAACGACTACATCGTTACCTCACGCCCGCTTGTTGTTGTGACCGCTCCCGGTCCCGGAAGCGGAAAGATGGCCACCTGCCTGTCCCAGCTCTACCATGAACACAAACGCGGAATCCGTGCCGGATATGCCAAGTTTGAGACATTCCCAATCTGGAACCTGCCTCTTGAGCATCCGGTGAATCTCGCATATGAAGCCGCCACAGCCGATCTGAATGACATCAATATGATTGACTCCTTCCATCTGAGTGCCTATGGAGTATCAACTGTAAATTATAACCGTGATATCGAAATCTTCCCGGTACTAAACGCCATGTTTGAACGTATCTTCGGCAAGAGTCCCTATAAGTCTCCAACCGATATGGGAGTCAATATGGCCGGTTACTGCATTACGGACGATGAGGTCTGCCGCGAAGCATCGCGTCAGGAAATCATCCGCCGGTATTATGAATCCCTGCTGAAGCACGCCGATCAGGAGGCAACTGAGGATGAACTGTTCAAGATCGAGTTTCTGATGAATCAGCTCGGTCTCACTGTATATGACCGGAAGACGGTCGCTGCTGCCAGGGCACGCGCCAACCAGGACGGTGTATCCTGTGCTGCCCTGGAGCTTTCCGACGGACGGATCATTACCGGAAAAACATCTGAACTGCTCGGCCCGTGTTCTGCCGTTCTTCTGAATGCCCTCAAGGAGATCGCCGGAATTGACCAGGATAAGCTGCTGATTTCCAGAGAAGCATTGGAACCGATCCAACGACTGAAAACCCAGTACCTCGGCAGCAAGAACCCAAGGCTTCACACCGATGAGACTCTGATCGCACTCTCGATCAGCGCCTCCAGCAGTGGGGATGCCGGAAAAGCACTGGATGCCCTCTCCGCACTGCAGGGCTGCCAGCTTCACTGTACAACACGGCTGACCAAGGTAGACCTCAATACCCTGCGGAAGCTCGGACTTCAGGTTACGATGGAGCCGGTTCAGTAAATCAATCAAGACAAAGACAAAAAGAAGCCGGAGTTTCTCAACCCCGACTTCTTTATTGCCTTTCCCGGTAAAATGTCTGCTTCCGGCCTCTTCCGGCCTGCACTGCAGCATTCCACGCCTGCCTTATTCTTCTGTCTGTCGTTCATAAATTACTGTCTTATGCCTGTCCTTCTCTTACCGTGATTCAAAGCTTTTAATATCCGGAACATACAGCGGCTTCCTGAAATCCTGCTGCCATTCTGCACTGATCAAAACTCGTCAGAACGGATATTCAGTCTCCAGTCCAAATCTCCTCTTGCAAGTCCCATAACCAGAGACTCCGCCGTAGCAATGTTTGTCGCGATAGGGATATTGTATTGATCGCAGCATCTGGAAATCGCAAATATATCAGGCGAATTCGGACTCGTCATAATCGGATTATAGAAAAAAATCACCATGTCCATGCAATTGCGCTCAATCATATCCATAAACTGTTTGTCCCCGCCGACACTTCCCGGCAGAAACTTGTAAACCTTCAGGTTCGTAACTTCCTCGATTCTGCGTCCGGTGATGCCAGTAGCGTACAAATTATGCTTGGAAAAAATATACTTATAGGCCAGACAGAAATTCTCAATAAGGCTTTTCTTGTTGTTGTGAGCAATAAATCCTATGTTCATTTCACACTTACCCCTTCCTACATCCACAACACCTCAGAATTGAGTATAGCAAAAAGTTCCAAAAAAGTAAACACTTTTTCTGAAATTTTATCAAAAATATATATCTATAAAACAGAAAAATTTACCAGTTTATATTCTCTTTTGATGCACATACTATGAGTGCAGCTAAGAACTGCACAACAAATAAAACAAACGAAAAATGAAAAAGTAAAAAACAAAGGAGGCATTTATTATGTCAAATCGTTCATCTAACACAGCAGCAGTACCGGAAGCAAAAAGCGCACTGGACCGTTTCAAATTCGAAGTAGCAAATGAGCTGGGCGTACCGCTCACAGATGGTTACAACGGAAACCTGACATCCAAGCAGAATGGTTCTGTCGGTGGATATATGGTAAAGAAAATGATCGAGGCACAGGAGCGCCAGATGTCCGGTACAGGTTCTGCAATGCCTACAAGCGGAACGCAGATGTAATGAATCAAGGCATCTGAGCCAGCCGCAAATGGCAGAGAAAAACAGGGGTATCACAGGATATCCCTGTTTTTATAATTCCCGTTCAACCATATATGAGACATTTCGCGCTGAAAATTATCATACTGGAGGGAAATCTGATATTATTTGCGGACTGCAGGGCTGTGAACCGCCTTAGTCCAATGTCACACTTCCTGTCACATCTCCGTTGATCACAAAATATGCCATATTCTCTTCTGGTTTCAGGTAAAGTGCTACGGTATGCATATCTCCCACCTTCTGCTTCATCTGTTTTGTCCAGACTTCCTTTACCTTTTTCATCACATCGTCCTTGTTGATCTCTTTTCCAAGAAACTGAAGATATACCGTTTCTTTCATCCCTCTCTTGGCCGGTGCCTTTGCTGCGGCAGTTGCCACTGCTTTCTTAGCTTCTGTTTTTGCGGTCTCTGCTTTTCTGGCTGCTTCTTTTACCGTCTTGCCAGCTGCTTTTACGGTTTTCTCTGCTGCCTTTGCTGCTTTCTCAGCTACCTTCGGTGCTTCTTCCTTCACTTCAGCAGCAAGCTTCGCCGTTACCTTTTCCGCATCCTGAATCACCTTTTTCATAATAATTCCTCCTCAATCAATGCCATGCATCTTGAAACGGTACCTTTGAGCCTTTCAAAAAAACAAGCATTTTCTGTCCCGTCTCAGCCGACCCATAACAAACAGTTACAGTTTGCAACAACTGCATCATATACCAAATTTTCCAATAATTCAAGTGTCTTCACAGATTTAACTGCCCTGACTGTTTTTGCTGAAGCAATTCGAACCGTCTGCGCAGATCCTGATGTGCTTCTTCCGTAAGCATCCGGTCTGTCTCCATCAGCTCGCTGACCGCTTCGTTTGCCTGCTGCAGCAAATTGGCATCCGCATAAATATCCGCCAGTGTAAAATCCATCATCCCACTCTGGCGAACACCGAACAGATCTCCCGGACCCCGCAGCTTCAGGTCACGGTTGGCGATTTCAAACCCGTCATTGGACTGGTTCAGGATATCCAACCGCTCTTTGATCTGTTTTCCATCCATCGTATGCACAAAAATACAGTACGACTGTGCATCTCCGCGTCCCACCCGGCCCCGGAGCTGATGAAGCTGTGCCAATCCGAAGCGCTCAGAATTTTCTACCATCATCACCGTAGCATTGGGTACATTGACTCCCACCTCAATGACTGTCGTGGAAACCAGCACCTGAATCTCATTCCGGAGAAAACGCTCCATAATTTCATTCTTCTCCTTCGACTTCATCTTGCCATGTAGATACTCCACAATAACCGAAGGCGGAAGCGCTTCCTGCAGGGTCTGGGCGTACTCTATGACATTTTCTGCCTCGATCGCCTCGCTCTCTTCCACCATCGGACAGATCACGTACGCCTGATGTCCTTTGCTGACCTGATCCGCAATAAATTTATATGCGGTTTTCCGATATCCCGTATTCACGACACAATTCTTGATCGGCAACCGGTTCGCCGGCAGTTCATTGATGACTGAAATATCCAGATCCCCGTAGAGGATGACTGCCAGTGTCCTGGGTATCGGCGTTGCACTCATCACTATTGTATGCGGCATCTGGCCTTTTTGTGAAAGAGCTTCCCTCTGCCGCACACCGAACCTGTGCTGCTCATCAGTAATAACCAGCGCCAGATTCTGATACTCGACATTCTCCTGTATCAGCGCATGCGTCCCAACGATGATATTCGCTTCTCCGCTCCTGATCCGTTCACCAGCCAGCCTCTTTTCCCTGGCGGTCATGGATCCCGTCAGAAGAGCTGCCTGATACGGCAGATGATTTTGCTCTAACAGTTCCATGACCGCCTGGTAATGCTGTCTTGCAAGCACCTCCGTCGGCACCATCAAAGCTCCCTGAAACCCATTTTCCGCCGTCATCAACAGGGCAAGAATTGATACAATCGTCTTCCCCGAACCTACATCTCCCTGAATCAGACGCACCATCACGGTCTCTCCGGCAAGCTCCCGCTCCAGCGTACTCCAGACCTTCTGCTGTGCACCTGTCAGACGGTATGGCAGTCCTTCAATCACACGTCCAGTGCATTCCGCCCGGTGCATGTGAAAGACTGAGCTTGCTTTTTCTCTTGTCTGCTTCAGCTTCCGAAGCTGAAGCAGGAAGAAAAAGAATTCATCGAACACCAGACGGTTCCGGGCAATCTGAAGTGCTTCCCGATTTTCCGGGAAATGAATCTGCTCGATGGCAAAATTGTATTCGCAAAGACCGTATCGCCTGCGTATCGCTTCCGGCAGATATTCTCTCCGTAGGTCCCTTATTGCAAGCGCCTGTTTCACGGCTTTGGATACCATCGTATTCGTCAGTCCCTTTACAAGCGTATAGACCGGGCGCAGCTCTTTTTCCAGAGCATTGTACTGTTCTTCGTGAAAAACAGCAGGCTGCTCCATGAGCAGCCGTTGACCTTTGCGTTTAATACGTCCCCGGAAAATGAAAGAGACACCGGACCTTATGGAATTTTTCAGATAGGGCATATTGAACCAGGTCAGCATCAGCTCACCGGAATGATCCCGGCAGATTCCGGATGTGAGATTCAGCCCCCGAATATACCTGCCGGAAAGCGGTGCCGTGACAACCGCCCGAACTGCTGCAATCTCACCCTCCCTGAGAGATGCTATCTCCCGCACCGGTTCATATGCTTCGTAATCCCTCGGATAATAGGCGAGCAAATCCTCCAATGTAGCAATTCCTGCTTTCAAAAACACCTGCTTCGTTTTTTCTCCGATTCCTTTCAGAGAATCTATCTCCCGCTCTACTGCCATTCTTTCCTCCATACATCCGCAAAATACTGCATGTTCTTATAGAAAAACCAGCCAGTACCATGCCATGCAGATTCCGGTCTCATCATCTGCACATCACAGTACTGGCAGTCTGTTCACTCACAGTCAAATCGATTTCTATTCCACAGAAATAATATAATAATAAATTGGCTGACCACCAAAATTCAGTTCGACATCACAGTCCGGATACAGTTTCTCTACCCGCTCTTTCAGCGCCTCGGCTTCCTCTTCTCTCATATCTTCGCCATAATAAATGCTGATCAGCTCAGTATCGTTATCTACCATCAGAGCCACTGTCTCTTCTGCCACCGGATCAATGTCTTTGCCGACAGCCAGAATCGCATGATCCCCAACGCCCATAATATCGCCTGCATGAATGGTCTTGTCATCAATGTGCGTATCACGCACCGCATAAGTGAGCTGTCCGGTCTTTACCCGCTGGATTTCTTCCTCCATCACGGCTGCATTTTCTTCCGGTGTCTTTTCCGGGACATAATTGATCACAGCTGTAATTCCCTGAGGAATGGTCTTCGTCGGAATCACGAAAATATTCTTATCCTCTACCAGAGACTTCGCCTGATTCGCAGCCAGAATGATATTTTTATTATTCGGCAAAATGAAAATATTCTTTGCATTGACCTTCTCAATTGCGGTCAGCATATCCTCTGTACTCGGATTCATCGTCTGTCCGCCCTCAATCAGATAGTCTACTCCGAGATCTTTGAAAATATCTGCAATACCTTCACCGATGGATACGGAAATAAAGCCTGTCTCCTTCGCCGGCTCCTGCTTAGCCTCTACCTTGGCCGCCTCTTTTGCCTTCTGTTCGGCAGCTACTTTCTCTGCATCTTTGATCAGCCTCTCGTGATGCTCCTCACGCATATTATCGATCTTCATCTTCGTCAGAGAACCGTATGTCAACGCACGCTGAATCGCAAGTCCCGGATCATTCGTATGCACATGTACCTTGACAATATCATCATCTGCCACGACTACAAGCGAATCTCCGATAGATTCGAGATATGCCTTGAAATCAAGCTCTGTTTGTTCATTGAACTCCTTCTCAAGCATGATGATAAATTCAGTGCAGTATCCGAACTTAATGTCCGCTTCCGGCAACGACTCACTGCTCACAGACGGAGCTGCTTTCGCCGGAGCCGCCTCAATCGTCGTATAATCAATCTCTTTGCCGCAGTATGCATCGTATGCTCCCTTCAACACCTGAAGAAGCCCCTGTCCGCCGGAATCCACCACGCCGGCTTCCTTCAGTACCGGAAGCATTTCCGGCGTGCGGTTCAGTACCTCTTCCGCACATACAAGCACCTCGGAAAGCATCTCATCAAGAGCAACATCCGGATTCTCATCCAGCAGCGCAAGTGCTTTGTCTGCCGCACCCTTTGCAACGGTAAGAATCGTTCCTTCCTTCGGCTTCATAACTGCCTTGTATGCAGTCTCAACTGCTTTCTGGAAAGAAGCTGCCAGAATTACCGGAGTAATTTCCTTTTCCTCACGGATAACCTTAGAAAATCCACGGAATAACTGAGACAGAATCACACCGGAATTACCGCGTGCCCCACGCAGTGAGCCTGACGAAATGGCCTTTGCCAGCAATTCCATATCCATTGACTCAATTGCAGCCACTTCCTTGGCTGCAGACATAATGGTCATGGTCATATTAGTACCCGTGTCGCCATCCGGAACCGGAAATACATTTAACTCATTAATCCATTCTTTCTTAGCTTCAAGATTCTTCGCACCGGCCAGAAACATCCTGGCACAAAGCGATGCGTCTATCGTATTCACACCCACTGGTAAACTCCTCCTTAATCAATGACTCTTACGCCCTCTACGAACATATTGATTTTCTCAACTTCCATACCGGTAAATTCTTCCACACGGTATTTTACACTGCCAAACAGATTATCTGCCACAGCAGAAATGCTGACTCCGTAGGATACGATCACGTGAAAATCAATCGAAATCCTGTTATCTTCAATGCGGACAGCCAGCCCGCGTTCCAGGCTATCCTTTTTCAGAAGCCTTACCAGACCATCCTTCACATTTACGATCGCCATGCCGACAATACCGAAGCATTCCACAGCTACGCTCCCGGCATAGGTGGCAATTACATTCGAATCGATGACGATAGACCCAAGTTCATTCACCATACGTCCCTTCATAATAGATACCTCCATCTATCGGTTTCTTACTATTTTACAGTTTGCAATCAAATCATATAACTCCTGACAGATTCGCTGCCAGACACATCCATGTTTATTCTACCAGAAATCTCTGTAAATGCAAACATGATTTTTTATATTTCTAAAATATTTTCAATTTCCGCTTGCAAAATATTGTTGTATCTGGTAGAATACTTTTGCTGTGAGTCTATACGTACAAATAGACTTAATATCATTCAAGGAGGTGCAATCATGGCTAAGTGCGCTATTTG
>JAUNGL010000016.1 GCA_030524665.1 Lachnospiraceae bacterium | reverse complement strand
GATTTGTCACAAGTTTTCGCAGAAAACTTGCGACCTGCTTGCGCTTCAGCGCAATACCTCTTGATTGGCGAACGGTGCTATGTAGGGGAAGACCAGCGCCTTAGTAGGTCTCCGTGAATGATTCGCCTTCCGAGCCCCCTGCCGCTGCCCTCCGATGCCTTTTGTAAACCTACAGAGCAGCCCAAATGCGGATTCCCGGCGTCCGTCCGTCGTCAACTAAACACGAATCTGGCTGATCTATTCAAAACTTGACAGAAATTTCAGAAACCGTTATATTACAAGTCAGAAAGAACTGTCATCATTAATAATTCACAGGAGGATTTTCCATGTCATATCAAATCACCGGCCACACGAAACTCGGCGGATTGCTTGGCACTCCGGTCGCACACAGCATCTCCCCCATGATGTACAATGAAACCTTCCGTCTTCTCGGAATTGATTACGTTTATCTCTGCTTTGATACTGCACAGGCAGATCTTGGCAACCTGGTCCATGCCCTGCGCGACATGCAGGTGTTCGGCTTCAATCTGACCATGCCGGACAAAGAACGGATCATCGAATATCTCGATGACCTCTCCCCTGCAGCCCGGATGATCGGTGCAGTCAATACGGTAAAAAATGAGAATGGCAGACTGATCGGCCACAATACGGATGGCATCGGCTATATGCGTTCCGTTGCAGATCATGAATATGACATCAAAAGCGGCGCAATGACACTTCTTGGCGCAGGCGGTGCTGCCTCTTCTATCGCCATACAGGCGGCACTCGACGGTGTTCCCGCACTGCATATCGTGAACCGTAAAGGACGTTCGTGGAACAATGCCCTCCGGCTTGCCGACGAGATCAACCGAAGCACTTCCTGCCATGCAGATGTCACTGATCTGGCAGATGAAACGGAGCTTCGGCAGATTCTCTCCGAAAGCCGCCTGCTGACAAATGCTACCTCTATCGGAATGGCTGCAAATGCCGGGATTTCCCCGATCAAGGATTCTTCCATGCTGCACCCGGAGCTGCTTGTCTCCGATATCATCTATAATCCGCGCCGCACGAAATTAATGGAAGATGCCGAATCAGCCGGATGCCGTACCTTCAATGGAATGTATATGCTGCTGTACCAGGGAGAAGCTGCATTCCGCATCTGGACCGGACAGGATATGCCCGTAGAAGCGATCCGTGAGAAGTATTTCTCCTGAACTGCTTACCGGATTCATAACTGCCAGTATCATTCAATGTATTATCAATCCATTCATACCGCCACGCAAAAAACCGGACAGTTCATGCCCGGTTTTTATATGCTTAATTCTATTCTTCTGTCATCAGCTTCTTCTCAGGAAATCCGGAATCTGGATATCTCTCTCCTGTACCTTACGCTCCGGTGTACGCATCGAATTCAGCTGTGAAGCTGGTCTCGGTGTCGTTCCAACAGAACTTGATGTTCCTGTGCTTCTCTGGAAGGAAAGCGGAGTGGAACTCTTCTCTTTTCTCGCAAAACTGTAAGCCCCTGCGGATGCCCCTGTGCTTCCCTGTCCTCTGGACTGCTTTGCATTGACATCATCCAGTCCTGTAGCAATGACTGTTACGCTTGCTTCATCTGCGTATGTATCATCGTACAGCGCACCGAAGATAATGTTTGCATTGTCGCCTGCCATCTCCTGTACATAACTTGCAGCATCGTTGGCATCCATCAGGGAGATATCTCCTGAAATATTGATAATTACATGTGTTGCACCCTCAATCGTTGTCTCAAGCAGCGGACTGGCTACGGCCTGCTTTACAGCTTCCAGAGCCTTGTCATCACCCTTTGCCTGACCGATACCGATATGAGCGATGCCCTTATCCGTCATAACTGTCTGTACATCTGCAAAGTCGAGGTTAATCAGTGCCGGCAGATTGATCAGGTCTGTAATGCCCTGTACTGCCTGCTGAAGTACCTCATCTGCTTTCTTCAGAGATTCTGGCATCGTAGTCCGACGGTCTACAATCTCCAGCAATTTATCATTCGGAATCACGATCAGCGTATCTACGTTCTGTTTCAGGCGCTCAATACCTGCAAGGGCATTATTCATACGCGTGCGCCCTTCAAAACGGAACGGCTTCGTCACAACACCTACAGTCAGAATACCCATGTCCTTCGCAACCCCTGCAATCACCGGAGCCGCACCTGTACCGGTACCGCCTCCCATACCACAGGTAACAAATACCATATCCGCACCCTGAATCGCCTGACGAATCTCCTCTACACTCTCTTCTGCTGCCTGCTGTCCTACTTCCGGCTTTGCTCCGGCTCCAAGTCCCTTGGTAACCTTCTCACCAATCTGGATCGTCGTCGGCGCCTTACACAAAAGCAGCGCCTGCTTATCTGTATTTACTCCAATAAATTCAACACCGCTGATTGTATCTTCAACCATTCGATTTACTGCGTTATTACCGGCACCGCCTACACCAATAACTATGATTCTTGCAGCCGATTCCGTTTCATTAGACATAATCTCTAACACCGTGTTTCCTCCTTCTTGTAGCTGAGCAGATAACTGTCCCTGCTCCTGTCTGACCCCGTCCTCTAGTTCAGGATATCAGGAGCCCTGCGAACGTTTCCCTATCCCCGCACCCATCTGTCGGAGAATACTCATCATTACACTTCCTTATATTACGGTGCCTCTTTCTGCTGAGCTGTACCTTCCCCAGTATCACCGTACTCTTTCTTATAATATAGGTATTTTCTGAATTTATCAAGCCCTATTTTCACTTTTTTTACCGCTACTGTACCAACTGGCCGGTTGCAGGGTCTATGACATTCCAGTACGCGTCTACTGCATTGCCGTCCTCGTTCACTGAACAGCCATCAATCGGATTGCCATTTCCATCCACAACGACGCCATTGACTACATGTGCATCATATACCAGCGTGCCGCTCGAATTAAATACCATAAACGTCGTCGACTGCGGCTGTTCTTCCTCCGGCGTTCCGGCTTCTCCGCTGCCTTCTCCCGCCTGAGCAGCTCCTTCGTCCACAGTTCCGTCTTCGCCCTGTGCGGCTCCCTCGCCAGTGCTTCCTGCTCCATCTTCACCGGAAACCGTACCATCATCGGCTCCGGCTCCATCACCGCTGCTGTCATCGCCTTCTCCGCCTGCCGCGTTCCCGTCTCCGGTGCCATTCTCGTCACCTGAACTGTTTCCTTCACTGCTGCCCGGATTCGTCTCTTCCGTGCCATCCGAATTGGTAAATGTCACCGGTTCATTTTTGCCGGTGAAGTTTTCCATATGAAGTGTCCCTGCACGGCCATCCATGGAGTCCAGAATTGCCCTCAGATTGGCGATCTTTTCTTCCAGATACTCATCCTGTCCAAGAACCGCATCCACACTGCCGATCGTCACAGTGATATCCATATTTTCGCCAAAACGGATCTCCTTTGCACGCAGCTCCTGATAACTCAAAAGCTGTGTCAGACTCAGAATCGTACGAAGCTGTGCGCTGCTGTCTGTCGGAACTCTCTGATACAGCACCGCCTCTCCTGCGGAAACCCCGGTCACTACCGGCACATCCTCATACACCTCATCCGAGATCTCCAATACCATTCCATCTTTGTCAAAATAAATATTGCTCTCTTTATCCAGATAACCTACCGGTTCTTTTTCCGTTACAGTCACTTCGATCCTGGATGGCGACTGCATCTTAATCTTCATAGCATTCAAATACGGCAGTGCTTCCGGTATATCCTCCTTTCTGTATTTCCACAGAAGATACAGCGTATTCTGTGTCAGGAAATCATGCGACAGGCCGGAAGCGATCTCCTGCCCCGTATGCCTCGTATTCCCTGTAACAACCACTGTCCTCACCCGGAATCCCAGTAATATCACTGCGGCTGCGATCATCAGAAACGCAACGGATATCAGCCGCATCATCCGCTTTCTTCTTCTCCGTATTCTCTCCATCGTGTCACCCGTACCTTTTCATTTTATCCTATGGCACTGTTATTATCTTTCTCATCTGCGTCTACCAATGCCTGAATGCCTTTCACGACCACCTGTGTCTTGTTAAGGCCATGTTTGGAAGCATACTTCTCCAGCGTGTCCTTTTCCTGTGCCGTCAGACGGAGGTACATCGTCTCCGCACGCGGATTTTCTGCTTTTGGTCTTCCCACCTTCGCCACTCCGTCACCCCCTGAATCGTAACATCTATGAAGGGAAACTGTCTTCTTCCACACATATTCTATATTTGTATATACATAATGTCAAGAACGAATCGAAATACATTTCTGTGCAAGCATTGTTAATGTTATGATTCACTAATCTTAGAGAAAGGCATCCTGTGGATTTGAAATATATCCGCATATCACATCAGGCAGACTGTTGCAGGCCAGCATCATTCCCTGTCCGGACGAGCACCCCGTAACAATAAAATCAACTGCTTTGCTCGCCAAAAGAAGTCCAACCTCCAATGATGTTTCTACATATGAATACTTTTGAGCTTCCTCTTTGAAACAGCCGAAGTTAATCACTTCGTATCCATGCCTTTTCACATTTTTGGCAACACAATTATAAAGCAGCTCGTTTTTGTCAGATTGTGAACTGGCCTGTATTACACCTATTTTCATAATCGTTTCTCCGTTTTCACATTCTAAGTCCGTTCCCAGAGCAGCATGCAGTGCTCGAACCGTGCGCTGACTCTGCCGGTGTCCTTCAGCCAGGCAAGATAAGAACGTACCGTGCTGCCGACCAGTACATACTGTTCGAAATTCATCGTCAGACCATACATATCGAACAGCTTCTGCAAAATAACTTCAAAGCAGAGCGGTTCCCGGCAAATCTCTGTAATCCGGTCTGCAATTTCCAGAACCTTATCTATGTTAAACTGCGCCAGCGGCGCAATATCCTCTGTTGCCGCCGCATGGGCCGGCACAAACATCCTGGCATCCAGTGTTTTCACCATTTCAAGCGTTTTTATGTAAGCTGCAATATCATAAATAAAGCCAATCTGATACTTGTCAAGCGTTTCCCGGCTGGAAAGACAGTCCGCTAGGAAAATGACATCATCCGGTGTCCGGAATCCTGTCATATCAAAGAAATGTCCCGGCAGGGAAATCATTTGAAAGCCTTCCGGTAAAACGTTCTTCGTCAGGTACTCCGCATCGCTTTCCTGTGCCATGAGGAATTTATGCCGCAGATCCTTACAGGGATATCCGCCGTACAAAAATGCCGGCTCCAGAACCGGATGTCTTGTAAAATCACATTCCATCCCCGGCACATAAATTTTACATCCGGTCTGTCCCTGCAGGTATTTGTTTCCGCCGATATGATCCGCATTGGAATGCGTATTGTAAATGGCAATCAGATGCCAGCCGTTTTCGTCCAGAATTTTCCGTATCTTCCGCCCTGCATCTTTATCATTGCCGCTGTCAATTAAGCAGACATCCTTATCGTTCAGCTTCACAAGCCCGATTTTGGCAGGGCTTTGAATATAGTAGCTTTGCTCTGAAACTTGTATCAATTCGTACATGACCCATACTCTCCATTTGTTGTCTCTTTCATCTGTTGTTTCTTTCTGTTGCTTCTTCCATCATTGGCACATCTGTATATCTGCCCCAAGCCTGCCAAAATCCCTGCAGATATCTTCGTATCCCCGTTCAATATATTCCACATTCCGCACTCTGGTGACATCTGATGCTCCCAGTCCTGCCAGTACAAGCCCTGCTCCGCTTCTCAGATCTGTCGCACTGACCTCAGCTCCCTGCAGCCTTGGTATTCCCTGAATCCATGCGGTATTACCGTATACTTCGATCTGTGCCCCCATCCTTTTCAGCTCTTGTACCATCTGAAAGCGATTTTCAAATATCGTTTCGCGGATACGGCTTCTGCCGTCGGCACACGCCAAGACAGCGGTAAACAGCGATTGCAGGTCCGTCGGAAAGCCCGGATACGGAGCCGTCTCAAGATACGATAGCGCCTTTGGTCTTCCCGAGCACTTCAATTCACAGCTTTCCTCTTCCATCCGGACCACTGCTCCCATTTCCCGGAACAGCTCCATTGGAAGCTCCAGCCCATGTTTCGGATAGTTCAGAACTCTGACCCTGCCTCCTGCGGACACAGCACCTAACAGATATGTTCCCACCACAATCCGATCTGCCTGCATCGTATACTTCACCGGGTACAGCTCTTTTACCCCTTCAATCCAAATACTCCCGTCCTTCTTTCGCCGGATTCTGGCACCTCGCAGATTCAGGAAATGGATCAGCTCATCGATCTCAGGCTCCTGAGCCGCCTGTTCAATCACAGTGGTTCCAGGCGCAAGTACGGCAGCAAGAATGCTGTTTTCCGTTGCACCGACACTCGGAAAAGAAAGATGGATAACTGCTCCACTCAGGCCACTGCCATCCGCAGTCATGGATTCCTGCCCGGAAAACGTCACTCCAAGTTTCTCCAGCGCCTTCCTGTGTAAATCGACTGGCCTGGCTCCGATCGCACATCCTCCGGGCACCGGAAGCACCGCTTTCCTGCATCTTCCGATTAATGCTCCGAGAAACAGCACAGATGAACGAGTGCGGGATGCTTCGGATGCAGGAATCTCACAGACAGACACATCCGTCGCATCCACACAGACCGTATGCTTCTCCTGAATTACTTTACACCCGACTGCCTTCAGGATTCCCAGCGTCACTTCTACATCGCTGATACGCGGACAATTTCCGATCCGGCAGACTCCTCCTCCAAGAATACAGGACGTCAGAATCGGCAGTACCGCATTCTTGGAACCCTGCACTCTGATGTCCCCGTCAAGCTTTTTTCCTCCTTTAATTTCCAGATATCTCAAATGCATCCCCCGGTTTCCGTTCCGCAGCAGCCTGCGGCAGACCATATATCCTAGTATATGCATGTATATCTGAAAGGATACAAAAATTCTGCTGTTCTTCGCTGATATCCGCTCTCAGGGCAGCAAAAGACCTTCTTTATCCCCCGCTCCACCTGCTCACCGACAGTGCAAGCCCCATCTCCGCCAGCAGAAACAATACGGAAGTACCGCCGAAGCTGATAAACGGCAGCGTGATTCCCGTATTCGGAATCGTATTGGTCACGACAGCGATATTCAAAATCACCTGTATCGCGATATGCCCCATAATCCCGGCCACAATCAGGGAACCGAACAAATCCGGTGCATGTGTCGAGATCACCATGAATCTCCACAAAAGCAGCAGAAATAACAGCATCAGCAGCAGCGCACCGAACAGTCCCAGCTCCTCGCAGATCACGGAAAAGATCATATCATTCTGCGCCTCCGGCACAAAGCCGAGCTTCTGCAGGCTATTGCCGAACCCTCGCCCGAACAGACCACCGGAACCAATCGCATACAGTCCCTGCATCGTCTGATATCCCTTCTCATACTGCTCCGGATGGCGCCAGATTGCCAGACGTTCCAGGCGGTACTGCTCCAGACTCAAAAAGATACCAAGCAGCCCGGAGCCACACAACACAATCCAGACAAACGGCAGGTACCTGGGATTGGAAATAAAGATCATGACTACGGCAATCCCGAGAATAATGACTGCCGTGCTCAGGTTATTGGTACCGACCAGCGCCACAATAGGCAGCACCATGCCGGTCACTGACAGTATCATAATGACACTCTTTTTCTTCTCCATACGGCTGACCATCGCAGCGAGCAGCAATATGACCGCGGGCTTCGCATATTCAGCCGGCTGGAAAGATAACGGGCCAAGCGAAAGCCATCTCTTAGATCCGTTATAGGTATCTCCTACCAGAAGCACAGCACCGGAAAGCAGCAATGACAATAAATATGCAGGTACCGCCAGCCTCTCGAGTGCATGGTAGTCGATTCTAGAAACTCCGTACATCACTGCCATGCCAAGCGTCATGGCAAAAAACTGTTTCTTAAAATAATAGGCAGCGTCACCGAAACGGACCTGCCCATTATATGCGCTCATACTGTAAAGAACCACCAGACCAAATCCCGTCAGGAACAACACTGCCGCCAGCAGGAGTCCGTCTGTTTTTCCCGGTTTGAAACGCAAAAAACCACTTCCTATGATAATTGATGTACCAGTTCTTTGAATTGCCGTCCCCGCACTTCATAATTTGGGAACATACCCCAGCTTGCACAAGCCGGGGAAAGCAGGACCGCATCTCCCGGCACTGCTTTTGCTGCACAGACATGCACCGCTTCTTCGAGCGAATCCGCCATAATAATAGATTCGAATCCACAGCTTCTCGCAGCCTCAGCAATCTTCTCTCTCGTCTGTCCGATCAGCACCAGATATTTCACCTTTCCATCGAATGCCCGGATCCATTCTTCGTAGGAGGAATTCTTGTCATATCCTCCGCCGATCAGCAGCGTCGGGCGGTTCATCGCCTGAATCCCCTTAATCGCTGCATCCGGATTCGTTCCCTTGGAATCATTATAATATACAACGCCGTTTTTCTCAGTCACGTACTCAATCCGGTGTTCCACTGCCTGAAAGCTGCGCAGAACGGGACGAATCTCTTCCACGGAAACGCCGTATGCGAGCGCCATCGCTGCGGCCGTCATTACATTTTCGTAATTATGTAATCCAAGGATATTCAGCTCATGCACAGAACAGAGCTCCGTAATCCCATCCTCTGAAGCTATCTTAATCTTCTCATCCTCCAGATAAAGTCCCCGCTCGAGCCTGCGGCTGCTGCTGAACCAGACAACATTTACCGGCAGCTTCGCCCCGAACTCCCGAAGGACCTCATCCTCATAATTCAGTACACACGTATCCTCCGGTCTCTGATGTGCCGCAATCAGTTCCTTGACACGGATATATTCCGCCATCGTATGATGACGGTTCAGATGATCCGGCGTGATATTTGTGATTGCACTGACACGCGGTGCAAACTGCTCAGTTGTCTCCAGCTGGAAACTACTGATCTCAGCAACCGTCACTGCCTTCTCCGTCATCTCCATCGCCGCTTCCGTATAGGAAAATCCAATATTTCCTACCACATGTACCTCATTCCGGCAGCTTCTCATGATTTCTCCGAGCAGGCTTGTCGTAGTTGTCTTGCCGTTCGTTCCGGTAATCGCCAGAACATCACCCTTTCCACAGCGGTAAGCCAGCTCCACTTCTCCCCAGATCTGGATTCCTCCCTCTCTCATCCGGTTCACAACCGGGAGATCACACGGGACTCCCGGACTTAACACCGCCAATTCCAGAGTATCGATCACTTCCTCCGAAAGTTCTCCGAGAACGACTCTTGCATGGCAGCCCTCCGGAAGCTTCGCAAGTACTTTCTCCGCATCAATTTCTGTATTTCCATCATACAGGACGATATCGGCCTGCAGCTTTGCCAGCAGCCTTGCGGCCCCAATTCCGCTGATACCGGTACCAAATACCAAAACCGTCTTTCCTGTCCATTCCATATCTGTTCCTCCAAACGATTATCCTGTTTAATATGTGAAACCTGCCCTCCGTGGAGACATCCCTTTCGGGCATCCCGGAATTTTATGTGCTCCGCACTGTTTCACAGGCGTATACTCTCCGGGCATATAAGCGCGCATTAACCAATTGCAACGAGTGCCAGCAAACAAAGAAATGTCGTGATAACGGTAAATACCGTTACAATTCTCGTCTCCGACCATCCGCAGAGTTCGAAGTGGTGGTGAATCGGCGCCATCTTAAAGAAGCGCTTTCCTCCGGTTTTCTTAAAATAAGTCACCTGTATCATAACTGAAAGTACTTCTACAAAGTAAATCAGACCGATGATCGGGATGAACAACGGCATTTTCATCATATAAGCAGCTCCTGCCACAAATCCTCCAAGTGCCAGCGACCCTGTATCACCCATAAACACCTTCGCCGGATAAACATTAAAAAGAAGGAAACCAAGCAGGGCTCCCGTAACGGCAGCAGTCAGCGGCTCAATTCCTGCCTTCAGCGTCATTGATACTACAGTATAGAAAACTGCCACAATGGTAGTCACTCCTGTCGCAAGTCCATCCAGTCCATCCGTGAAATTCACACCATTGACCGTACCGATCACAGCCAGATAAACAAGCGGTGTCGCTACAATCTTCACAGTAGTACCCGAAAGTGTCTCAACTCCGAACAGGGAAAATGGAACCATCATCTCAAGGCTGGCGCTGTCCATAACCCAGAGATATACCACAAACACTGTAGTCACAATCAACTGCCCCAGCATCTTCTGCTTCGGATACAAACCATCTGAGCGGCGCATCACCACTTTCAGGTAGTCGTCCAGAAAACCAATAATGCCGAATCCAAGCACCAGAAACAGAACCGGAATGATACGCGGATACGTCCTGATATAAAACAGAGAAACCACTACGATACTGATCAGCATGATCAGACCTCCCATCGTGGGAGTACCTGCCTTTTTCAGATGAGCCTTCACGCCTTCTTCACGCTCTGTCTGCCCTACCTTCAGTCTCTGTAAAAACGGAATTACAATCGGGCTAAGCAGCACACTGACCAGAAATGCTGCAAATAATGGAATCAATACATCCTGATTTACTATCATCTCACACCTCTTATTTTTATCCGCAGCCACCGTTATCCCCGGTCGTGCCGCTTTTATTCTTCTGTGATACCGACATGGTCACACTTGTTAAGTATAATTCGTTTGGTTTGATTATTCAACCTCTTTCCCATTTTTTGTTTAACTTTCTGTCTCGCTTTCCACCTCTGCCCGCTCAATTCCCAGATACGGCAGGATGTTCTGGAATATCTCACGGATTACAGGCGCCGCGATTGTTCCGCCATAATATACGCCCTGCGGATTGTTGATCACACACAATCCAAGTACCTGCGGATCATCTGCCGGAGTGAAACCGACAAAGGAAGAAATATATTTGTTAGCACTTCTCGGAAGAGTCTCAGAAGTTGCCGTCTTTCCCCCGATCCTGTATCCTTCGATATAGGCATTTTTCCCGCCCCCGCCGTCGACTACCTGCTCCAGCAGGTACCGCACTGTCTCAGAAGTCTCTTCCGAGAGAATTCTTCTCTCCTGTTCATACTGGTACACCTTCAGAAGTGTCCCGTCACGTGATTTTACCCGTACACCGAAATGCGGCATTACACGTATACCTCCATTGATCAGAGAACTGATCGTCGTCGCAAGCTGTACCGGGGTGATCTGGAAGGACTGTCCGAATGATATCGTAGCCAATTCTACCAGACCTACGTTTTCCTGTTTGTGCATGATCGTGGCCGCCTCTCCCGGCAAATCAATTCCGGTCTTTTCATTCAACCCAAACTGGCGAAAATACTCAAAATACCGTTCCACGCCGAGTCTCAGTCCGACTTCGATAAAAACCGGGTTGCAGGAATTCTGCGTCGCCTGTACGAATGTCTCACCACCGTGTCCCCCTACTTTATGACAACGGATTCTCCGGTCCTCCACAATCTTGAAGCCTGGACAGGAAAACTGATCGTTCAGTGAGACTACACCGGCCTCCAAACCAGCTGATGCTGTGATCACCTTAAATGTGGAGCCTGGCTCATACGTATCATTAATGCACCCATTTCTCCACATGCGGTTCAGTGCATCCTGAAGCTCCTCTCCTGCCAGTCCATCATTCCCACTCTGCAGGGTATACGGGTCATTCAGGTCAAACTCCGGCACATTGGTCATTGCATAGATTTCACCGTTCTGCGGGTTCATGATAATGATGGATACGCTGTCCGCCTCCTTTTGTTCCATCACCTTGTAAGCCGCCTGCTCCACATATTGCTGGATATTGTAATCAAGGCTGATACACAGATCATTTCCATCCACAGGCTCCTGCCTGCTCTCGCCCGTATCCTCCAGTTCTACTCCCCTTGCATCTGTGAGTGTCAGGATTTTCCCCGGTATTCCCTCCAGAACATCCTCATACTTCACTTCCAGCCCAATGATCCCCTGATTATCACCGCCTGTGAATCCGAGCACCTTGGACGCCATACTTCCAAAAGGATAATACCGTCTGTAATCCTCATCTACCTTCACTCCCGCAAGCTCGTAGTTTCTAATTCTGTCACCCTTTTCCTTCTCGACATTTTTCGCAATCCGCTCAATCGAACTGACCTTTTCCACGCGCTTCCGGACGGTCTCCTCTTCCATCTCAAGCTCTCTGCACAGGACCTCAATCACCTGCTCCGCATCCTCGATCTGATTGTGGATCACCGACACCGTACATACCGTCCGGTTATCGGCCAGTACGGTACCGTTCCGGTCCAGAATTCTCCCGCGTGCCGCCTTGATTGTTCTCTCACGCTCATGCAGATCCTGAGCAAGCGTTGCGTAATACTCCGAATCCGCCACCATCAGCGCCGCCAGCCTCCCACCGAGTCCTACAAGTGCAGCAAAGCAGAACAGGAAGATTACCACGGTCTTTTTCCTGTGAAAGCTCCTTGTTTTCTGCATAGAAAAACCTCATAAAAGCTTTAATACAGTGTATTACCGCTTTTATGAGGTTATGTCAGATTTTCTGTTTCTCCGGCCTTATAGCATCAGTCTGCCTCCTGATCGTCCATTTCAGCAGGATTGGCTGCTGCATCCCATACGGCGGAATCCTCCGGATCACCAGTATCCTCCGCGGGCGGTGTTGCCATATCAGGATTATCTACCTTCGGGTCCAGTGTCTTATCCACCGTCTGCGACTGTCCTTCCACTACTCCGACTTCATTCGCATAAGCATCCACAACTGTACCGTCGTCACGCACATAGGCCCCCTCAATCGGAGTCCCGTCTGAGGCCACAACCACGCCAGCTTCATTGACATAAACTCTCGTATGGTAATTGCCGTAGGAATCCATCGCATCGAACGTTTGCTTCGTATCCTCTACAATGTCCGAGCGGCTGAGACCCAGCAGATTCAGCAATTCATCCGTCACTTCCTCAGTCGGATAAATATTCATATATGGAAGTACTTCCGTTGCAATCTTACGGAAAATCGTCTGTGCATACGTGCTGACCGCCTGATCCGCAACGTTCGGCTCATCCACAATTACATAGATTACAATCTCAGGATCGTTGATCGGCGCTGCGCCGATGAAGGAAACCAGGTATTTACCTGCCCACCGTTTTCCTGTTTCCGGATTAATCTTCTCAGCAGTTCCCGTTTTTCCGCCGGTCCGGTACCCCGGCACCTGTGACTTCCTTCCGGTACCATTTTTTACCGCATTCTCCAGATAGCCCTTAAGCGTCTCCGAAACATCCGCAGATATCGTCTGCTTCAGCAAAAGGCTGTCCATACTTCGGATTACCTTCCCATCCTCATCCAGAATCTTGTCCACTACATGCGGCTGGTAATAGTATCCACCATTCACGACGGAACAGAATGCTGCAATCTCCTGCACCATCGTACACGTAAAGCCCTGTCCGAAGGAACAGGTCGCAAGCTCTACTTCATTCATTCCTTTCTGTGTATAAACTGCTCCGGTCGCCTCATTCGGAAGATCAATTCCCGTAATCTTACCAAAGTTGAATAATGCCTGATACTCTACAAAACGGCTGACACCCATAGCACGACCGATCGCCATCAGCGCATCGTTGCAGGAATTCTTGATTGCATCCGCAAGAGTTTCCTCACCATGTCCGTAAACATTGTCACAGTGAATGGTCGTATCCGTTACTAATTCTCCGCCATCACAGTAAAATGGTGTCTCTGTCGTAATGGCACCGCACTCAAGCGCTGACGCAACGGTAATGGGCTTTACAGTGGAACCTGGTTCGAAACCATCCGTCACGCAGAAATTCTTCCACATGCCATTCAATGCTTCTACATATTCCTCATTTGTCATAGCTTTCAGTTCAGACGGAGTATACCATGCAGTCAAGTCATATGGATCATTCAAATCAAAAGAAGAATTCGTCGCCATCCCGAGAATTGCTCCGGAGTTCGGATCCATTGCTACAACACCAACCGTTTTCGCACCGTGCTTCGCAGTTCCGTCATCGTGATCCGTACCGTATTCTTCATCAAACTCAGCAATGTATTTTTCAATAATCTGCTGGATATTCACATCAATCGTAGACTGCAGAGTGTAACCATTCTGAGGAGCAATTGTCCGTTTCTGATATTCCTGATTTTCATTCAGATATCCGAACACTCTTCCGTCAGTTCCCTTCAGCATTTCATCATAATACGATTCCAGACCACAGATACCGTCACCTACTTCATTTGAGAAGCCGATCACGTTGCTTGCGAGACTGTTCATCGGATATTTCCGCACAAAAGTCTCTTCGAACCAGATACCTGTTACCTTTTCCAGCTTCCGCCGTTCTTCATCGGAGAGCTCCCTGTCCTCATCAAGCGAAACATATTCCTCATATTCATCCTTCTGATCTTCCGTGATATTCTCCAGCACTACCTGATACTGGCTGTATTTCTTCTTTTCATCCTTGATAATATCCTTGATCTCAGACTTATCAAGATCGAAAACTTCTTCCAGAACCTCTGCCGTGGCATCTACGTATTCATCATACTTTTCTTCATCCTCATGCAGATTCACAGCGTAACAGTCAAGCACAACGTCATACTGTTTCTCACTGTATGCCAGAAGCCGTCCGTTCTTATCCTGAATCTCCCCACGCCTGCTGTAAAGCGTCTTGCTGTCATAATTTTCCTGTGAAAGCACCTGCTTCGCATAGCGCTTCCCGCTCTTGACATTGATGTGGGCAATCCGCAGCAGCAGTATCACCAGAATAAATAAAATGAATGCAAATACAGCCAGAAGCTTTATTTGCATTTTTTTTGTAAATCTTCGTTCTTTTTTTGTATTGTTTCCTTTGGCCAATTGTTCACCTACTCTTCGGGTACTTCCTGATACTGACGTACATAGTCACTGTCCTTCTGGCTGTACGTCACAATCTGTCCCTTCTTTGCATAAATCATACCAAGCTTGTTCATTGCAACATCCTTCACATGCTCCATGTCGATATTTGTCATAATCCGATTGTAATCTGAATCGTTTTCCAGACGTGCAGCATCCAGTGTCGTCTCAAGAGCTGTTACTTCTTTCCCAAGCTTGATGCTTTTGGACTGCAGCTTCAGATAATTCACACACATAAATACCATGATAATCGCTGCCGCTGTCAGAAATAATACATATCCCATATTCATCTGGAGCGCACGCTCACGATTCTTCTTCGTAGCCTGGCTGGTAGACGGAGTCTTTCTGGTCTGTTCCTCACGAGGTGCCGTCTGCAGCTTGCGCACTGCGGAACCGTCCACATAAGCGGAAACTCCCCGATTCTCTGTTCTCCTGTACTGGTTGCGGACACTGCCGCCTCTGTTTTCTACTCTGGCCATTTTCCTGTTCTCCTGACTATATATGTATTTCACGTTCAAAGACTCGTAGCTTTGAACTTTTTGCTCTTGGGTTTTCTTCCAGTTCTTCCGCACCCGGAATTACCGGCTTTCTCGTTACTACATGTCCTTTCGGCTTCTTTCCGCAGACACAAACCGGAAATTCTTTCGGACAGGTACATGGATTCTCACATTTTTTGAAAATGTTCTTCACAATCCGGTCCTCCAGAGAGTGAAACGTAATCACACAGATACGCCCTCCGTCTCCCAGAAGATCCACCATGTCTTCCAGCGAATTCTCCAGAACTTCCAGTTCCCGGTTCAGTTCAATCCGGATTGCCTGAAAGGTCTTTTTGGCCGGGTGTCCTCCAACTGCCCGAACTTTCATCGGTATGGCCGCCTTTATCACATGAATTAACTCCCCAGTCGTTTCCAATGTTTTTTCCTGACGTGCACTTACGATATGCTTGGCAATGTTCTTCGCGAATTTCTCTTCCCCATAGTCGCGGATGATGCGGTAAAGCTCCATCTCGCTGTATCCATTCACGATATCCTTTGCCGTGAGAGACTGCCGCTGGTCCATACGCATGTCAAGCGGTGCATCCTCTCTGTAAGTGAAGCCGCGGTCAGCCGTGTCAAGCTGGTAGGAGGAGACCCCCAGATCCAAAATGACTCCATCTACAAAAGTAATACCTAGTTTCCTGAGTTCCTCTCTCATGTTGCAGTAGTTGCTGCGAACAATCGTGACTCTATCTTCAAACTCCCCTAAGCGTCTGCCCGCCGCCTCAATCGCCGCTGCATCCTGATCTATGCCGATCAGCCTGCCTTTCTCTGACAGACGTCTGCATATCTCCAGTGAATGACCTCCGCCTCCGAGCGTTCCGTCCACATAGATACCGTCCGGCCTGATTTTCAGTGCGTCAATGCTCTCTTCCAAAAGTACAGATTTGTGTCTGAATTCCATACAATCCTCCCTAAGGTTATATGTCTAAACCTAAATCCGTCATTTGTTCTGCGATATCGTCCATATCATCATAAGCATTGTTTTCTGCCCAGCTCGCTTTGCTCCAGATCTCAACGCGGTTCAGGTTACCTGCCAGTACCACATCCTTTTCCAGACCCGCAAATTCTCTCAGCGTCTGCGGTAAAAGAATTCTCCCCTGCTTGTCCAGTTCACATGTGGAAGCTCCTGACACAAAGAAACGCGTGAACTTTCTGGCGTTCTTTTGACTCAGTGGCAGGGCACGCAGCTTCTCTTCGAATATCTGCCATTCGTTTTTGGGAAATGCAAACAGGCATCCATCCAATCCCTTTGTCACAATGAATTCATCACCTAACTGGTCTCTGAACTTCGAAGGGATTATCAGTCTGCCTTTGGTGTCAATCGTATGATTGTACTCGCCCATAAACATATGACACACCTTCTTCCGGCTGCTGTCGGGTGTATTTCCGATGCGGTCTGTATAAGCGCTACCCTTTCGCCCCACTTTTCCACCACATCTCACCACTTTCTACCACTTGAACATTATAATAACGTAAATTACCGTAAAATACAAGTACTAAATAGAAAAAAATCATTTCCATTTTTTTCTAATAATATAAATGCATGTTTAAGTGCGAAAAATCCAATAAAATAAGAACCATTGCCTTTTGAGACAACAGTCCTTATCGTTAATTTTATATACTTCTATTCTTTTCCTGAACTTCATTTATTCCTGTTTTATCTTACGTATACTTTTTCTCACAAGCTGATATACTCTTCGATCAACCTGTCCAGCACTGCACTCTGATGATAGGCATCCTCGGCAGAGCTTCCTTCTTCCAGCATCCGGTTCAGTTTCTTCCGTTCCGTTTCAATCTTTTCTCTCAGTGCTTCTTTGCCTGTCATAGCTTTACCCTTTCGTTTCTGTTAAAATGTCCGTATTTCTGCTGTCTCTCCGATTCCCGCACTTCAATTGCCTTCATCGTTTCAAACTATCTGCGTGTATTCCTGCTGCGTTTTCTTCCAAGTAAAAGCGCCGCTGCTACCACAACAAGAACTCCTGAAAGGAGCTGTGATACGGGCATCTGTGTCCCCGGAAGAAGAAGCTGATCTGTCCTGAGCGCTTCGATCCAGAATCTTCCTGCCCCGTAGAGCAATAGATAACTGAAAACCACTTGCCCATTCGAACTTTCTTTTTTCTTCAGAAGCAAAATGAGCAGTATCACAAATACCCCAAGGTTCCAAAGTGATTCGTAGAGGAAGGTAGGATGCACCTGAATGTACTCTATCCCGTCGATGTTCTGCAAATGCTCCATCATTTTAGATGTAATTTCATAGGATCTCACATCGCTGACCGGAAGCTGCATCGCAAAAAGCCCGTCCGTGTAATCACCAAATGCCTCCCGGTTGAAGAAATTTCCCCACCGCCCGATCATCTGGCCCCATACCAGCCCCGGCGCTGCCGTATCCAGAACCTGAAGATAATTCATCTCCCGTACCTTGCAGAAGACTGCCGCTGTGACTATGCCGCCTATCACTCCGCCGTAAATTGCAAGACCTCCCTGACGCAGATTCACAATTTCAGACAGATGACTGCTGTAATAATCCCAGGAAAATACAACATAGTAGATTCGCGCACAGATAACAGAAACCACAATGGCGATCAGACCAAAATCAAAATAGTCATCTCCATTCTGTCCGGTACAATCCGCCAGCCTCATCACAATCAGAAGCCCCGTAACCATGGCAAAGGCCAGTACTACACCGTAACAGGCAATTTCAAATCCTCCAATGCTGAACGATTTAATCACATAGGGAAGCGTAATTCCCAGATGCGGAAAACGTATGGTTCCTGTCATATCCTCCTCCTGCTGCCATTTTCCTGCCTTCACACTCCTGCCTTCTCATCCGTTCTTTTCTTACCTTTTTCTTTATTCTGTGTCCATCTTGTTCTCTTGTATCTTTTAGCTTTATCCGGTGTCCCTATTCGTTCTTTTGTATTCTGGAGCTTTATCCGGTGTTGCTTCCAATTCTTCTAGGCCATCATGTCCTTTTTCAGAAACTGTATTGATTGCCGGATGATACGTACTGCCTGATGCCACACTTTTATTTCTTCCGTACCATTATCCTAATCAGACATTGAAACGGAACAGAATCACATCGCCGTCTTTTACGACGTAATCTTTTCCTTCCAGCCCGACGAGTCCTTTTTCTTTTGCTGCCGTATAGGAACCGCAGTCCAGCAGATCCTGATAGTTGACTACCTCGGCACGGATAAATCCACGCTCAAAATCGGAGTGAATCTTGCCGGCTGCCTGCGGCGCTTTCATTCCCTTCTTGATCGTCCAGGCGCGTGTCTCTGTCTCACCTGCTGTCAGATAACTCAAAAGTCCAAGCAGGCTATAGCTTGCTTTTATCAGTTTCTCCAGTCCTGACTCTTTTAATCCGAGATCCTCGAGGAACATCTGCTTCTCATCATCATCCAGCTCGGCAATCTCCTGCTCAATCTGCGCACAAATCACAAACACTTCACTGCCGCTCTCGGATGCCAGCGCACGTACCTCTGTTACATACGGATTCGAAGCACCGTCATCTGCCAGATCATCCTCCGCTACATTAGCAGCGAAGATCACCGGTTTCGCAGTCAGCAAATTATAGCCTGCAAGCCACTCCTGTTCATCTTCATCGTCTGTTTTATAAGAGATGGCGAGCTTTCCATCCTCCAGATGCTTCTGCAGCTTCTGCAAAAGCTCCAGTTCCTTCGCCTGTGCCTTGTCATTTCTGGCTGCACGGGTTGTCTTGGCAATTCTTCTTTCCAGAATCTCCAGATCAGAGAAAATCAGTTCCAGATTGATCGTCTCAATATCTCTTGCCGGGTCTACCGAACCGTCAACATGTACTACATTCGGATCCTCAAAGCAGCGTACTACATGAACGACTGCATCTACTTCTCTGATATTCGCCAAAAACTGGTTGCCAAGCCCCTCACCCTTGGAAGCACCTTTTACAAGACCTGCGATATCCACAAACTCAATCACTGCCGGAGTCACCTTTGCGGAATGATAAAGATCTGCCAGCAGCTTCAGCCTGAAATCCGGTACCGCTACCACACCAACATTCGGATCAATCGTACAGAACGGATAGTTCGCTGATTCTGCTCCTGCCTTCGTCAAAGAATTAAATAATGTACTTTTTCCTACATTCGGTAAACCTACAATACCAAGTTTCATGATTTCTACTCTCCTGTCTCTTTCCTCTGTATTTATATTCTGCTCATCTTCTGTACTTTCATGTACAAAACGTGACATACTGTCTCATTCTGTTCTATGTCTCTTCGTACTTTTCCTGCCTGTATATCCTCTTACTTTTGTACTTCTGTTATTTCTTTCATTTTCCAATATTTCTTCCGTAGTTCCGACATCTCTTTTGTTTTCCGGTATCTCTTTTGTAGCTCAGCGTTCTTTTGTTTTCCGGTATCTCTTCTGTCCTTCTTTTCATCCGCACCTGTATTCCGAATCTCTTCGAAATTATCCTGTCTTCGGATTCTTTCGTATCTTCAGACAATTTTCTTTTGTTTTTTACAAATATAATGCAATTCTTCTGCTAGCAAACATCTCATCTCAATTATTTTTGTGCTTTTCCATTTCCCTTTTCTGACGTTTTGTGCGCGAATCTGCCGCTTTTCTCTCCCGTACTCTACATTCTTCGGTATTTTTCTCAGGCAAGTCACAGTTTAGCACATAAACCGACATAAAACAATAGTCTCTGTCAAAAAACCGTTCGACATAATTCCCCAAAAACTTACTGTTCATCTATTTTTCAAAAATCTGCATCAAAAAACAGCAGAAGATCTTGCTGCATCCTCTGCTGCCGTGTCTAAACATCTGTGGCCAGCGAACTTCCTCCTGCCGAACACCCAAAAACGAACAGAATTGCATTCGTCTTATTTCTTCAATACCCTCTCACATCAATACTCCTTGTACTCTTCCATGATATGAAGCAGCTTTCCTGCATTCTCCCGGATGTCCTTTCCGAACACTGCGGAACCCGCCACACATACATTCGCTCCTGCTTCCAGTACATTGCGTATCGTGCTCTCCTTGATTCCTCCATCCACCTGAATATTCAGGTCGAGTCCAAGCTCCTTTGCTCTGGTACGAAGCGTACGGATTTTCTCTGTCATCTGAGGAATATAAGCCTGTCCTCCAAATCCCGGATTCACAGTCATAATCAACACCATATCCAGTTCCTCAAGCACATAGTCCAATACGTTCAATGGAGTAGACGGATTCAGCGCAACCCCTACCTTCAGCCCGTAGCTCTTGATCTGTTGTACAGTCCTGTGCAGATGATCCGTCGCCTCCGCGTGAACCGTAATACTGTCCGCTCCGCATTTTGCAAAGATATCCGTATACCGTTCCGGCTTCTCAATCATAAGATGCACATCAAATATACAGTCCGTAACCTTTCGGATTGACTCGATCACCGGCATTCCAAATGAAATACTTGGCACAAATACTCCATCCATCACATCAATGTGAATATATTCCGCTCCGGCTTCAACCGCTTCTGTAATATCACGCTCAAGATGCGCAAAATCTGCTGCCAGAATCGATGGTGCCAAAATGTTTTTTCTCATCCTGTAAGTCCCCCTGTTCACCGGAATGCCAGAAAATCCCGCCTCCGGTTCTCTTTTTTTCCACACCTTTTCTCTTTCCAAAATGGACATTCGAAACCCGTTTTTACGTTCCTCTTCCGTCTGCGCAGACAGACATCCTCCGATGTCCGGTGCCGCTCCTCTGCTCCGTTTCAGTCCGCCTCAAACAGACGTCCAATGTCCTCATAACTGCAGTCACTCCGTGTTTCCCTTTTCCAGCCTGTTTCTTAATAGTTACTGTTCACGTCCCTGCGGTTCGTGAGCAGTAACCTTAATACTTCCTGACACTCTTCAATTCTTCTGCAAGCAGTACATAATTCTCATAACGGGAGCGGCTGATTTTCCCTTCTGCAAGGGCCTGCTTCACCGCACAGTCCGGTTCATGGATATGCATACACCCCTGAAATCGGCAGTATGGCTCATACGGCTGAAACTCACCAAAATACTGTTTCAGCTCCTCATACTCAATTCCCTGCAGATAAAGTGACGAAAAACCCGGCGTATCCAGAAAGTATGTATCATGCCCGAGTGCAAGCAACTCCGTATGACGGGTCGTATGACGTCCCCGGTCGATCTTCCTGCTGACCTCACCGACCTCCATCCGCACTTCTTTCTGCAATGTATTGGTAAGCGAAGATTTTCCGACTCCGGAAGGCCCGGCGACCACGGTTGTCCGGCCCTGAAGAAGCTGTTCCAGAGCTTTCACACCTTTTCCTTCCGCGATGCTCGTAAAAAAAATTCGGCATCCGCACATTTCATATGCACATTTCAAAGCAGACAGCTCCTCTTCCCCGACCAGATCCATCTTATTGAAGCAGATCAACACCGGTATCTCCTGCTGTGTCATGGAAATCAGGAAACGGTCCAGCAGATTCAGATTCGGCTTCGGGCTGGCAGCAGCAAAGAGCACGAGCGCCTGATCCACATTTGCCACAGCCGGACGGATCAATGTATTGTGTCTTGGCAGAATCTGATCCAGATTGCCTGTTTTCTCCGATTCGTCCAAAACCGAAATCTCCACATCATCTCCGACCAGAGGCTTAATCTTCTCCTTGCGGAAAATTCCCTTTGCTCTGCATTCATATACTCCGCCGCTTTCCGTATGGACATAATAAAATCCACCGACTCCTCTGATTATCTTTCCTCTCATTCATTCCCTCATTGACATTCATTCAAAATGCGAAGCCTGTCCATACATCCCACAGGCATTAAGCTGTTGCTTCATGATTTCCATATCACACCTGTACTCAATTTACCTGATTGAATATAATACCGGGATATTCAATCTTACTCTCAGTTTCTCCCTGATCATTCAGCAGATAAACGTATGCCGTACCAGTTGTCACACCCGGTGCACCCTGTACTTTGAGAAGATACGGGAATGTTGTCTCACCAGTAAAGATAGTTGTAGTTACACCTTCCTGTACCAAATCAATCCGGACTTTCTGCCCTGTATATCCGGAAGGCGGATCCAGCTTTGCATTGCATTCCCATTTTCCTTCACTGCCATTCTCGACTGTGATATTGTCCTGTGTATCTACACCTGCCGGAGCCGGACCTGAACTGAGATACAGCGTTATCACGGTACCCTCCGGCACCTCTGTCCCTGCCTCAATACTCTGACGTGCAACCCAATCCTTATTTACCTCATTGCTGGGCTCATATTCAAAGACCGGTGTTCCCAGACCAGTCAGCTCTGCACGCTGTGTGGAAATCTCCTGATCACAATACCAGAAATCCGGCACCGTCACATAGGAAACCTCAGCCTGAGACCCCTGGCTGATATAAAGTGTAACCGTATCTCCCTCATGGAGTGCCGTATTGGCCGCCGGCTCCGTGCGGATCACATATCCGGTATCTATCGTATCACTGTACTGAGTTTCATCAATCTTATACTGCAATCCCTGTGTCAGCAGAAATGCCTGCGCCTGACTCTGTTCGATATTCGTCAAATCAGACAGGATAATTTCCCCGGAACTGCTGTTGATCTGATAGGTGATCTGAGTTCCTTCGTCAACCATCGTTCCTGCTACCGGGGTCTGGCTGCATACCTTTCCTACTTCATACTCTGCAGAGGATGCATCCTGTCCTCTGCTGCCGGAAAGACCTTTCTCACGCAGTGCAGCCTGAACTTCTTCTTCTGTCTTTCCGAGAAGCGACGGTACCTCTACCTGCTTTACAACGGGAGCTTCCGTGTTCTTCTCGTCCGGAGCGTCGGTTGTCTTTTCGCTTGTTTTTTCCGCGTCATCCTTCTTTTCTGTCGACTTTTCAACCACTTTTTCCGTTATCTTTTCCGTACTCTTAGTGGTTTTTCTGTCTCTCTTCGAAAAATTGAGCAATCCGAACGCATTTGCGAGCAATGAAAGGAACACACATCCAATGATAACTGCGACAATAATCCCTCCAACCGTAACAGCCTTTTCCAGTCTCGGATTGATGCCGATATCATCCCCATCTTTCCGATCCTTGTCCTGATCAGAATAGCTTTCATCCAATTTATAATCTGCTTCCTGAAATCCATAATTATCCCGATCATCGTAGACGTCATAGTAAGAATTATAGTCATCGTGATCATCCGAATCTGAAGGATCATAGTCTGAATCCCATCGGTCACTGCCACCGTTCTCATTCCGTCCGGGCGTCACGACCTCCTGATAGCCGCTCTTCTGATAATAGCTGCCCGGCTGATATGCCCGGTTCTCCTCCTCATGAGGATTATGACCTCGCAGCCCTGCTGCTGCCCCGACATCCAGCGACTCGTCGTAAGACGGCATATTGCTGCGCTCTGCATTAATCCGGTTCACCTGCTCTTTGGACATGATAATCGTCTGCGACTTGTTGTCCACTACCTGCTGGGTTACAAAATCCCCATCCGGATTTACCAGCGACTCACGCAGATCACGGATCAACTCCGACATATTGGAATAACGGCGGTCCGGACTCTTCTGTGTACATTTGATCACAATCTGGTTCGTACTGTTTGGAACCTCCGGTACCAGCTCTTTCGGTCCGTGCAGTTCCTCCTGCAGATGCTTGATTGCCACCGATACGGCTGTATCCCCGTCAAACGGTACATGCCCGGTCAGCATCTCATACATCGTAATCCCCAGTGAATAGATATCACTCTTCTCATCGCTGTAACCGCCCCTTGACTGCTCCGGGGAGCTATAATGAACGGAACCCATGACACTCGAATTGATGGTATTGGAATTCGATGCACGCGCAATTCCGAAATCTGCAACCTTAACCTTGCCATCCGTAGAAATAATAATATTCTGTGGCTTGACATCCCGGTGAATAATACCGTTGTTATGCGCTGCCTCAAGACCTGCCGAAATCTGAAGTGCGATGCTTGTCGCCTCACGCACAGAGAGTCTGCCCTTCTTCTCTATGTAGCCTTTCAGGGTAATACCCTCAACCAGCTCCATCACAATATAATAGATGCCTGCCTCTTCTCCGACATCGTAAATATTCACAATATTGGCATGCGCCAGCCCGGCAGCTGACTGTGCCTCTACCCGGAACTTCGAGACGAAGCTCTTATCATCCCGGAATTCATTTTTCAATACTTTTACTGCCACGAAACGGTTCAGCTTATGGTCTTTTGCCTTATAGACATCTGCCATGCCGCCGGAACCGATTCTCGAAATAATCTCATATCTGTTCTGTATAAACATACCGACTTTCAGCATAAAGAATCCCCCATTTTTCAGAATTCAGCAAGGATTACTGAAATATTATCTTTTCCCCCGTTTTTGTTCGCCTCATTCACAAGCCGCTCGGCTGCTTCCTTCAGCGAACCGCTTTTTCTGACAATCCGAAGAATCTCATAATCCTCCAGCATCGTCGTCAGCCCATCGGAACAGAGCAGTATCTTGTCACCCGGTTCCAGACGCACATCAAAAAAATCAATCTTGACCGGTGAATGCACCCCAACCGCTCTTGTAATCACATTCCGGTCAGGATGGCTGCGTGCGTCCTCCCGCCTCAGCTCACCAATCCGTATCATCTCTTCCACCAGTGAATGGTCGCGTGTAATCTGCTCGATCCCTTCCTCGATCAGATACAGTCTGCTGTCCCCTACATTTGCCACATACAGATATTCATCCTTAATTGTCGCGGCAACCACAGTTGTTCCCATTCCCTGCAGGCTCCTGTCTGAGCTGGCTTTTTCCGCCACCCTGTCATTCGCCGTATGTATCGCACCGCTCAGAAGAGGAATCGGCCGTTCTTCCTTCGTGTGTTCCAGATAATCAAGCATCGTTTCGACCGTATAGCGTGAGGCGAGATCCCCGGCGTTATGTCCGCCCATCCCATCTGCCACGACCAGCAGATTGGGCAGATTCCCTACCGGCTGATCGGACGCAAAGACATAATCCTGATTCATCTCACGCCGTTTTCCGACATCGGTGATACAATATGTATTCATACTACTGCATCCCCCTCCTTTATCTCCTCTGCGGCTCCTGTATCCAGATAGCTCTTTCTCAGTTGGCCGCAGGCACCATTGATATCGCGTCCCATTTCTCTTCTAATAGTAACATTTATCCCGTATTTTTCAAGTTTATTTTTAAATGCATCGATCGCAGACGCATTTGACTGTACATAACTGCGTTCTTTGATCGGATTCACCGGAATCAGATTCACATGGCAGTTCATAGCCCCAATCAGCTCCACGAGGCGCTTTGCATCCTGCTTCGTGTCATTTACACCGCCGACCAGACTGTACTCAAATGTAATCCTACGTCCGGTCTGCGCAAAGTAATAACGGCACGCCTCCAGCACATCCTTCAGTTCATACCGGTATGCAACCGGCATCAGCTCTTTCCGCTTTTCCTGGCTGGATGCATGAAGTGAAAGTGCCAGCGTAATCTGAAGCTTTTCATCTGCCAGCCGCCGTATATTCTCCACAATCCCACAGGTCGATACCGTCACATTCCGCTGACTGATATTCAGACCGTGCTCATCCGTCAGCAGCTCCAGAAAACGCAGGAAATTATCATAATTGTCGAGCGGTTCTCCAGTGCCCATGGCTACCAGATGCGAGACACGTTCTCCGGTCAGCTTCTGGATCTGATATACCTGTCCCAGCATCTCCGAGGGCAACAGATCTCTGGTACGCCCGCCAAGCGTGGAGGCACAGAAACGGCATCCCATCCGGCAGCCAACCTGCGTAGAAATACACACGGAATTCCCGTGATGATAGCGCATCAGCACACTCTCGATCACATTTCCATCTGGCAGGCGGAACAAATATTTCTCCGTACCGTCTATCTTTGAAACAAGACGCTGTACCACCTCCAAAACAGTGTATGTATATTCCGCCCGCAGCTTCTCCCGAAAGCCTGCAGGAAGATTTGTCATTACATCAAAACTATCCGCGAACTTCTGATGCATCCACTGATACAGCTGTCCTGCACGGAAGGCTTTCTCCCCGAGCGCAGCAACCTCCTGCTGTACCTCCCGGTAGTTCATGGACCTGATTTCCTTCTTTTCCATCACACGCCTCCCCATAGATTCCGGTTCACCTGTCCGCTAAAATAGCAGCCATCTCCTTTTTTCATATCACAAATATGCTCCTTCCGGCTCCACATTCCGCATGGTCTCATCATATCTGGTTCCGGCATCTTCCAATCTTCTAAAACGTGCAAAGAAGAACCCGTCTGACTGATGGATTCCCGGCAGCAGCTGAAGGAAGCCGCCCTGTGTCGTCCTCGACTTCAGCTCGTCACAGATATACGAATCAATGGACTCGAGACGGAACGGATAGTTCTCCAGAAACCACTTCACATTGTACTGGTTCTCATCTGCACCTATCGTACATGTACTGAACACAAGAACCCCACCCGGTCTCACATAATCCTGCACGATATTAAGAATTTTCCTCTGCAGCCGGATAATATCCCCCTGCTTTTTTTCCGACATCTTATACTTGATATCCTGCTTCCGCCCGATCACGCCGAGACCGGAACATGGAAGATCGGCCAGCACAATATCGGCCCTCTGGTGCGATTCCGGGTCATAAATCGTCGCATCCCTGACAACGGCCCGGATATTGATAGCCCCTGTGCGTTCGATATTACTCTGCATCAGCTTTACTTTATATTCGGAAATATCTCTCGCTTCCACATAGCCGCTTCCCATCAGCTTATCCGCCAGATGCAGGCTTTTGCCGCCCGGAGCTGCACAGACATCGAGACAGTAATCACCCCAGTTCGGAGCTGCCACCTCCGTGACCAGCATAGAGCTGACATCTTGTACCGTGATCCATCCTTTCCGGAATGCAGTCACCGCCTTCATATAATTATAGCCGGAAATCACGAGTGCATAATCCAGATACGGATGCTGGCTAACCATAATATTCTGACTTTTCAAACTTGCAATAATCTCTTCCTTCGATGCCTTTTCCAGATTGCAGCGCACAGTCGTTCCTCTCTCCATGTGAGATTCCCGGCAGATTTTCTCCGTCACCTCATAACCGAACTGAGCAACCCATTTATCGAGCATCCAGATGGGGAAGGAGTATTTGACAGACAGATAGTGAAGCGGTTCCTGCGCCGGATCCGGATACTGTACCTGATACAGCCTCCGGGCGATATTGCGCAGAACTCCGTTCACAAATCCCTTCAGATTGTAAAAGCCTTTCCTCTGCGCCAGACGTACTGCTTCATTGCAGACTGCGCTGTCCGGCACACTGTCCATATATTTTAACTGATAGACAGACATCCGAAGCAGATTGCGGATCAGCGGCTTCATATTGTAGACCGGTACATTTGAAAACTGTTCGATGATATAATCGAGCTGGATCATATGCTCCAGCGTACCTTCCGTCGTTCTGGAGATAAACGCGCGATCGCGTTTCTCCAGATACTGGTATTTTTCCAGGACATTACGGATCACGATATGGCTGTACGCCTCCTCCTCCGTAATCTCCATCAATGTTTCCAAAATAATTTCCCTGAGATTCACCGGCTTAGTCACGTCTGCGTCCTCCCCGTTCTCCTGCGAGTATGATCAGACGCAACAATTGAAGAATGGAAGCCGCAAGGCTCGCCACATAGGTCAGCGCAGCAGCGCTCAGGACCTTTTTCCCTCCTGCAAGCTCGACCTCACCAAGCATGTGATTCTCTTCGAGTACGCGGAGTGCACGTCTCGAGGCATCAAACTCAACCGGAAGCGTCACAAGCTGAAAAAGAACTGCCAGTGAAAACAGAACGATTCCAAGTGTCAGAAGCGGACGCAGAGAAAAAATCAAACCGGCAAAAAATACCGGCCATGCCAGAGAAGAGCCGAAATTCGCAGCCGGAACCAGCGTACTGCGCAGTACCAGCGGTCCATACTGTACCTTATCCTGAATCGCATGTCCGCACTCATGAGCTGCCACACAAACCGCCGCTACGGAACCCGAGCCATAGGTGCTGTCTGAAAGACGCAGCGTCTTGCTTCGCGGATCGTAGTGGTCCGTCAGATCACCCGACACATGTTCAATCGTAACATCATAAATCCCTGCACTGTGCAGCACCTTCTGGGCCGCAGATGCCCCGGTCAATCCTGCCATACACCGAAGTTTGGAGTACTGTGCAAATGTACTCTTCACTCTGGCTGATGCCATCATGGACAGCAGAAGTCCTGCAATGACGAGCAGATAGGTCCAGTCGAAGCCATAATAGCCGTAGCCCCGGCCGCCATAGCCCCAAAATGCATTATTGGCTGATGACAGTAAAAACATAAAGTATCACTCCTTTTTGAGTATAACATTCCTTTTATTGTAAGATATCGCCTGCTGTAACCGGGTAGCCCCGCAGAAATGCATCTGTTTCCATCCGCTTTTTGCCTTCCGGCTGCAGCTCAAGAATAGACAGAATCCCATCTCCGGTCTGGATCTTCAGTGTATGCTTCGTCACCTCTACAACACATCCCGGCCTCGTATCATTTTTCTCCGCATGATCCGCTTCTGCCTCAGTATTTTCCTGTTCCAATAAGTCGAATGCTGCTGTTTCTGTGCATTTTTCCGCTGCTTCATCATCCGGCTCTGCCGCAGCGCGCCACAGCTTCAGGGTCTTTCCCCGGTATCCGGTATATGCGCTCGGCCACGGATTCATTCCCCGGATCAGGCATTCAATCTCACGGGCACTTTTCGTCCAGTCGATCCTTCCCTGCGCTTTTGTCAGCATTGCCGCATATTCCGTCGGGCTTTCCTCCGGCTGCTTCTCATAGACGGCAGTTCCGTCATTGATCGCATCCAGCGTCTGAATCAAAAGCTTTGCCCCGGCCTCACTCAGCCGGTCGAACAGACTGCCGCCCGTCTCCTGCGGGTCCAGCCTGACTACTGTTTTCAGAATCATATCTCCAGTATCCAGCCCGGCATCCATCCGCATCGTCGTCACACCAGATTCTTCCTCTCCGTTGAGCACGGCCCACTGGATCGGCGCTGCTCCGCGGTATTTGGGAAGAAGGGAAGCGTGAACGTTGATACAGCCGTGCGGCGGTAAATTCAGGATACTCTCCGGGATCATCTGCCCGAATGCCACTACGACAATCGCATCCGGCTGCAGCTCCCTCAGAATCCTGAGTGACTCTTCCTCCCGGATCCTTTTGGGCTGATACACCGGAATTCCTGCCTGCACCGCAGCCTCCTTCACCGGAGTCATCTGAAGTGCTTTTCCACGCCCGCGCGGCTTATCCGGCTGGGAAAAAACTGCCTGTACATGGTACTTCTCCGAAGCAATCAGTTCCTTCAGTGTACCGACTGCAAAATCGGGAGTTCCCATAAATACTACATTCTTGATCATAGTTGTCTCACTCTCCTGTTCTGCTGACCGAAGCCTTGAAGCTTTGTACGCAGCGGTTCCCGCTCCGCCTGCAGCTCCTATTCTTCTGATTCTTCTTCCTCAGCCTCTACATCAAACAGATCCCCTTCCACGTGTCTGACATACATAATTCCATCCAGGTGATCGCACTCATGGCAAATCGCACGTGCAAGCAGTTCTTCCCCTTCCAGTTCAAACTGCTCCATATCCTCATTATAAGCGCGTATCTTTACATGGTTCGGACGCGTCACGATCCCTGCCTGCCCCGGAAGACTCAGGCAGCCCTCCTGTCCGGTCTGCTCACCTGATGTCTCCAGAATTTCCGGATTGATCAGCACGAGCGGTCCTTCTCCTATATCAATTACCACAATTCGTTTTAATATACCTACCTGCGGTGCAGCCAGTCCGACTCCGTTTGCATCATACATTGTCTCCAGCATATCCCCGATCAGTTCCTTCGTTCTCGGTGTCATCTCCTTCACCGGCCTGCACACCTTCTCCAAAATCGTATCTCCCATAATCCGAATCTGCCGTAACGCCATTTTATCATCCTCCAACTTTCTGTTTTATAAATGATTCTTATTTTCTCATTAATTCATTTCAAACTGGATCCCGATCGTCCGGTATCCTTCGTTCATTTCAATATACTGCTCCGTTTTATTCTTCAGCGCAATCAGGCGCTTTGTATCCTCGTGTTTCACATAGATGACCTTTCGGTAGATATCATTGATCTTCGAAATCGCCTCATCTGCCGGTCCAAGAACCGATACCTGATACCGTGCGGCTGCCTGACGGATAAATCTGCCGAGATATCCTGCCGCCATCTCCAGCAGCTCCTGATCTCTGGAGGTACAATGAATCCCCAGGATCCCCCCGGCCGGCGGATATCCTGACATCTTCCGGTAACTGATCTCCTGCTCATAAAAGCTCTCATAATCCTGTGAAGCCGCATGGACAACCGCATAGTGTTCCGGCTCGTACGTCTGGATCACAACCTCCCCCGGCTTTTCTCCCCGTCCTGCCCGCCCGGCAGCCTGTGTCAGAAGCTGGAAGGTCCGTTCCGCGGCCCGGTAATCACTCACATGCAGCGATAAATCTGCCGCAAGGATTCCCACCAGTGTCACTTCCGGAAAATCATGCCCTTTCACAATCATCTGTGTTCCGATCAGGATATCCGCTTCCCGGTTAGAAAAAGCGTGCAGAATCTCTGCATGTCCGTCCTTTCCCCTCGTCGTATCGGCATCCATACGCAGAATACGCGCCTGCGGAAATGCCCCTGCCACAATTTCCTCAATCTGCTGGGTTCCTGCCCGGAAGCCCCCGATATACGAGGAGCCGCATTTCGGACACGTTTTGACAGGCTGCTCTTCATGCCCGCAGTAATGGCAGACCAGTCTGCCGTTCCGGTGCGCAGAAAGTGCTACATCACAATGCGGGCATTTCACGACGTGACCGCAGGAACGGCACATCACAAACCCTGCATAGCCTCTCCGGTTCAAAAACAGCATCATCTGCTGCCCGGTGGAAAGACACTGCTCCATCTTCCGATAAAGCTCCCTGCTCAGAATCGAACGGTTGCCATCCTGCAATTCCTGCCTCATATCCACAACGCTCACCTGCGGAAGTTCCCCTCCCGCCGCACGCGACGGAAGCTGAAACAAACGATAGTCTCCTCCTTCTGCCCCATAATAGGCCTCCAGTGACGGAGTCGCAGAACCCAGTACCACTCTGGCATGCTCCAGAGCACCTCTCTTGACGGCAACCTCTCTGGCATGATACCGCGGTACCGCCTCGCTGCGGTATGACATCTCATGTTCTTCATCTATGATGATAATCCCCAGCCTCTGAAACGGAGTAAACAGCGCAGACCTGGGCCCGATCATGATATCGATATCGCCATTCCGCGCCCGCTCAAACTGGTCATACCGCTCTCCCTGCGACAGCCTGGAATGCAGGATCGAAATCCGGTCCCCGAATCTCCGGTAAAAACGCATCACATTCTGATACGTCAGGGAAATCTCCGGAATCAGCAAAATCGCCTGCTGGCCCTGCGACAATGCATACGCGATCAGCTCCATATATACTTCCGTCTTCCCGCTTCCGGTCACTCCATGAAGCAGATATTTTCCTAACGGATTCGACTGCCATTCACGGCAGATTTCATCGACTGCATATTGCTGAGCTTCATTCAAAACAAACGCTGGGGTGCCAGGAGATCCTGCGGCCCTTGAAACACTCCCGCCATTCCATACCTCTGCCCCTCTGCCTGCGCCTGCAAACTCTAAAGCATCTGCCTCTCGCTGTCCTCCTGCGTCCCGTACCTCCTGAAAATCTTCTTCACACTTGAGACCTTCCCGCTGCACCTTCGGCATATTTTTCATGCCTGCCGCCTGCTCTTCCTCCAGCAGCTTCCGGATCAACTGCGGCGTCCGGTAAACGTGCTGACTCTCACATGCCAGAACTCCCTGTTCTTCCATCGCCTTCAGCACCAGCGAAGTAATCCTCAGGCTTCCGGTCACAATCTCATATGGAAGCCTGGGCTGAGCAATCAGTGCTTCCAGCAGACGCACCCGCGCCTTCTGGTTTTTCTTTTTCAAAAACTCCAGCTTCTCCTGTGCCTCTTCCGGCGAAAGCTTCAGCACAATCGTCTTCTTTTCTTTGGAAGCGGCCTTCTGCCGCAGCGGAAGCACAGTTCTCAATGCCTGTACGGTTGTGGATCCATAATAATCCCTCATCCAGAGTGCCAGTGCCGTCAGCTTCGATTCAGCTCCTGCCAGGTCTGTGACAATACGGCCGATCTCTTTGATCTTCTCCGGCTCATACGACGGCTGTTCTGTCAGCCGCAGCACGTAGCCCTTCGTCGGGCGGTTCCCCCGCCCAAACGGAATCTCCACGACATTTCCCGGCTCCAGCTCTCCCCGCAGCTCCTCCGGCACCCGGTACTGGAACGTTCGGTCCAGTTCACTGTGTGAGATATCAATCATGATATCTGCATATAATTCCATCAATGACCTCTATCTGCCTTCCTATCTGCCCTCCAGAATTTCCTGTATCAGAACCCGCTCATCCATCGGGTATTTCTTTCCCTCTATCTCCTGATAATCCTCATGTCCCTTGCCGGCAAGCACCACGATATCTCCCGGTTCCCCGTGATGAATCGTATAGGCAATTGCCTCTTTCCGGTTCGTGATGGTGACATACTTGCCATCCGTCTTTTCAATGCCGGTCACGATATCTGCAATGATATCCTCCGGCTTTTCAAACCGCGGATTATCTGACGTGATGACCGTCAGATCCGCCAGACGTCCCGACACCTCTCCCATCTCATAGCGGCGCAGCTTTGAACGGTTTCCTCCGCAGCCGAACATGCAGACCAGCCGGTGCGGATGGTATTCCTTCAGCGTAGTCAGCAGACTTTCAAGTGCCATTGCATTGTGCGCATAGTCAATCATCAGCGTAAATTCATCCGACACCTTCACCATCTCAACACGTCCCTTGACTTGGGCACACTTCAGCGCCTTTTTTATATCTTCCACTGCAACGTTGAAATGACGGCAGATCGCGATCGCGGTCAGAGAATTGTAGACACTGAACTTGCCCGGAATGTCGATCTCCACATCGAAATTCATCTTCCCGCTCACCGTATACGCAATTCCGAGATATCCCGGACGGCTGACAAGCTGCGTATTCTCGGCTCTCAGATCCGCACCTTCAGAGAATCCAAAGGTCTCAACCTCACACGTATGTCCCTCCAGAATCTGCTCCAGGTGCTCGTCATCCGCATTCATGATCCCGATCCTGCACTGGCGGAACAGCAGACTCTTACAGGCAAGATAATGTTCAAAGCTGTCATGCTCCGCCGGCCCGATGTGATCCGGCTCAATATTTGTAAAAATACCAATCTCAAACGGAATCCCTGCCGTGCGGTGCAGCATCAGACCCTGAGATGCTACCTCCATCACCACAATCTGGCAGCCTTCCTCCACCATCCTCTGGAAATACTCCTGAATCTTAATCGACTCCGGCGTCGTATTTTCCGCATGAATCCGCTCATTGCCGATAATAACCTCAATCGTACCGATCAGACCGACCTTGTATCCCGCAGACTCCAGGATAGATTTCACCATATAGGTCGTGGTCGTCTTCCCCTTGGTTCCGGTAATGCCGATCACCTTCAGCTGCTCCGCCGGATATCCGTACCACGCAGCCGAGATCAGTGCCATCGCGTAGCGGGAATCCTCCACCTGTATCACAGTCACATCCTCCGGTACCTCCACTGTATCCTGTACAATCAGTACCTTCGCCCCGCGTGCCACTACATCCGGCACGTATTTATGTCCGTCTGTCACCGCTCCCTTGATGCAGAAAAACAGCGAACCCTCCTGTGCCTTTCGGGAATCATTCGTGATGTCCTTCACCTCTGTCTCTGTCGATCCCTGAAGACACTGGTAAGTAATCCGTTCCAACAATTTTTCAAGCTTCATATTTCATACCTCCTGCCCGGAAACAATAACCGTTCCAATTTCACCAGTATGCTTTTCTGCATTCCATTATTCTTCCCGCCAGAATTTCGCACATCACACGTATGTGATCCCTGTTCTGCCTCTGAATGCAGCTTCCACTTCTATTCTATCCGGAACCGATTTTCATCTTCTGCAAAATTATAGAGTTCCGGACAATATCATTAGTATATCACTCCTGCCAGTTCTTCACAAGAAAAAATTGCAGGCACTTGCATTTCCGGAAAGCAAGAGCTGTATACGCGTGTTTCATACGGACTGACAGGTTTCATACGATGCCCCAACAAAACAGACGGCAGAAAACTCTGCCGTCCGCCGCATTCCTGCTCTATACACTCAGTTTCCGTTCCATAATCCACCCGGCGATTCCATACATTACTGCCGATATTACAAATGCCCCCGCGATTATCATGGCAAGCTGAAGATTTGCATCTCTTACCTCCGGCAGATGGTCAAGCAGCACGCCGGAACCCCATCCGAGGAGAAGGTACAGCAGAAAGCTCACCAGTCCGCTGAATTTCTTTCCTGCAAATACAGTAGCGGAAAGAACGATTGCCAGATCTCCTGTCACAATCATCATCAGCCAGGATGCCAGTGCGGTGAAAAATCCCAGCAATAGTTCTCCCGGTGCGATATTAATATTGATCGAGATACTGGATGCTACCTGCTTTACAATATCCAGAAATTCCTTCAGTCCTCCGATATAGAGGATACCCACCGTGGCATCCACGGCCGCAAGCACTGCAAAAAATACTCCGGCCAGAAAGATCGAAATCCCATTTTCCAGCACCTTGGCTCCCAACACCTGATAGCTGTTCCTCGGTGTCAGAAACAACATATAACTCTGCTTTGTATTCAGATCCTTGTGGAATACCAGCAGACTGTCAATTCCGATATAGGTAATACCGATGAGCGCACAGAACACAAGTCCGGCAATGCCAATCCCGAGTGCTTTCTCCCACTCAAAAAATACTCCGATCAGATAAGCAATCTCCGCTGCCGCGGTAATCACCAGAAGAATCATTTTGGAAAACATTGTTTTCCTGAATTCATATTTCATCAACTTTAACATCTCTGTCTCCTCCACACTCTTTCCTGTTTCAGCTTCTCAGCATGTCGGCATAATTCTCACCTGCCGACATATGCCCATAGATTTCACGGTATTTATCTACCAGTGATTTTCCTTCTTCAATGCGCAGTGCTTCCACCTCACACACTTCCACCAGATGGCTTTCCTTCATGAAAATCGCTGTGTCCACAACACGCTCCAGTTCATCCACCAGGTGCGTGGAAAGTACGAGCGCCACATCCGGTCCCACCGCATCTAGTACAGCTGTCATGATCTCGTCGCGTGCCAGCAGATCTATGCCGTTCAGGGGCTCGTCAAGCAGATAGACTCTCGCCTTTCTCGCCATAGTCACGGCAATCTTCAGCTTCGCCATCATACCGGAGGAGAGTGCCTTCACCTTCATATCCGACATAAGCTGCATCCTCTCAATCAGACGATCATACTGTTTCATGGAAAAATCCTCAAAAAAGTCCTGATAGTAATTTCCCACATCCTTTACGGTCATCCATGCATAAAAATACGGTTCCGTGGACATATAGGCGATCTCTCTGCGGCTTTCCACTCCAACCGGCTGGCCCTCGTAAAAGAATCCTCCGGAATTCGGCTTCACAAGACCTACTGCCATCTTCATCAGTGTCGTCTTGCCGCTTCCGTTCGGTCCGAGCATTGCATAGATCTTCCCCGGTTCGATCTTCAGCGATACGTGATCCACCGCTGTCTTTTTTCCATAAATCTTCGTGATCTCTCTGCACTCTAACATAATTCCCTCTCCTTAATCATATGGATCGCTTCCTCCGGGGTGATACCGATTCTCTTCATCCCTTCCAGAAACTGAGTCATCAACTCTCCTGCCATTTCTTCTTTCAGCTTCTCCACTCTCGTTCTGTCCTCCGTCACAAATGTTCCCATTCCCCGTCTGGTAAAACAGACTCCTTCGTTTTCCAGTTCCTTATAAACCCTGCTGACGGTATTCGGATTAATCGTATACCGCAGCGCCAGGTCCCGGACAGACGGCAGCTTCTCTCCCAGTGACAACTGCCCGGTCACGATGTCCCGTTTCAGGGCAGTCATCACCTGCAGATAAATCGGGAGCGCCGGATTAAATTCCATATTCTCCTCCTGTCTTTGCTGGTTTCCAGTGTATCTGTGTACTAGGCAAATAGTACACTAGGACGCCGTTTTTGTCAATACCTGCTTTTATCCGAATCGCAAACTTGGGCGCACTTACGATTCAGCCATATTCGTGTTTAGTTAAAGAACTGGAAGGTTTCGTACGATGCCCCAGAACGGGA